>NZ_JBIRSJ010000018.1:0-261078 GCF_044334165.1 Streptomyces sp. NPDC020845 | reverse complement strand
GCTTCGTCCATGGCTGCGGCGAACAGCGGGAACGCGTGGTACAGCTCGTATCCCATACGAGGGCGTTGCGTGCCCTGCCCGGAACACACAAACGCCAGCTTCCCCGCTCCGGTTGCTACGCCTCGTACCAGGTTCTCCTGTTCCTCGTCGGCCTCCAGAGCCCTCAGGCCATGAAGGAAGGCTTCGCGGTCCGGGCCCAGGAGTATGGCACGGTGGTCGAAGGCGGTACGACCGGTCGCCAGCGCGTACCCGACATCGGACAACCCCACCTCAGGGTGAGCTGTCAGGTAGGTGCGTAGTTTCGCTGCCTGCGCTCGTAGTGCCTGTTCGGACTTGGCCGACACCATCCACGGAGAGGAGGAAGCAGAGCCAGTGCCCGGTTCCCTGTCCTGTGCGGGTGGTGCCTGTTCGAGGATGACGTGGGCGTTGGTGCCACTGACCCCGAACGACGACACCCCCGCACGCCGGACACGACCGGTCTCCGGCCAGAGCGTGGCCTCGGTCAGCAGTCGCACTCCGCCCGAGGACCAGTCCACATGCGGCGACGGCTCCTGGACATGCAATGTCCGCGGCAACATCCCATGCCGCATCGCCATCACCATCTTGATGACACCCGCAACACCCGCTGCGGCCTGCGCATGCCCGATATTCGACTTCACCGACCCCAGCCAGACCGGTCGATCGTCGGGGCGTTCCTGACCGTAGATCGCCAGCAATGCCTGTGCCTCGATCGGATCACCGAGGGTCGTTCCTGTGCCGTGCCCCTCCACCGCGTCGATCTCCGGGGCCGTCAGCCTTGCAGCGGCCAGCGCCTGCCGGATCACCCGCTGCTGCGACGGACCATTCGGCGCCGTCAGACCATTGCTCGCCCCGTCCTGATTCACCGCGCTACCCCGCACCACCGCCAACACCGGATGCCCCAACCGCCGCGCATCCGACAACCGCTCCACCAACAAGATGCCCACGCCCTCGCCCCAGCCGGTTCCATCAGCGGTGGAGGAGAAGGCGCGGCACCGACCGTCTGTGGACAGGCCCCGCTGTCGCGCGAACTCGACGAAAGTGGTCGGGGTGGACATGACGGTGACCCCGCCGGCCAGGGCCATCGAGCATTCCCCTGACCGCAGTGCCTGGCTGGCCAGGTGCAGGGCGACCAGGGACGACGAGCACGCCGTGTCCACGGTGACGGCGGGACCCTCCAAGCCCAGGGTGTAAGCGATTCGGCCCGATGCGATGCTGCTCGAGCTGCCGGTGAGGACGTAGCCCTCGACGGACTCCGGTGAACGCTCCAGGTGGATCGCGTAGTCCTGGGCGTTGATGCCGGTGAAGACACCGACAGGGCTGCCTTGCAGAGACCGTGGGTCGATGTGCGCTCGCTCCAGAGCCTCCCAGCTGGTCTCCAGCAAGAGCCGCTGCTGGGGGTCCATGGCCAGGGCCTCGCGGGGGCTGATGTCGAAGAAGGCGGGGTCGAACTCGGCCGCGTCGTACAAGAAGCCACCCTGCTGGGTGTAACAGGTGCCCTTGTGTGCGGGGTCAGGGTGGAAGATTCCCGCAAGATCCCAGCCGCGGTTTGTCGGGAAGTCCGCGATCGCGTCGCGTTCCATGAGGATGAGATCCCAGAACTCCTCGGGCGTACTCACGCCGCCCGGGAACCGGCACGCCATGCCGATGATCGCGATGGAGTCGTCGGCCTTGGCAGCGGGACTGAATGGTGCTGCGCTCGCTGGGCCGGATTCCTCACCCGCCAATTCGGTTTGCAGATACTGGGCGAGCTTGTTCGGCGTCGGGTGATCGAAGATGAGGCTGGTAGGGAGACGGAGTCCGGCGAGGGCGGTCAGCCGGTTGCGGGTCTCGACGGCGGCGAGGGAATCGAGTCCCAGCTCCTTGAAGGGCCGATCGGAGGGCACCGCATCGACGTCGCTGTGTCCGAGGACCGCGGCCATCTGAGCCCGTACGAGTTGGAGAAGCACCTCCCGCTGCTCGCCCGGGTTTCGGTTGGCCAGTTGCCGGTGCAGGGCCGTCTCGGAATCCTGATCCATCGCCTGCCGGGTACGTTGCCTCTGGGCCTCGGGAATGTCCTGGGTGAGCGGAACGGATTCGCCGCTGGGGCTGAGATTGACGGCGAAGGTACCCCAGTCGATGTCGGCGATGATGTGGTGGGCTTGGCCCGGGGTGGCGATGGCCTGCGAAAGCGCGGTGAGCGCCGGTTCCGTGGGCATGGGGAGCAGACCTCGGCGTGCCAGGTGCCCAGTGATCTCGGCGTTGGCCAGGCCGCCCTGTTCCCACAGTCCCCAGGCAATGGAGGTGGCGGGGAGTCCTTGGGCGCGACGGTGCTGGGCCAGGGCGTCGAGGTAGGCGTTGGCGGCGGCGTAGTTGGCCTGCCCAGGGCTGCCGAACGTGGCCGCCGTGGAGGAGATCAGAACAAAGGCATCGAGGTCCAGATGCCGAGTGAGGTTGTGCAGATGGTGGGCGGCGTGTGCCTTGGGGCCAAGAACGGTCGACAGACGATCCTGAGTCTGAGCGGTCAGTGTGGCGTCGTCGAGGACACCTGCGGTGTGGATGATGGTGGTGAGGGGGTGGGTTGGGGGGATGGTGTTGAGGAGGTTGGTGAGTTGGTTGGGGTTGGTGGTGTCGCAGGTGGTGATGGTGGTGGTGGCGCCGAGTTGGGTGAGGTGGTGGTGGAGTTGGGTGTTGTGGGGTGTGTTGGGTCCTTGTCGGTTGGTGAGGAGGAGGTGGCAGTGGGGGTGGTGGGTGGCGATCCAGGTGGCGATGTGGGTGCCGATGGCGCCGGTGCCGCCGGTGATGAGGATGGTGCCGTGGGGCTTCCAGGGCTGGGGGGCGTCGAGTGCGGCGCGGGCCGTGGTTCGGATCAGACGGCGGGCGTGTAGGCCGGTGAGGCGTAGGGCGAGTTCGCGTTCGTTGTGTTGGGTGGTGAGGGCGGTGGTGAGGTGGTGGAGGTGTTGTGGGGTGGGGGTGGTGGGGAGGTCGATGAGTCCGCCCCAGTGGTTGGGGTGTTCGAGTGCGGTGGTGCGTCCGAGTCCCCAGATGTGGGCTTGGGTGGGGTGGTTGAGGGGTTCGGTTGGGTGGGTGGTGGTGGCGGTTTGGGTGAGGCACCACAGGGGTGCTGTGGTGTTGGGGTGGGTGGTGAGGGTTTGGATGAGGGTGAGGGTGAGTGCGGTGCCGGTGGGTAGGTGGGGGTGTTCGGGGTGGGGTTCCTCATCGAAGGCGAGTAGCGAGAGCACGCCGTCGACGCTCACCAGATCACTGTGTTCGGCGAGCCGTTGAGCAAGGGTTTCGGGGTCGGCACAGGAGGAGTCGAGGGTGAGCGTGATGGTCTGCGCTCCAAGGCGACGCAGGGCATCGACGATCACGTCGATGGGGGCGTCCGCACTCCGCAGAGCGGGGACGACGATGAGCCAGGTGCCGGGTGACCTGGTGCCGCTCTGGGGGAGGGTGACCGGTTTCCACGTCTCGCGGTAGCCCCAGGAGTCGATGACGGCCTGGTCATCGTGGCGCTTACGCCAGGTGGAGAGTGCCGGCAGGACTGTTTCGAGGGAAGAGTCACGGTCGATGGCCAGGGCGGAGGCCACTGCGTCGACGTCTTCGCTCTCCAACGATGCCAAGAAGCGGATGCTGGTGGTGTTGGGGGTTGGGGTGGTGGTGTTGAGCCAGTAGTGGTGGTGTTGGAAGGGGTAGGTGGGGAGGTTTGGGTGGTGGGTGGGGTTGGGGGTGTGGTGGTGCCAGGTGGTGGGGTGGCCGTGGGTGTGGAGGTGGGCGAGGGCGGTGTGGGTGGTGTGGGTTTCGGGTTGGTCGGGGTGGAGGAGGGCGTGGGCGTTGGGGGTGTGGTGGGGGAGGTTGTGGTGGGTGAGGGTGGTGAGTGTGGTGTCGGGTCCGAGTTCGAGGTAGGTGGTGACGCCGTGGGTGTGGAGTTGTTGGGTGGTGTGGGCGTAGTGGACGGTCTCGCGTGTTTGCCGGACCCAGTAGTCGGGTGTGGTGGGGTCCTGGTCGGTGGGGTTGGTGGTGACCAGGGGGGTGTGGGGTGGGTGGTAGGTGAGGGTTTCGGCGGTGGCGTGGAGTTCGTCGAGGAGGGGGTCGATGTGGTGTGAGTGGAAGGCGCCGCTGACCTTCAGCGGAGTGGCCTTGCGCCCCATGGTGCGGAAGATTTCGGCCGTAGCGTTCACGTCGTGGCGATCACCGCTGATGACTACGGACCCGGGCGCGTTCACCGCGGCGAGCGACACCCGCCCCTCAAGTGGTGTGAGGTGTTCGTGGAGTTCTTCGGGGTCGGCTTGGAGGGTGGTCATGGCGCCGGTGGCGGGGAGAGCCTGCATCAGGCGGGCGCGGGTGGTGACCAGGCGGGCCGCGTCGGGGAGGGTGAGGATCCCGGCGAAGTGGGCCGCGGTGATCTCCCCCAGGGAGTGGCCGGCGTAGTAGTGGGGCGTGAGCCCGTACTGTTCGGTGACCAGGCGGTGCAGGGCGACCTGGAGAGCGAACAGCGCGGGCTGGGCATAGCCCGTCTGATGCAGCAACTGCGCCGTATCGTTGTCGTTGTCCGGTTCGGCGAACACGACGTCCCGCAGGGGCCGGTCGAGGTATGGATCGAGGTGCGCGCAGGCTTCGTCCATGGCTGCGGCGAACAGCGGGAACGCGTGGTACAGCTCGTATCCCATACGAGGGCGTTGCGTGCCCTGCCCGGAACACACAAACGCGAGCTTCCCAGTTCCGGTTGCTACGCTTCGTACAAGCCCAGCGTGTTCCTCGTCGGCCTCCAGAGCTCCCAGCGCTTCCAGGAAGCCTTCGCGGTCCTGGCCCAGGAGTACGGCACGGTGGTCGAAGGCCGCACGACCGGTGGCCAGCGCATACCCGATATCGGCCAAGTCGAGTTCCGGGGCCGAAGCGAGGTACTGGCGCAGCCGTCGCGCCTGCGCTTGCAGCGCGTCCTCGGACTTCGCGGACACAAACCACGGTTCGAGCAGCGGTGTTGGCGTTGAGGTGTCTTCACCGGTTTCCGGAGCTTCGGTCGGTGGTGCCTGTTCGAGGATCACGTGCGCGTTGGTGCCGCTGACGCCGAAGGAGGACACCCCCGCGCGTCGGAGGTGGCCGGTGTCGGGCCAGGGCGTGGCCTCGGTCAGCAGCCGTACTCCGCCCGAGGACCAGTCCACATGCGGCGACGGCTCCTGCACATGCAACGTCCGCGGCAACACCCCGTGCCGCATCGCCAGTACCATCTTGACGATCCCGCCCACTCCGGCCGCCGCCTGGGCGTGTCCGATGTTCGACTTCATCGAGCCGAGCAAAAGTGGCTGGTCCACGGAGCGGTTCTGACCGTATGTCGCCAGAAGGGCCTGGGCTTCGATCGGGTCGCCCAGCGTCGTCCCCGTACCGTGCCCCTCCACTGCGTCAATGGCAGTCGGCGTCAACTCGGCGCTGGCGAGGGCCTGGCGGATGACGCGTTGTTGTGAGAGGCCGTTGGGCGCGGTGAGTCCGTTGCTGGCGCCGTCCTGGTTGACCGCCGTTCCTCGCACCACGGCCAGGATGGGATGCCCGAGCCGCTGCGCGTCCGAGAGCCGTTCCACCAGCACCATGCCCGCGCCTTCGCCCCAGCCGGTGCCATCGGCCGTGGCGGAGAATGCCTTGCACCGACCGTCCGGAGACAGCCCACGCTGCCGGGAGAACTCGATGAAGGCCGCCGGGGTGGACATGACGGTGACCCCGCCGGCCAGGGCCATCGAGCATTCCCCTGACCGCAGTGCCTGGCAGGCCAGATGGAGGGCGACCAGGGACGACGAACATGCCGTGTCCACGGTGACCGCCGGCCCTTCCAGGCCGAAGGTGTAGGCCACGCGCCCTGAGGCAATACTGCCCGCGCTTCCATGAACGAGGTATCCCTCGAACCCCTCGGGGGCGATCGGGAAGCGCTGCGCGTAGTCGTGGTAGGCCAGGCCGGCGAAGATCCCGGTCTGAGTGCCGCGTACCGAGGTGGGGTCGATGCCTGCTCGCTCGAAGGCCTCCCAGGAGACCTCGAGAAGAATTCGCTGCTGAGGGTCCATGGCCAGGGCCTCGCGCGGGCTGATGCCGAAAAATTCGGCATCGAATTCGCCCGCTTGGTGAATAAACCCCCCCTCCCTCGTGTACGACGTTCCGAACCGCTCGGGATCCGGGTCGTAGAGGTTGTCGAGGTCCCAGCCACGATCGGTCGGGAATCCGGAGATCGCGTCCTGCTCGGTCACGAGCAGATCCCACAGCTGTTCTGGGGTCTGTACGTCTCCTGGGTAGCGGCACGCCATGCCGATAATTGCGATGGGTTCGCCCGTGCCAACGGTCGTGAGGGGGACGTGGCTGACGGTTTCGCCTCGCGTACCCAGTAACTGCTGACACAAATGCTGTACGAGCGCGGCGGGGCTCGGGTAGTCGAACACGATGGTCGGTGCAAGGGTCAGCCCGGTGGCCTCGCACAGGCGATTGCGGAACTGGACGGCAGTCAGCGAGGTGAAGCCCAGTTCCTTGAACGCGCGCTCGGCGTGGATGTTCTCGGGGCTCCCATGGCCGAGGACGCCGGCGATGTGCGTGCGAACGGCGTCGAGAAGAGTCTGCTGCTGCGCGTCTGGTGGTTGGTGGGAGAGCCGCTGACGAAGAGTAGCTGTGGCGGGCGGTTCGGCCGAGATGGGGCGGGGGGTGTGCTGCTCGCCTTGCGGTTCGGAGACATGAAGCCAGTAGTGGTGGTGTTGGAAGGGGTAGGTGGGGAGGTTGGGGTGGTGGGTGGGGTTGGGGGTGTGGTGGTGGTGCCAGGTGGTGGGGTGGCCGTGGGTGTGGAGGTGGGCGAGGGCGGTGTGGGTGGTGTGGGTTTCGGGTTGGTCGGGGTGGAGGAGGGCGTGGGCGTTGGGGGTGTGGTGGGGGAGGTTGTGGTGGGTGAGGGTGGTGAGTGTGGTGTCGGGTCCGAGTTCGAGGTAGGTGGTGACGCCGTGGGTGTGGAGTTGTTGGGTGGTGTGGGCGTAGTGGGCGGTCTCGCGTGTTTGCCGGACCCAGTAGTCGGGTGTGGTGGGGTCCTGGTCGGTGGGGTTGGTGGTGACCAGGGGGGTGTGGGGTGGGTGGTAGGTGAGGGTTTCGGCGGTGGCGTGGAGTTCGTCGAGGAGGGGGTCGATGTGGTGTGAGTGGAAGGCGCCGCTGACTTTGAGGGGTGTGGCTTTGCGCCCCATGGTGCGGAAGATTTCGGCCGTAGCGTCCACGTCGTGGCGATCACCGCTGATGACCACGGACCCGGGCGCGTTCACCGCCGCGAGCGACACCCGCCCCTCAAGTGGTGCGAGATGTTCATGGAGTTCGTCCGCGTCGGCTTGGAGGGTGGTCATGGCGCCGGTGGCGGGGAGAGCCTGCATCAGGCGGGCGCGGGTGGTGACCAGACGGGCCGCGTCGGGGAGGGTGAGGATCCCGGCGAGATGGGCCGCGGTGATCTCCCCCAGGGAGTGACCGGCGTAGTAGTGGGGCGTGAGCCCGTACTGTTCGGTGACCAGACGGTGCAGGGCGACCTGGAGAGCGAACAGCGCGGGCTGGGCATAGCCCGTCTGATGCAGCAACTGCGCCGTATCGTTGTCGTTGTCCGGTTCGGCGAACACGACATCCCGCAGGGGCCGGTCGAGGTATGGATCGAGGTGCGCGCAGGCTTCGTCCATGGCTGCGGCGAACAGCGGGAACGCGTGGTACAGCTCGTATCCCATACGAGGGCGTTGCGTGCCCTGCCCGGAACACACAAACGCCAGCTTCCCCGCCCCGGTTGCTACGCCCCGTACCAGGTTCTCGTGTTCCTCGTCGGCCTCCAGAGCTCCCAGCGCTTCCAGGAAGGCTTCGCGGTCCGGGCCCAGGAGTACGGCACGGTGGTCGAAGGCCGCACGACCGGTCGCCAGCGCATACCCGACATCAGCCAGCCCCACCTCAGGACACCCCGCCAGATACGCACGCAGTTGCGCTGCCTGCGCCCGTAGCGCCTGTTCGGACTTGGCCGACACCATCCACGGAAACGACCCCGACGAGGCATCCGCCGGATCGTCGTTCTCCTCCGGCGGTGCCTGTTCGAGGATGACGTGGGCGTTGGTGCCACTCACCCCGAACGACGACACCCCCGCACGCCGGGCACGACCCGACTCCGGCCACGGCACCGCCTCCGTCAGCAGCCGCACCCCGCCCGAGGACCAGTCCACATGCGGCGACGGCTCCTGCACATGCAACGTCCGCGGCAACACCCCATACCGCATCGCCATCACCATCTTGATGACACCCGCAACACCCGCCGCGGCCTGCGCATGCCCGATATTCGACTTCACCGACCCCAACCACAACGGCCGGTCCCCCACCCGCTCCTGACCGTAGGTCGCCAGCAACGCCTGCGCCTCGATCGGATCGCCCAGCCGCGTCCCCGTACCGTGCCCCTCCACCACCTCCACATCCGCCCCGCCAACCCGCGCACTGGCCAGCGCCTGCCGGATCACCCGCTGCTGCGACGGACCATTCGGCGCCGTCAAACCATTCGACGCCCCGTCCTGATTCACCGCACTGCCCCGCACCACCGCCAACACCCGATGCCCCAACCGCCGCGCATCCGACAACCGCTCCACCAACAACATCCCCACACCCTCCGCCCACCCCGTACCATCCGCACCCACCCCAAACGCCTTGCACCGCCCATCCACCGACAACCCCCGCTGCCGCGCAAACTCCACGAAGATGCGTGGGGTCGACATGACGGCCACTCCACCCGCCAGCGCCATGGAGCATTCCTCGGCCCGCAGCGCCTGGCAGGCCAGATGCAGGGCGACCAGAGACGACGAACACGCCGTGTCCACGGTGACCGCAGGCCCTTCCAAGCCCAGCGTGTAAGCGATTCGGCCCGAGGCGATGCTTCCCGCGCTGCCGGTGAGGATGAATCCCTCGGCGGACTCCGGGGGCCTTGAGGCGTGTCCGACGGGGTAGTCCGGTGGGTTGACGCCGGTGAACACGGCGGTCCGGCTGCCGCGGACGGAGGTCGGGTCGATGCCGGCGTGCTCGAAGGCCTCCCAGGACGTCTCCAGCAGCAGCCGCTGCTGCGGATCCATCGCCAGCGCCTCACGGGGTGAGGTCTCGAAGAACTCGGCGTCGAATCCGGCGGCGTCGTAGAGGAAGCCACCGTGCCGCGTGTAGCAGGTGCCGGATCGGTCCGGGTTCGGGTCGTACAGCCGCTCGATGTCCCAGCCACGGTCGGTGGGGAAGTCCCCGATCGCGTCCCGCTCCGCCACGATCAGCTGCCAGAAGTCCTCGGCGGACCGTACCTCGCCGGGGAAGCGGCAGGCCATGCCGACAATGGCGATGGGTTCTTGCTCCCGCTCGGTGACCTCGTAAAGACGACGGCGAGTCCGGTCCAGATCCGCGGTCACTCGCTTCAGGTAGCTGAGGAGTTCGTCTTCGTGCACCAAAGTGGGATCACTTTCTTGAGCGTCCTTGAACACGCATGGCCGCTCGGCAGAGGCAGCAGTCAGAAGCAGACGTTCATGGACTTATATGCCAGTGCGGAAGAACAGCGGTCGCATTGGACTTGAATGCACCTCGAGCAGCGGTGCGGGCGCCGCTGGTCGCGCCGAAAAGAGTTTCGACGCACCGAGAAGAGTTCGACGCGCCGAAAAGTGTTCGGGGAGACAGCTGGGCCCGCTGCTCCCACTACGGGGTATGGGAACAGCGGGCCCAAGCGGCCGAGATGGTGGCCAGGTATCAGGTGCGGTAGGCGTAGTACGCGGAGTTCGGGTACGACGAGAGGAGGCTGGACAGCGACCGCCGGTAGGTGTCGGTGTCGTGGTACGTGAGGTACGGGACGCCGCTCGTGCTCCGGTACGAGGTGATCATGGTGTGATCCTTGGCGCCGTCCTTGTCGAAGTCCACCTGAAGGACGTCACCGATGTCCATCTGGTAGGCGTTCGCGAGGGCGGTGGTCCGCTTCGCGGTCTGCGTGAACCAGGACCACTCGTTGACGCCGATCCAGGTGTCGGACTGGCTCGACGTGCCGTACCACCAGGTGTCGTAGTCCTCGGTGGAGGTGGTGTCGTGTTTCCAACCGCCCGCGTAGAGGGACTGGCTGATGTAGTTGGTGCAGTCCCCGCCGGCGCTGTTGAAGCGGCGGTAGGCGGTGTTGTAGTTCTTCCAGTACTTCTCGGCGTACGTCGCCATCGCCGCGTAGTTGTACGTGGTGCCGGTGCCGAGGTTCTTGGGCTTGGCCGGCGCCGGGTATGTGGTGGCGGCGCGGGGGGCGTCGATGATGGCGCTCGGGCGCACCGGCGCCGTGCTCGTCGCCGGGACGGGCTCGTTGATCGCGCGGGGGCCCTTGTCCGTGCGGCGGACACTCACCAGCTGCCAGGTGCCGTCCGTCTGCGCCGTGAAGGTGAGTTCGTGGTGTGCGGTGAAGCCGGTGGTCGGGGGCTCGTCGCCGCGGATCTTCTCGTAGGTGAGGGTGGTGGCTTCGGTGACGCGGACCGTGGCCTTGCGACCCTCCACACGGGTGCTGTCGACGGTGGTCTTCGTGTCGGCGTCGCTGTAGGCCTCGCCGAGCACGGCCAGCCGGGCGCGCGTGTCCTGCACGGAGGCCAGGCTGGTGCTCTCCGCGCGGGAGGCCGCGGGCGAGAGCCGCACGTTTCCCTGCGACTTCCGTGCCGTGCGGGCGAGTTGGGGCCGGTCGAGCAGAGCGGCGGTGCGGTCGGTCAGTACGGCGTCCGCTATTCGACCGAAGGACGCGATGGTCGTCTGCGTCGCCGCGGGCGCCGAGTCGTCGGCGGTGGGGGCGGCGTCGGCGGCATGGGCGGCGGACAGGGGCAGCAGCGTGGCGGACAGCACGGTCGCGGCCACGGTTGAGTAACGGCTCAACGTCCGAGATCTCACTGGGATTCTCCTTGACCCCGGGTGGTCTGACCCGGGTGTCCGTCATCTTTGCACGTTCTCCTCAACCTCCTCAGTTGCTTCACGATATGTCCGGTCTGATGTGGTCACTCCGCGGTCGATCGCCGCGCCTGTCGCCCGCTTCTACCTGCCGCCCCCGGACGGAGATGTCCGTGCCGCCTGCTATCCAGGAGCCATGGAAGACACGACGTACCCCGAATTGCTGGGGGTCATCGATGAGTTCGCCGGGACACTGGACCCGAAGGAGCAGGTAGCCCGCCTTTACGACCTGATGGCTCCGCTGCTCGACCGTGTTGCGCAGGAGGATGAGGAGTTCAGCGACGAGCCTGTGCTGACGCCCGCGGATGTGGTGCGCGGGCTCCGTCAAGTTGCCGCAGGCGAGCCGAGCGACGTCGATGCGGTCCATGAGCATCTGACCGCCATGGGCCTGTACTACTGCGAGGATCAGGATCCGGAGCGGCATGTGGTGTCCCAGGCGGCGTTCGCGGCGGCGGTCTGGCTGCGCCTGCTGACCGGGCGGGAGTTGCATGCGACAAGCCTTGATGACGACGAGGATCTGGTCCCGCCATTCGCACCCTCGGCGTTCACGCAGATCGTCGACCTTCTGGCCTGGACCCGATCGGGCCAGACGTACATGTTCTGGGGGGATGCCCTCACCAATCCCGACTTCTGTGATTTTCCGGCCGCCATACGCGAGCTCGGGGCGATCCACCTGGAGATCACGGCCTCAGGGCGCCGGAAGAATGGGTGAGGACGCTGTCATGGGCGACGCAACACAACACACGCTCCGGGAATTCGCGGAGGTCCTGGTCCGGCTGGGCATAGCGACGGAGGAGCAGGCCGCGGTCGGTCTGGCGGAAGCCGCCGGGATCGGCATGGACCTTGATGAGGATTTCGATAACCCCGACGAGCTGACCTTCCTCGTCGGTGAATGCGGCCTCGGCTTCCAGACGCCCGAAAAGGCGCTGGGCTATCTCGAGGACGGGTATGCGGAGTTGCTGCTCGACGCGGCGGCGTGCTCGGGTGATGCGGTGGTGGTCGACGATGTCGAGCTGGTGAAGGATGAGGACGGAGAGGAGTATCTGCACTTCCGGCGCAATGGCCGGTCGATATGGCACCCGGCGGAACACCTCTCCGACAGCACGCGCTACATGGACTGGAACACCGCCTTCGAGGCCATAGGCGACCTTGTGCCTGGCAACGACGATCCACGGAGTTTCTATCAGCTGGACGAGGATTCCTATGACGCCTGGTGGCTTCTGCTCACGCCCGAACAGGCCAAGGGCCTGAAGGAGTTCGGTCTGCCGATGCCGGTGGATCTCGGCAATTGGGTGCGTGACGAGATGCCCACGGCCGAACCCGGCACGCTCGCGTGGTACATGGAGGACGACCGCCTGCACGCCAGTGAGGAGTCCCGCCGGTTTCTTGACGAGTGGCTGACCCCCATGGACGCCGCACTGGACCGGTGGCGTACGGCCCATCTGCCCGATGACTTCCCCTTCGACTACTCACCGGACTCGCTCTTGGTGCTGGAGAGGCTTGTGCTGGACCGTTTCGACGGCCCCGCCTCGCTGGAGGCGGCAGCCGGTGCCGGAGACGAGTTCTACGCGGGCGCGGTGCGGTATGTGGGTGAGACAGCGCTGCGGATGTGGCCGTGCCGTTGGACGTACCGGCACTCCGACGACCCCTCGATGGTGTTCACCAACGAGCCGATGGTCTGTCCCAACGCCCCGGGGAGATTCGCGTGGGAAGTCTCTCCCCGCTACGCGCTGCACACCCTCGTGCGAGACCGTACGCCTCATAGCCTGCGGGAGTACCTGAGCACGGTCGAGAATGCGGTCGACAGCTACGACAAAGCGCTCCGCGCCCGCACCCGTGGTCGCTAGTCGGCCACAGGTGTCCGCTCGTCATGCCCGCCAGCTGTACCGGCGCTCCGGCCGGCCGGCGCTGCCGTAGCGCAGTGCCACATCGGCGTGGCCGGTGTCGTGGAAGTACTCCAGGTAGCGGCGGGCGCTCACCCTGGACACGCCGGTGGTGGTCGCCGCTTCGGTGGCGGAGAGGGTGCCGTCCGCGTCGCGGAGCGCCCGTTCGATCAGGTCGGCGGTCTCCACGCTCATGCCCTTCGGCAGGGCGATGCCCGCCGCGGGTGCGAACGCACCGGCCAGGGCGCGGTCCACGTCGGCCTGGCCGCGGACGACGGTGGTGAGCAGGCGCCCGCGCCGGGTTGCGTACCGTTCGAGGCGGGGCTGCAGATCCTCGTAGTCGAAGGGCTTGAGGAGGTAGTCGACGACGCCGTGGCGTACGGCGTCGCGTACCGCCTCGGCCTCGCGGGCCGCGCTGATGACCAGGACGTCGCAGTCGTGTCCGGCGGTGCGCAGCCGCGGGATGACGTCGAGACCGAAGACATCCGGCAGGTACAGGTCGAGCAGGACGAGGTCGGGGCGCAGTTCGTCCACGGCCTTGATCGCCTGCTCGCCGGTGTGGGCGGTGCCGACGACCCGGAAGGAGGGGACTCGTTCGACGAATGTGCGGTGGACCCGGGCAACCATGAAGTCGTCGTCGACGACCAGGACGTCGATGGTGTCGGTCGGCTCGGTCATGGGGTAGCTCCTTCCGCCACCGCGCCGGTGGGGTGGCCGACGGACATGCGCGCGGTGAACATGGCGCCCTCGGCCGTATTGGTGACCGCGATCTCTCCACCGCGGCGCTCGCAGACGAGACGGGTCAGGGCGAGCCCGATGCCGCGCTCGCCCTCTTGGGCGGCCTTGGTGGTGAAGCCGTGTGCGAAGACTTCCTGCGCGAGTTCGGGGGCGACGCCGGGGCCCGAGTCGCGGACCACGATCTCCACGCTGGCTGCGTCCTGCCGCAGTTCGACCTCCACCCATGCCTCGTCACGCGGGACGCCACCGTGCAGCGAGCGGTGGAGCGAGCCGTGGAGCGAACCGTCGGGCTCGCCCGCGGTGGCCGCGTCGATGGCGTTGTCGACGAGGTTGCCGACCACGGTCGCCACGTCGGCGGCGTCTTCCGGGGCGAGGCGGCCAAGCCCCGTTCGGTCGGAGATGCGCAGGGCGACCTTCCGCTCGGCGGCCTGGGCGGACTTCGCCATCAGCAGCGCGGCGACGGCGGTGTCGCCGACCCGGCGGCCGACGGTCATGTCGAGTGACTGGCGGCGCTGGTTCAACGCGCGGATGTAGCGCACCACCTCGTCCTGCTCGCCGATCTGGATCAGCCCGGAGATGGTGTGCAGCTGGTTGGCGAACTCATGCGCCTGTGCGCGCAGCAGCTCGGAGGTGCTGCGGAAGGAGCCGATTTCGCGCTCCAGATGGGCCAGTTCCGTGCGGTCGCGCAGGGTGGCCACGGAGCCGAGGAGCCGTCCGTCCTTCGTGACCGTCATCCGGTTCATGACCAGGACGCGGCCGTGGCGGACGACGACCTCGTCACGCGGGCCCGCGGCGGTGTCCTGCGCGCCGGTCAGCACGTCGAGCAGCCTTCCGTCGATGCCGAGCTCGGCCACGGTCCGGCCCACGCTGTCCTCGGGCAGGTCGAGCAGCCGTCTGCCCACATCGTTGACGAGGGTGAGACGGTGCTGTGGGTCCAGGGCGACGACGCCCTCGGCGATGCCGTACAGCATGGCCTCGCGGTGCTCGGCCAGTCCGGTGATCTCGCGTGGCTCCAGTCCGAGTGTCTGGCGTTTGACGCGCCGGGCGAGCAGCCAGGAGCCGACGACGCCGAGCGCACTGGCGACGCCGAGGTAGATCAGCAGATACGAGGAGGCGCCGCTGAGCCGCTGCCACACCGTCGGGGACGCCTCGCCTACCATGACCGTGCCCAGCCTCCGGCCCACGTCGTGCCCCGTCGTGCCGAGCACCGGCACCTGGGCCACCAGCTCCCGGTTGCCGTCCCAGGCCAGCGAGCCGGACCAGCCCCGGCCCGCGCCGACCCCCTCGCCCAGCGGCAGCCGGTCGCCGACCACCGTGGGGTTCGTCGAACTGACGACGCGACCGTCGCGGTCGGCCACCGTTACCGAGGTGACATCGGACTGCACCTGTGTGGAGTGCACCAGAGGGGCCAGGGCCTCGGCGGGCGCGGGTTTCGTCAGCCGGCTGTGTACGAGCGGGTGGGCGGCCAACTGCTCGGCCAGCGCGCTCACCCGCCGGCCTTCGACCCGGTTGAAGGTGGCCTCCGACTGTGCGAGCGAGACCGCGGCGACCGCCAGCAGCACCACCACGACGATGGCGAGCTGGAGCACCAGCATCTCGCCCGCGAGCGTTTGGCGACGGAACGCGGCGACCACAATGAACTCAATCTCTCCTGGTGACACAACCTGGGCGACTCTCCCGCCAGGCCGCACAATCATGACGTCCGCCGTGCGAGAAGCGAAAGGGAGGTGCCATGAGAGGACGTACCCGAGCCCTGTCGGGCACCGTCGCCCTCCTGCTCTCGCTGGTTCTCGGCGGCTGCGGCGCATGGCCGGACACCGGGGCGGCCGACGACGGCCTGCGCATTCTGGTGCCCAATACGGCCGGGGGCGGATACGACACCACGGCCCGTACGGTGGCCCGTGTGCTGGAGGAAACCGGCACCGCCTCGGATGTGCAGGTGTTCAATCTGCCGGGTGCCGGTGGAACGGTGGGTCTTCAGCGGACCGTCAACGAACGAGGCAACGGCAGGCTCGCCCTCCAGATGGGCCTCGGGGTCCTCGGCGCGTCGCATGTCGTGCACGCACGGGTGACCGTACGGCAGACCACCCCGATCGCGCGCCTCATCGAGGAGCCCGAGGCGGTGGTGGTCCGCAAGGACTCGCCGTACCGCACGGTCGAGGACCTGGTCACCGCGTGGCGGACGGGCCCGCGGCGGGTCAGGGTCGGCGGCGGTTCCTCTCTGGGCGGCCCGGACCACCTGTTCCCCATGGAGCTGGCCAGGACCGTCGGAATCGCTCCCCGGCAGGTGAGGTACGTCGCCTACGACGGCGGTGGCGGCGATCTGCTGCCCGCGCTGCTCGACGGCAGGGTCGACTTCGCCACCAGTGGCATCGGTGAGTTCCTGGACCAGATCCAGGCGGGCCAGCTGCGGGTGCTCGCGGTCACCAGCGACCGGCCGGTGGCGGCGCTGCCCGGGGTGCCGACCCTGAAGGCGTCCGGTATCGACCTGGTGTTCCACAACTGGCGAGGGATCGTCGCCCCGCCCGGCATCAGTCCCGAGGACCGCAAGCGCTGGATCCGGGCGCTGACCGCGCTGCACTCCTCGCGGCAGTGGAAGGCCGAGCTCACCCGGCACGGCTGGACCGACGCCTTCATCACCGGTGGTGCCTTCGGCGCCTACCTCGAGCGGCAGGACGCCGCGGTGGCCGACCTGGTCACACGCCTCGCACTCGACTGACCGCCTCCCGCACCGTGCTCGTCCCGCAGGTCACGCACGCCTTCTTTCCGTCCCTTGGTTCGCATATACGTTCGAAAGGTATTCCGTATGACCCCACACACCTGGTGGCTGCTGCTGATCCTGACGGTGGCGATCGCCGCACTGATCTACCTGATCAACTCACGGCTGCGCGTCCACCCCTTCGTCGCACTGATCGTCGTGACCGTCGCCACCGGACTCGCGGCCGGCGAACCGGTGGCCAAACTGATCGACTCGATCGAGGAAGGCGCGGGCGGCACCCTCGGGGACGTCGGTGTCACGCTGGCGCTGGGCGCCATGCTGGGCCGACTGCTGTCCGACTCCGGAGCGACCGACGCCATCGCCCGCGGCCTCGTCGAACGCGCCGACACCAGCAGGCTGCCCTGGCTGGTCGGCGCGGTGGCGTTCGTCATCGGTATCCCCATGTTCTTCGAGGTGGGCCTGATCGTGCTGCTGCCGCTGATCTTCAGCGTGGCCCGTCGGCTCGAGGACCAGGGCGGCACCAAGGGCAGCCCGTATGTGCTGCTCGGCGTCCCGGCCATCGCCTCCCTGTCCACCCTGCACGGCATGCTGCCGCCCCACCCCGGCCCGCTGACCGCCATGACCGGCCTGCACGCCGACCTCGGCCTCACCCTCGTCGTCGGCGTCGTCTGCGCCATCCCCACCGTCATCCTGGCCGGCCCCGTCTACGCCCGCTGGATCGCGCCTCGGCTCCCCGAGGTCCGCCCGGACGCCGAGCTCGTGGCCCAGTTCACCGGCGCCGGACAGGGACCCGCGGTGACTTCCTCGGGGCCCGGCGCACAGTCGCGCACGGACGCGGCTCCCCGCTCCGGTGTGTCCGTGGGCCTGGCCGTGGCGGCCGTGCTCGTTCCGGTCGCGCTCATGCTGCTGCGTACCCTGGCCGAAACGCTGCTCGACGAGTCCAGCGGGCTGCGCGCCGACCTCGCCTTCGCGGGGGAACCGCTGGTGGCGATGTTGGCCGGTGTGCTCTTCGCCCTCGGTGTGACCATCGTCGGCGGTGGCCGCTCGGGGGAGGCGACCCACGCCTCCCTGACCAACAGCCTCAAGTCCATCGCCGCGATCCTCCTCATCATCGGCGGCGGGGGTGCGTTCAAGCAGGTCCTTCAGGACTCGGGCATCGGCGACGCCATCGCGTCGGCCGCCGAGGGAGCCCATATCAACGTGATCCTGCTGGGCTGGCTCATCGCGCTGCTGCTCTCGCTGACCACGGGCTCGGCCACCGTCGGCATCGTCTCCGCGACCGGTATCGTGGCCCCGCTGATCGGTGGCGGCGGAGGCCTGGAGGCGTCGCTCCTCGTGGTCGCGATCGGCGCCGGCTCCCTCGGCCTCAACTACGTCAACCACGCCGGTTTCTGGCTGGTGAAGGAGTCGTTCGGCATGGACCTCGCCCAGGCCGCCAGGACCCAGACCGTCGTGCAGACCCTGGTCAGCGTGCTCGGCCTGCTCATGGCCCTGCTGCTGTCGGTGTTCGTCTGACTCCTGTCAGCCGCCCTGGGCGCAGACCCACGTGGACAAGCCGTCGCCGGGGTAGATGACCCGCAGCGGCCTCGGCGGGCCGTGCGGCAGTCGGCGATGGCTGCCGGCCCGACCCGCCGGGGCGTGCGGCCATCGGACACGGGGGAGCGCTGGGTGGACAAGGAGCACAACGACAGCGGGGACAGGGCGCCGGTGTTGCGCGCCTGGGCCGACATCGCCACCCGCCAGGCCAACGAGGTGATGCGCCGCCCGGCGGACGACCCGGCGCGGAGCGCCGCGCTGTGGCAGACGATCCAGCATCTCGCCGCCATCGAAAAACTGTTGCCCGCGGACGAACCGCTCCGGGACGGCATCGTCCCTTCGCTGGGGATCCTGATGTGTGTCTGGCTCGACAACCGTGGGCCGGGCCAACAGCGCGACGCGGCCCGAGCCGCACGGGAGCATGCCCTGTCTCACCTGCGCTGGGCCGACCGCACCAGGCCGCTCACCGACCCGCTCGCGGTGCAAGCCCGCAAAGCACTGCTCTGGCTGCTCGTCCCGGAGCACTACACGCGAGCCATGCGCGCCTCGCGCCAAGGCCCCCGACAGGAGCCGTCACCTCGCGCCTCCGGCCCGCAGCCGCTGACCGCAGCCACGCGGGACGAACTGGCGGAGGCCACACATGTTCTCGGGCGCCTCTTGGAGGCCCCGAAGGATCCGGAGCTGATCGGACTGCTCGGGTCCGTTACGTCGGAGATCAAGCTGACACTGTCCGAGGCGGTGGCACCGCACGAGGAGAACGCGACGGAGCCGACCGGTACAGCTCCCCTGGAAAGCGCCGATGATCCGTTGGCCGACGCCGTCCAGGGCGTGCTCGTCTGGGCCTTGGAGGACATCCCGCGGTTCACGGGTCTCCTGGTGTGGCTGTCCTACGCCGTGTACCAACTCAGGATCTCCACCGAGAAGGCCGACGAGGAAGTGGCGGCCCTGGGCCTGGACCAACCGGTCTTCGCACCGCTGCGCGAGCTGCTGGCCAAGCTCAGATCGGGGGAGGGCGACCCTCGGGCACTGGCCGAGGGCGCCCGTCGCAGCGCGGACACCGTCCGGGGTGCCCTGGGGGAGTTGCCGACGGGCGTGCCCGAACGGGGCCGCATGGCCAAGCTGCATGCCGCCCTGCTGCTGCAGGCCAACCTCTTCGTACCCGACACGATGGACTTCGACGAGGTGGACGAGGCCGTGTCGGAGCCGGACCCCGAGCCGGTCGGCCGTTCCGGCCGGCCGGGCCAGGTCACCTTGGAACAGTGGCTGACCAGTCTGATCGATATGGTACGGGTGCAGCAGACCGGCGATCTGGCACAGCTGGAGAGGGGCGCCGCCCGGCTCCAGGAGATGATCGACGGGTTGTCCGGGGAAGGCGAGAAGGCCACGCCCGCCAGGCAGGCCATCGCCGCCGCCCTGGCTGGGCGCATACATTCGGCGGCGATGTTCGGGGGCAGTTTCGAGGCCGCCGACGCCGCCTTGACGATGGCCAGGGCGTTGCGCGCCGCCTACCGCCGCGACGGCTCACCGCCGTCCACGAACATGGTCAACGCGATGGTCTTCGCGGCCCACCATGAGCTGGCCCTGGCCCGCCGCAGCGACGACCCCACCGTGCTGCCGCGCCTCATCGAGGAGCTGACCGATCTGTACGCCACCCTGCCGCCCGAGCAGGAAAACCGCTTCGCCATCGCCGTCATCCTGGCCGAGGTCCATCGGGAACAGGCCGCCCGCACTCAGAATTTGGCCGAGTTCCGCGCCTCGGCCCGGTACCTGCGGGACGTGGTGGAGACCGACCAGCGGCAGATCGCCGGACTGCTCGCACCGTACTTCCCGGCCGTACGGGCCAACGCGATGATCCAACTGGTCGTGATCGATCCAAGCCGGGAGGCCGCCGACCGGGCCGCCGCGGAGGTTCATCGGATCCTCGAGGGACCGCAGCCCACCCCCCACCAGGAACTCCAGCTGCGGAGCCAACTCGGCCGGGCCCTGCTGCACGCGACCCGCCACCTCAACGACCCGGGCCTGCTCGACCAGAGCATCACGGAGCTGGCCCGGGTCCGCGAACTGATCGCCGCAGGGCGCGGTTTGCCACATATCGGCGACGCCCTGGCACAGTTGGCCGAGGGTTACCGGCTGCGCTGTGCCCGCCACGGTCCGAGCGCCCAGGCGGATCTGGATGCCTGCTTGGCTGTCATGGGCGAGGAGCTGGCTCGGCTGGCCTCGGACGTCCTTCTCCAACTCGGCTCCGAACACGGCCTGGCCGTGGCCCGCACCGGGGCGTGGCAGGCAATGTGGCTGGCCTACTGGACGACCATGAACGGCCGTCCCGCCGAAGCGGTGGACGCACTGGAACGGGGCCGGGCCCTGGTGCTGCGGGCCGCCGCCGCGTCCCGCGGTATCCCCGAGCTCCTCGAAGCCCGCGGCCACCCGGACCTGGCCCGGCAGTGGCGCGCCGAGGCCGCCGCGGACCGGCTCCCGCCCGGTACCGCGGCCCCGCTCCTGGGCTGGTCCACGGAGCAGCAGATCCCGGGCACCCTGCGCCGCAGGGCACTTGACGCGCTGGGCGAGAGCAGTGGCACGGACGCCGCCTGGAAACCACTCGAACCCCCGGACCTGGTAGAGCTGAAGGCCGGTCTCACCGCCACCGGCACCGATGCGCTCGTCTATCTCGTCCCCGGGCTCGAATCCGCCCAGTCCGGTCTCGCGCTGATCCTCCGCCCCAACACCGGCAACGCGCCGCCGGCTGTCCTGAAGCTGCCACTGCTGAACACCGGCAGCCCGCCGCTGGAGCGCTATCTCGACGCCACGGCCCGACGTTCCCAGGCCACCGCCACCGCCACCGCCACCGCCGACGCCACGGCCGAGCCGAGCGGGCAGGCGGCGCCGGACCGGGAATGGGAGGCGGCGCTGCGCGAGCTGTGCGACTGGGCTTGGCCCGCCGCGATCGGCCCCGTCCTGGCAGCCGTGGGGCCGCTCGGCCGGCCGCCGCGGATCGTCCTGGTGCCGTGCGGGGCGCTCGGCACGGTCGCCTGGCATGCGGCGCGTACCCCGCACTGGCGCCCCGGGCGCGCGCACCGGTACGCCTGCGAGGAAGCGGTGCTCAGCTACGCACCCTCCGGAGCCGAGTTCCTGCGGGCCGCGGCCCGGGACCGGCTGCCCATCGCCGCCGGACAGGTCCTGGTCGCCGACCCCGAACTCTCCCTCCTGTGGGCCGAGATCGAGACCGAGGCGCTGCGCGCTGCCTGCTACCCGGACGGCCTTTGCTACGGCGAGTTCCCCACGGCCGTCAGCGACGCGCCGGGCACCCCGGAGGACATCCTCGCCGTCCTGCCCGGCGGCAGCTCCCCGGCCGTCGCCGTTCTGCATATCTCCTGCCACGCCCTGGTCGGCCCGTATCCCACGCGCTCGGCCCTCTGGCTCGCCACCCCGCCGGACGGCCCCCAGGACGCCGGACGGCTGACCGTGGCCCGCATCCTGGACGGCACCGCCACCGGAGCGCCGGACGCCGCGGGCCCGCTGGTGGTGCTCAGCGCCTGCGAGACGGACCTGAGCACCCGCAACCACGACGAGGCGCTGACCCTGTCCACCGCCCTGATCGCCCGCGGCGCGGCCGATGTCATCGGCTCGCGCTGGGCCGTCCGCGATGCCTCGACGGCTGTGCTGATGGCCGTCTTCCACGACTTCGTCACCGCGCACGGCCTCGCCCCGGTGGACGCGCTGCGCGCCGCCCAGCTGTGGATGCTCGACCCGCACCGCGAGCCACCGTCCACCCTCCATGACGATCTACGCGGCGAGGCCGCCCGTATCGACCTCGACCAGGTGCACTTCTGGGCCGCTTTCACCCATCAGGGCAACCCGGCCGCTCAGGGCACGGAGTGAACGCGGGCAACGCGCTCAGTAGATACGGCGCCCGCGGGCGTCCGGTACGCCGGACTTCCGGAAGAAGTACGTGTTGATGTGGTCGCGCCACTCCCGGGCGCTGCGAAGCTGCTCCTCGTAGCGCTCCGCCACCCGGGCGTGGCGTGCCGAATCCACCAGATCCGCGAGCCCGGCCCACACCCGGCGTGCCTCCTCGACCTCCGCCACGCCCTCGAAGTGTGTGTCGTAGATGTGTTGGATCACCGTTTTGCCGCTGTGCAGCACATGTCCGTACGGCACATGGTGGAAGAAGAGCAGCAGCTCGTCCGGGCAGGTCTCGGGCGATTCGTACGTCTCCGCCCACGGCTTCGTGTACTGCCCCGCGTACCCGGTGCCGGTGGCCTGGCTGCGGTCGACGCCGACCCCGTCCCGGTCGGCGAAGTGGTACGTGCCCCAAGGGCTGTACTCGTAGCCGTCCACGCTCGGCCCGTAGTGGTGTCCGGGCTGCACCATGAAGCCGATGCCGAGCGGTGCCGTGTACTTCTCGTACGTCCGCCAGGAGCCGTCCAGAACGGCCCGCAGCCCGCTGCGCAGCCGGGCGGGATCGGCGGTCTCCTCGGGGGCGAAGGACAGCTCGATCCACTCGTGCAGGATCGCGCGCGGGTCCGCGTCGGGCTGCCAGGCCAGGCGGCCGACCGCGTACAGGTTGGCCTGCGCCAGCGGATGCCCGGTCCAGAACGGGTCGTCACCGGCGCTCGACACCGCCACCAGGCCGCCGCCGCGCGCCAGATCCCCGACGCTCGGACCTTCCTCCCCGCCCCGCCGGAACCGCAGTGCGTCGCTCCACATCGGTCCGAGCCAGCACACATGCTTTTGCTGCCCGGTGTACTCCTGGGTGGCCTGTATCTCCACCGCCAGCCGTGTGTTCGGCAGCGCGCCGATCACCGGGGAGACGGGCTCGCGCGTCTGGAAGTCCATCGGGCCGTGTTTCACCTGGAGCACCGCGTTGGGCGCGAACTGACCGTCCAGGGGTGCGAAGTGGTCGTAGGCCGCGCGTGCCCGGTCCACCGACCGGTCCCGCCAGTCCTGCCGGTGGTTGTAGACAAAGGCCCGCCAGTGCACCGTGGCGCCGTGCGGGGCGAGCGCCGCGGCCAGCATGTTGGCGCCGTCCGCGTGGCTGCGGCCGTAGGTGAACGGGCCGGGCTGGCCTTCGGAGTCGGCCTTCACCACATACCCGCCGAAGTCGGGGATCGCCGCGTACACCCGGTCGGTCGTCTCCGCCCACCAGTCGGCCACCGCGGCGTCCAGTGGATCGGCGGTGGGCAGACCGCCGAGCACGACGGGCGCGGCGAAGGAAACGGACAGATGCGTCCGTATTCCGTACGGGCGCAGCGCGTCCGCGATCGCGGCCACCTCACCGACGCGGTCGGTCAGCAGATGCGCCTCGGTTTCGTGCACATTCACGTTGTTCACGGTGAGCGCGTTGATACCGGACGCGGCAAGCAGTCTGCCGTAGCAGCGCACCCGCTCCAGTTCGTCCCGCGAGCCCCGGGCCAGACCGTCCCGCCAGAACAACGAACCGCCCGAGTACCCCCGCTCGACCTGGCCCATCACCGGATGCACCGCCACGTTGTCCCAGTGGTCCAGCATCCGCAGGGCCAGCGCCGGCCGGTGCGTCTCGCGCGCCCGCTCGCCACTGAAGGCCGCCTCGCCGAGCCGTACCAGGTGGAACAGCCCGTACAGCAGCCCGGCCTGACCGGCGGCCGTCACCCGGGTGACGCCCTCGGCCCGCACCAGCGTGAACCCCTCGTCCCCGAGCCGGTCCCCGTCCTCGCCCTGCCGGCCGAGCTCCAGCACCAGGTCGTACGGCGCGCCCTGCGCCCGCGCATCCCGTACGACCCCACCGCCGAACCGTGCGCAGGCGCTCGCCACTTCGCCGTGCACCGTGTCCACCAGTGGGCCTGTTCCCAAGATCAGCGTGCGCCGGGAACCGAGCGGGCGGAACACCTCGGGCGGCAGCCACGCCGGGTCCACGCCGCTGGGCAGCGCGGGCACAGGGACGGTAACGGATGCGGATGCTGTCACGGAAACCCCTGGTCAGTGCGGATCGAGCGGGCCGGACCGGCTGGGCGCGGGCGGGCGGCCCAAGTATGCCGTGTGCCCGTCGGGGCCGGGAGAGGCCCGCACCAACTGTGCGCGCTGGAGCACGGGGGTGGGACGCGCTGTCAGTGCCCATCCGTACCATCCGGCCATGAGCATGATCGGAGAGTACGCGCGTCTGACCCCGGCCGAACTCGAGCGCGCGGTACGCGACCCGGACTGGGCCCGGGAGTTCATCGGCGAGCTGATGGACACGGAGCTGGACGAGGGGCCCACGACGTCACCGGCGCGCTGCCACGAAACCGACAAGGCCTGGCACGCCCTCGACTTCCTGCTGAGCCGCCTCGCGTTTCCCGTGAACGTCGTCTTCGGCGAGGAGGAAATCCCCGGGGCCGACGACTGGGGCTACGGGCCGCCCCGCTATCTCACGCCGGAGCGGGTGCGGGTGGCGGCTGAGGCCTTCGCCGCGATGCCTCCGGAGGCCCTGGTCAGCGGGGTCACTCCGGATGATCTCGTCCAGGCCGATATCTATCCCGTCATCATCTGGGTGGGCGACGAGTCGCTGGACTATGTGACCGGCCACTACCAGGCGCTGGTCCCGTTCTTCCAGGCGGCGGCCCGCGACGGGCACGCCGTGGTCATCTGGCTCGACTAGCGAGGCCGTGGATACGTGACGTTTCGGGCGGCGGCGCGAAAGGCCCTTGTGCCGGGCCGTCGGCCTGTAGTCGGCTGATCCTCATGAGGGTCAAGAGGAAGCGGAGCATGAGGAAACGGAGCGCTGCCACGCTGATCGCCGCCCTGGTCGCGGCGTCCCTCGGCGCCGGGGCGCCGAATCCGCGTGCGGAAGCCGCCGAAGCCGGCGTCGATCTGCCGCCGCCGACCGGTGTGTCCGTGGGGCTGGGAGTCGACCTCGACACGGTGACGATCCCGGAATTACAGGCGCGCATGGCGGACGGTTCGCTGACCTCTACGGCGCTGACCACCGCCTACCTGCGGCGGATCAAGGCCATCGACCCCAAGATCCACGCGGTGTTGCGCACCGATCCGACGGCGTTGCGGCAGGCGGCCGCGAGCGATGTCAGGCATCGGAACGGCGACACCCGTGGCCCGCTCGATGGGATCCCCGTCCTGCTCAAGGACAACGTCAACACCCGCGATATGCCCACGACGGCCGGGTCGCCGGCGCTGGCCGGCAGCCCGCCGGACGTGGACGCCGCCCTGGTGACCCGGCTGCGGAACGCGGGGGCGGTGATCCTCGGCAAGACCAACCTGTCCGAGTGGGCGAACTTCCGCGCGGCCAAGCCCACATCAGGGTGGTCGGCGGTGGGCGGGCAGACCAACAACCCCTACGTGCTGGACCGGAATCCGTGCGGGTCCTCCGCCGGTTCGGGCGCCGCGCTCGCCGCGTCGTTGGCGCAGGTGGCGATCGGCACCGAGACGGACGGTTCCATCGTGTGCCCGGCCGGGATGAACGGGGTGGTCGGCCACAAGCCCAGCCTCGGGCTGGTCAGCCAGGCCGGAGTGGTCCCGATCTCCGCCGAGCAGGACACCGCGGGGCCCATGGCGCGCAATGTGATCGACACCGCGCTCACCCTGTCCGTGATCAGCGGCACCTCACGCCCGGGCGGCCTGGGCCGCCCGCGCGGCTCGGTCGGCCCGGGCGGCCCGGGCGGCCTCGCGGACGAGATGACGCACTCCAGCAGTCTGCGCGGCAAACGGATCGGCCTGTGGCGGCTGCCCTCGCTCGGGCCACAGGTGGACGCCCTGATGACCCGTACCGCCGAAAGACTGCGCACCGCGGGGGCCGAGGTCGTCGAGGTGACACCTCCGTATCAGCAGCGCCTCGCCGAACTCGAATTCCCGGCGCTGCTGAGCGAGTTCCACCGGGACATCGATGCCTATCTCGCCACCCGCGGCGGGCCGCGCAACCTCGCCGAACTGATCGAGTTCAACCGCACCCATCCGGCGGAGCAGACCTGCTTCGCCGGCCAGGAGCTGTTCGAGCAGGCCCTTGCCGCACCTCCCACCACCGACCCGGGATACCGGGCCATGCGCGCCGAGCTGAAGGACCTTTCCCGGCGTTCCATCGACGAGACCATGGCCGCCCATCGGCTGGACGCCATCGCCGCCCCGACGAACCCGCCCGCCTGGACGACCGACTGTGCGCGGGGCGACAACGATGTGATCCCGTCGTCAACGCCCGCGGCCGTGTCCGGATACCCGACCTTGTCGGTGCCCGCCGGGTTCGTGGACGAGCTGCCCGTGGGCGTGCTGCTGATGGCCGGTGACCACCAGGACGCGGGGCTCTTGTCGCTGGGGGCGGCGGTGGAGCACCGGCTGCACGCCTGGCGAGCGCCGCGCTACCTGCCGACGGTGGGGCTCGACGCCTCCCGGTGACCGGTGCGCGGCGGTCAGACGGCACGGATGCGCTGGATGAACTCGGCCAGGTCGGCTGTCGACGCGCTGCCTTTTGTGGTGCTGAAGTTGTTGACGAGCCGGATCAGGGCACCGTACGCCTCGGTGTGGTTGTAGGACACGGCGTCCGCGACGCGCAGTGACCACCGCCAGTATCCGTTGAGCGTGTCCGCCAGGGGCATACGGAAGGTGGAGAGCACGTCTTTGAGGTCCGGTATCGTCGCGCCGAGTCCGTGCCGCGTGATGTAGGCGGTGAGGATTTCGGTGTAGAACGCGAAGTGCCGGGCCTCGTCCCTGGCCAGTCGGTGGAGCAGTTCCCGCAGCACCGGTTCGGTGGCGACCGCCTTGAACCGCTGGTAGAAGAGTTGAGTGGCCTTCTCCTGGACCAGGGTGTAGGTGAATGCCTGGACCGGGCTCTCATAAGGCAGTGAGAACTTCTTTCTGCCTTCCTCGGCCAGCTCCCGGAGCAGTGTGTCCGGGTCGCTGATCCCGGCCTCGATTTGATATCTGGTCAGGGCCGAGGCGTGCCGTTCCTCCTCGTTCGCCCATGAAATCAGAAACCGGAAGTACTCGCGGTTGAAGCAGAACTCCTCGATGGCCAGGTCCGCACCGGACACCGGGAAGGCATCCAGGAAGTAGGTGAGATACCCGGGAATGTGGTCCTCGATGAAGGTGATGAACCGCACGACCGAGCGGTCGGTCTCGGTGAGTTCTTCCGGCCGCAGCGTTGTCCAGGGCAGCTCGTCGATGGACCAGTGGTGGGTATCGGCGCGGCTCACCGCCTTCCGGGTCAGCTTCCCGAGCTCCGCGGGGTCGAGGGAGCGCCGGAGCGGTTCCGGAGGGGATTCGGGCGGGGCGGTGTCGCTCATGGTGCCTCCGTCGGGCCCATCCGGGACTTCAGCGCGCTCAGCGCATAGTGCTTGGTGGTGTAGCCCCAGCCGGCGTTGGCCGTCCGGAGATAGCGGACAAGCGGCTCGCTCATGCCCGGTGCCGCCCGTTCGACGCGGTCGCGCGCGGCGTGGATCCGCTGTTCCCAGTCTTCGATGGTGCGGTGGTAGTGCGCGGTGAGATCCGAGAGCGCGGTGAGGCTGAACCCGGCCGACTCCACCGCCTCCACGAGCGTGGAGAGCGGCACCATATCGGCGAATCCGAAGATGTCCTCGGTGACGTGCTTGGTGCCCGGCCGCCGCGAGAACTCCTCGTAGGCGGCGCGGTTCCGGAAGCAGCTTTCCGACAGATACAGCGATCCGCCGCGGCGCAGCAGTTCGTGGACCTTGCGCAGCACCGCCGTCCGGTTCGGCATATGCACGATCGAGCCGAGCATGGTGATCGCGTCATACGGGCCGGCCACCTCGATATCGCTGAAGGAGCCGTGCTCCAGCGTGATCAGGTCCGCCACGCCCGTTGCCTCCGCCTGGGCCCGGATGTACTCGAGCTGGGGGCGGGACGGTGTCACACCGGTGGCGTGGCAGCCGTACTCCTGGGCCATGAACAGGATCAGGCTGCCCCAGCCGCAGCCGATGTCGAGCAGCCGCTCACCGCCGGTGAGGCCGAGTTGCCGCGCGACGAAGTGCAGTTTGTCGGTCTGTGCCTGGTCGAGGTCGGTGTTCTGGTCGGTGTACAGCCCGGAGCTGTACTTGAGCCGCCGGTCGAGGTAGCCGGCGAACAGCTCAGCGGGCAGCTCATAGTGCCGGTTGGTGGCCTGGTACGCCGCTTGGGGGGTCACGGTGGTCATGGTGTCGTCAGTTCCCCGCTGACGTAGGTGTGCACCAGGGTGACCAGTTCCTCGACGGTGTCGGCGGCGAAGACGGCCTGGTCGTCGAACTCGATGTCCCACTGGCGCTCCAGTTTGGAGACCACCCGCAGCAGTTTCATCGAGTCGGCGCCGGGCAGCGCCTTGAGGGGGTCGGTGAGGCCGATCTCGGCGGGGGAGACCTCCAGTTCGGTGGCGAGATATTCGATGGTGACCGCGGCGATCTGCGCGCGGCTGGTGGGCTCGTGGGTGGGCTCGTGGCCGGTGGGTTCGGCGGTCATGACTCTCCCGTACCGTGGTCGAAGTAGTGCTGGACGCGGCCGAAGGCGGCATCGTCGAGCTGCATGAGTTTCCTGGCTTGTTCGGAGCGGATCGGCTGGTAGGTGCCGGTGGCCATGGCGTGCAGTTCGCCGTCGGACCCGGTGATCTCGGCTTGGGTGTGCAGCACTCCGTTGCCCCGGCCGCTGATCCGCGCGACGGTCAGATACGGTTCGCCCACCGCGAGCGGCAACAGCATCTTGCTGCGCAGGGTCACGGAGAAGGCGAGCAGGCCGTGCACCAGGGCGAGGGTGTCGCCCATCACCTCGTCCAGCAGCACGTTCACAATGCCGCCGTGCACGATCCCGGGGTAGGAGGCGTAGTTCTCCGAGAATGTGGTCTCGGCGGCGTGGTCCCCGTTCGGCAGCCGCTTCAGACGCAGCTTGAGCCCGATGGGGTTGCGCGGCGAGCAGCCGAAGCAGTTGAAGGAGGGCTCCGCGTGCCAGGGGAGTTCGATCGCCTCGCCGGTGGTGTGCTGTGCGGTGCTCATGCGGGGACCTTGCTGTTCAGCGACTCCTCGGCGATCGCCCGCCGCACGTCGGACATCTTGGTCAGCTTGTGGCCGGTGAGCGCGGAGAAGTACTTGAACAGCTGCTCACAGCACTTCGCCCATTCTTTGCCGTCCTCGTCGACCTCGGCGAAGTAGGCGAACATCTCGTCGATGGTCTCGTGGTTCTCCAGCTCGGGCAGGTTTCCCTTGAACCGGCTGACCGGATGGCGGTACAAGTCGCGGGTGGTGCCCATGTAGATGTACAGGGTTTCCACGACCGACGCGCATTCCTGTGGCCGTGCGGCCAACTGCTGCGCGGTGTAGTGGACGAACTCGCGCGCGTGGCGCGCCTCGTCGCCGCTGGCCTTCTTCAGGATGGCCGCGAGGACCGGCTCCTTCATGGTGCGGGCCACGCATTTGTACGCGTGGGTGGCAAGGACCTCGCAGATGACGTTGGTGGCCAGGGTGGCCGCCCGGGTGACTCCCGGTGGGTACGCCTCGCGCATCGAGGCGATCGTCCGGTGGTCGATGCCATGGCCCGCCAGCTGCAGCCAGGTCTGGAAGGCGAGGTGGTGCTGGATCTCCTGATAGCCCCAGATGCAGGCGAACTGCGAGAAGTCGTAGTCCATGGCGAACTCGTTGAGCAGGCCGTGGGTCGCGGCGATGACGTTCGACTCGCCCACGATGGCCCCCTTGGCGAACACGATGTGCTCGGGTAACACCAGATCGGGCCGGAACTCCTCCCATGGGATGTGGTGCAGCTCCCAGGTTGCGTGCTGATAGTCGGCGAATATCCGGGCGCTGTGCATCCGGTCGTCCGCGAGCAGGGGGACCCCGGCCGGCGACTGTGTTCTGCTGTTCACACCCGTTCTCCTCGGTCTGGACTTCCGGTGGCGGGGTACGCCACTGCACCGTCGCCGTCAGCGGCGGCCACCCGCCGCGCGGCCAGTACGCGCTGCCACTTTCCGCTGGTGGTGCGGGGGATCCAGCGGGGTTTGACCGCATAGACCCGCACCTGGGACAGGTCCAGCTCGGCCGCCACCCTTCTGCGGACCTCCGCGAGCACCGGGGCGGGGTCGGCATCGGTCTCCACGATGACGCCGATCCGCTCGCCGCCCTCGGCATCGGTGTCGGAGAAGGCGACGCAGCGGTGGCGGTAGACGCCCGGTACGGTGCGCGCGACGTTCTCCACGTCGTCGGGGAAGAAGTTCTGCCCGTGCACCACGACCATTTCCTTGCGTCGCCCCGTGACGTACAGCTCGCCGTCGAGCAGGAGGCCGAGGTCGCCGGTGCGCAGCCAGCCGTGGTCGAACACCTCGCGTGTCGCCTCGGGGGCGCGGAAGTAGCCGGTGGTCACCGGCTCCCCGGCGATCTGGATCTCGCCGAGCGTCCCGTCGGCCGCCACCGCCCCGTCGTCACCGACGATCCGCAGCTCGATGCCGTGCACCGCGTGGCCCACCGAAACCACCGGCTTGGCCGCGGTCGCCGCCTCGTCGACGGTGCGCGCGACACCGGTCGTGGCGAGCTCGTCGCGGTCCACCGTACGGATCTTCGGGGTGTCTCCGGGGGTGGGGTAACTGATCGACAAGGTGGCCTCGGCCATGCCGTACACCGGGTACATCACCGAGGGGCTGACGCCGCTGGGCGCCAGTGCCTCGGTGAACCGCCGCACGGTGGCCGAGCTGACCGGTTCGGCGCCGTTGAACGCCAGCCGCCAGCTGGACAGGTCGAGCGCGGCAAGCCGCTCGGCCGGCACGCGGTCGAGCAGATAGTCGTAGGAGAAGTTGGGCCCGGTCATCACCGTTCCGCGGTGTGCGGCGAAGTGTTCGAGCACCGTGCCCGGCCGCCGGAGAAAGGTGGTCGGCGAGAACGCGTGGACATCGGCCCCGTTGAGCCAGTGGGCCTGCAAGCCGATCAGACCCATGTCGTGGAAGGTCGGCACCCACTGGACGAACACATCGTCCGGGCTGAAGGCGCCCGAGACCACGCAGGCGCGCAGACCGGCCATGGTCGTGCGATGCGGCAGCATCACGCCCTTGGGCAGACTGGTGCTGCCGGAGGTGAACTGGACGATGGCCAGCGAGTCGGGATCGACGGTGGGCAGCGTGAGCGGGCTGCCGGTGCCGTTCGGCGACGGCGGGGGCACCAGGGCCACCCCGGTGGCCATTGTGGTGAGTTCGTGGCCCAGTTCTTCATAGTCCGGGTCCAGCACGAGGTGGCGCAGGCCCGCGACGTCCGCGATGCGCGCGAGGCGGCGCGCGGTGTCCCTCGGGTCACCGAAACCGGCCTGGACCGGCAGCACACTGATCGCCGCACCGGCCCGCCAGAGGCCGAAGACCGTGGTGAAGAACCGGGCGGCGGTGGGCACCAGCACACCCACGATGTCACCGGGCCGCACCCCGGCGCGCAGAAACTCGTGCGCCGCGGCGGCGGAAGCGATATCGAGATCCGCCGCGGTGATGTCGTCGCCTGCGGTGGGAAATCTCGCGCGGGAGTCCGGCGAGGCCTTCGCCAGCAGGGTCAGGCTTTCTCCGAGGGTCCCTCCGTCTAGTAAGGCAGGTCGCATGGGTCGCCGCACACTGATTCCCCTATCGCGGGTCGAAGACCAGATTCATGCATTCCGGACCCTTAATTGATGACTCGAACGATCAATTCTGAGCGGGCAATCCGAAGTGCTTTTGAGTCGGGCAATGACAGTTCTGGAGATCTCATCATGGCATGGCCGCGCGAGGCGCAGCGCCGCCGACGGGAATGACTAGGAGATCTGCTAAACACCCGCTCCACCGGGATGCTGGGCTTGGAAGCGCTTGACCGGAAAGGTTAGCCTGCCGATCTCATCGCCTCTTCCTGGGAATGCCCGTGTATTCGGCGGTATTCCCGCCGGCGATACGTGTACGGCCCGTGTTCGGCACGATTCCGCCCGACGGTGAGACGGCGAACCCGACGGTGAGACGGTGAACAGGACAGGTGGTTCCATGCAGCCCGGAAGTACCGCTCGCCTGATGCCAGTCGCGGTCATCGGCTTGTCCCCCTGCCTCCCGGGGGTTGCGCCGGCCGAGGCGGCAGTGCGGGCGCTGGAGAACGCGGGCATCGTCCCGGAACGGCTCCGGGAGGCGGCGGCCGGTGTGTTCACCACCGAGCAGGCCGATCTGATCGCCGCCGAACTGGGCGTGAACGGCGCCGCGTTGACCTGCGACACCCTCCCCGCCGGTGTGGTCCACCTCGCCTGCCAGAGCATCCACACGGGCGAGTCCGCCCTGGCGCTCGCCGGGGTCGCCTCACCGGACGGCGGCAGCGGATTCCTCGTACTCAAGCCGGTTCCGGCCGCGGTGGCCGAAGGCGACCCGATCCACTGTGTGATCGAGGGCAGCGCGCTGGGCCGGGGTGACGTCGTACGACAGGCCTGTGCGCGCGCCCAGGTGGAAGGCGGCGGGATCCAATTCTGGTGGCGGGGCGACCACCGGGCGGGCGACTACCACGCGGGCGAGGCCGCGTCGGACGGCTTGTCCGGCGATGGCGGCGAGCCGGGCGGCCGGGGCGAGGGGGCGGTGGCGGCGCTGCTGGAGATGCCCGTGCTGCTGGGTCGCGGACGGGTTCCGATCCCCGGCGCCCGGCCCGACCCCGAGCGCCGTCTCACCGCGGTCCACAGTTCCTCGGACGGCGCGGGAGTCGCCTGCGCGCTGGTGCTGTCGGAACCGCCCGCGCGCCCGTCGCCGTCGGCGCGGACCGTGGTCCCGGCGCTGCCGTTGTTGCTGTCGGCTGACAGCGAAGAGGCGCTGTGCGGCAAGGCGGAGAGCCTGCGCGCCCATCTGGCCGAGCCGGAGAGCCCGGATCTGCTCGATGCCGCGCACACCCTGGCGGTCGCCAGGCCGCAGCTGCCCTATCGCGCGGTGGTTCTCGGCGCCGACCGCGCGGAACTCGCGGACGGGCTCGGCGAACTCGCCCTGGGGCGGGGCGGCGCGGGGAAGGCCGACGGCGGGCGCAAGGTGGCCTTCCTCTTTCCCGGCGAGGGCGGGCAGCGGCCGGGCATGGGGCGCGAGCTGTACCCGCTGTTCGATGTGTTCGCCGACGCGCTCGACGAGGTGTGCGCCCATATGGACGCGGTCGCCACCTGGTCTGTGCGTGATCTGCTCCTCGGTACGGGCAACGCCACCGAGGTCGCCCCGGCCGACGAGGCGCTGTACACCCAGGACGCGCTGTTCGCCCTTCAGGTGGCGCTGTTCCGGCAGTTCGAGCACTGGGGCGTACGCCCGGACTTCGTGGCCGGGCACTCGGTCGGGGAGTTGGCCGCGGCGACGGCGGCCGGGGTCTTCCCCCTGCCCGACGTATGCGCGCTGCTCGCCGAGCGGATTCGGTTGTTCCGGGAGAAGACACCGGTCGGCGGCGCGATGGTCGCGATGCGGATCTCCGAGGCCGAGGCCCTGGAATCGCTGGCCGGTCTTGAGCATCTGGCCGGTATCTCCGCTGTGAACGCCCCGAACTCCGTCGTCGTCTCCGGGGACCGCGAAACCGTGCTGCGGATCGCCGGAGGGTGGGCGGAGCGGGGACGCAAGGTGAAACAGCTGCCGGTCGACCGGGCTTTCCACTCGCCGCATATGGCCGCGATGGCCGGCGACTTCGAGCAATTCGTCCGCGGCCTCGCCCCGCGACCGCCGCGCATTCCGATTGTTCCGGTGCACAACGCGCTGGGATCAGACCCCGGTGTCGTCCACCTGCCCGAATATTGGGGGGCGCAGGTGCGCGGCACCGGGCATTTTCTTCACTGCGTGACCAGCCTCGACGCGGCGGGCGTCGACACCTATGTGGACATGAGCGCGAACGGTGTGCTGGCGGCGCTGGTCGAGGAGACTCTGCCCGAGTCTTCCGCCGCGAACGCGCATATCACCGCCGCGCTGCACGGCGGCGGGTCCGATCTGCGCGCCGTGCTCGGCACACTGGGCGGGTTGCACACCCACGGTGTCCCGGTGGACTGGCCCGCCGTGTTCCGCGACTGGGGTGGCCGGCGTATCCATCTGCCGACCGGCGTGGCACGGCCCTCCCGTACGGCGTCCGCCGTATCCCGGTCGACGGATCTGCGGCGGGTGATCAGGGCCGAGACCGAGGCGATGATCGAGGGCGGTTACGGGCCGGACCGGTCGTTCCTGGAACTCGGGCTCGACTCCCTCGCCGCCGTGCAACTGGTGAACCGACTGCGGAAGCGGACCGGGCTGAAGATCGCCACAGCCGCGCTCTTCGACCACCCGACCCCGAACCAACTGGCGGCCCACCTGGAGAACCGCACACCCCGGCCGGTGGCCGCCCGCCCCCGCCGGACCGGCCCGGACGAGCCGATCGCCATCACCGCGATGAGCTGCCGGTTTCCAGCCGGGGTGCGATCGCCGGAGGACCTGTGGCGGCTGCTCGCCGAAGGCCGTGAGGTCCTATCGCCGATGCCGGAGGACCGCGGCTGGGACCTGGCAGGGCTGTACGACCCGGAGCGCGAACGCCCGGGCACCAGCTATGTACGCCACGGCGGATTTCTCCACGACGCCGCCGAGTTCGATCCCGCGTTCTTCGGCATCGGCGGACACGAGGCACTGGAGATGGACCCGCAGCAGCGGCTGCTGCTCGAACTGACCTGGGAGGCGTGTGAACGGGCCGGTATCGACCCGGCCACCCTCCGCGGCAGCGACACCGGGGTGTACGCCGGGCTGTCATACGGCCACTACGGCACCGGCTCCGGGTACGCGGACATCTGTCTGCGACCGCATCTGGCGATCGGCACCGGGGCCAGCACGGCCTCCGGCCGGATCTCGTACACCTTCGGGCTGAACGGGCCCAATCTCGCCATCGACACCGCGTGTTCGTCATCGCTGGTCGCGCTGCATCTCGCCGCAGCCGCGCTGCGCCGTGGCGAGTGTTCGCTGGCGCTGGCCGGCGCGGTGACCGTGCTGTCGTCGCCCCTGGTGTTCGTCGAGTTCAGCCGCCAGGGCGGGCTCTCACCGGACGCGCGGGCGAAACCCTTCGCCGAGGGCGCCGACGGCACCGCCTGGGCCGAGGGGGGTGGCATGTTCGTCCTGGAACGGTACTCCGACGCGCGCCGCAACGGCCATCCGGTGCTCGCCCTGATCGCGGGCTCGGCGGTCAACTCCGACGGCGCCAGTAACGGGTTCACCGCCCCCAACGGGGCCGCCCAGCACCGGCTGCTGCTCTCCGCGCTCGCCGACGCCCGGCTGCGACCGTCCGATGTGGACGTCGTGGAGGCGCACGGCACCGGGACGATGCTCGGCGACCCGATCGAAGCCGGTGCCCTCCTGGAGGCATACGGGGCGCACCGGCCCCCGGACCGCCCGCTGCTGGTGGGCTCGCTGAAGTCCAACCTGGGCCACACCCAGGCCGCGGCCGGCGCGGCAGGGGTGATGAAGATGGTGCTGGCCATGCGGCACGGGCTGGTCCCGGCGACCCTGAACGTCGACCGGCCCAGCCCGCATGTGGACTGGGCCGCCGGGCTGCGGCTGGTGACCGAGGACACGCCGTGGCCCGACCAGGGCCCGCTCCGGCGGGCGGGCGTGTCGTCGTTCGGGATCGGAGGGACCAACGCCCATGTCATCCTTCAGCAGCCGCCCGCCGAGCCACCGGCTCCGGCGGAGCCCGTACGGAGCGTCCCTTCGCTGTGGACCGTCTCCGGCGGCTCACAGGTCGCTCTGCGCGCCCAGGCCGGACAGCTCGCCGCGCACTGGGACGCCCATCCCGACCTCGACGCGCACGACATCGGCTTCTCGCTGGCCACGACCCGCTCGGCCCTGACCCACCGAGCCGTCCTCACCGGCGGCGACCACGACCGGCTGCGGCGCTCGCTGACCGCGCTGGCGGCGGGCCGGCCCGACCCCGACCTCACGGTCGGCGCGGTGGCCGAGGGCGGCCTGGCCTTTCTGCTGACCGGTCAGGGCAGCCAGCGGGTGGGCATGGGACACGGGCTGTACACGGCGTACCCGGTCTTCGCCGAGGCCTTCGACGAGGTGTGCGCCGGGCTGGGCCTGCCGGTGAAGGAGGCGGTGTTCGGCACGGATCAGGAGCTGCTGGACCGGACCGAGTACGCGCAGACCGGTCTTTTCGCCTTCCAGGTGGCGCTGTTCCGGCTGCTCGAAAGCTGGGGCATCCGGCCGGACCTGCTGCTGGGACACTCCCTCGGCGGACTGACCGCCGCCCATCTGGCCGGAGTCCTGTCCTTGCCGGACGCGTGCGCACTGGTCGCGGCGCGCGGCTCGCTCATGCAGGCGCTGCCCGAAGAAGGGGCGATGTACGCGGTGGCGGCCGCGCGGGACGAACTGAAGGAACTGCCGCCGGGCGTGTCGTTGGCGGCGGTGAACGGCCACCGGTCGGTGGTGATCTCCGGCGTCGAGGAGGCGGTCGTCGCGCTGGCGGAGCGGTTCCGCGCCCAGGGCCGCCGGACCGCGCGACTGCGGGTCAGCCACGCGTTCCACTCCTCCTTGATGGAGCCCATGCTCGACGCGTTCCACACGGTCGCCCGGAGCCTGACCTACCACCCGCCCGAGATTCCCGTCGCCTCCGATCTGACCGGGCAACTCGCCACCGTCGACGAGCTGTGTTCCCCCGAGTACTGGGTCCGTCATGTGCGCGGTACGGTCCGCTTCCACGACGGAATGCAGACCCTGCATGACGACGGCGTCACCACCTTCCTGGAGCTGGGACCGGACACCACGCTCACCGAGATGGCCGCCGACTGCCTGACGGAAACCGCCGACATTGCGGTGATTCCCGCCCTGCGCCAGGACGATGTGCTCGGCGCCATCGCGGCGTTGCAGGTACGTGGCCACGGACCAGACTGGTCGCGGTGGTACGCCGGAAGCGGGGCCCAACGCGTGGATCTGCCCACGTACGCCTTCCAGCGCAAGCGGTTCTGGCTGCTGCCCGACGCGGCCGTGACCCGCCCCCAGCAGACGGACCGGGAAGCCGCGATGGACCGGCTGCGGTACCGGATCGGCTGGCAGCCCACGGCGGACCGGACCACCTCCCCGCGCAACTGGCTGATCGTCCACTGCGACACCTTCCCCGTGCCGCAAACCCTCGGCGTCACGCTCGGCTCCCGGACACTGCCCCTCGCCATCGACGCGGACCGCACCGAGATCGCCGAGCGCCTGGTGACCGCGGCGAACGGCGAACCGTTCGACGGGGTGCTGTCCCTGCTGGCGCTGGAGGAGCGGACTCGTCCGGGCACACCCGGCGTACCCGGGGGACTCGCGCTGACCACGGTGCTCATCCAGGCCATGGGGGACGCCGGGCTCGAAGTGCCCCTGTGGTGTGCGACGCAGGGCGCGGTGTCCACGGGCCACGGCGACCGGCTCGGCAGCCCGGTGCAGGCCATGGTGTGGGGACTGGGCCGGGTAGCGGCCCTTGAACACCCCGGGCGATGGGGCGGACTGGTCGACCTCCCCGCCACCCTCGACGCACCAGCGGCCGAACGGCTGGCCGGGATACTCTCCTCGGCCGAAGACCAGGCCGCCATCCGCGCCACAGGAGTGTTCGTCCGGCGTCTGCTGCGCGCGCCGCTTCCCACCGATCCCCGGTGCGCGTGGCCCGTCCGCGGCACCACCCTCATCACCGGAGCGTTCGGCGCGCTGGGCCGACGCGTCGCGAAGTGGCTGGCCGCCGAGGGCGCCGAACGGCTGCTCCTGACGGGCCGGCACGCCGACGACCCCGAACTGGTCGCCGAGCTGACCGCGCTCGGCGCCGAGGTCGACACCGCCGCCTGCGACGTGGGCGACCGGGAAGCGGTGGCGGCCCTGCTCGCGCGCATCCCCGAGGACCGCCCGCTGACCGCGGTGGCGCATGCGGCCGGGGTGCTCGACGACGGCGTGATCGACGCGCTGGACCCCCAGCGGCTCGCACGCGTCCTGCATGCCAAGGCCACAGGCGCCAAGAACCTCCACGAACTTGCGGGGGAGCTGAAGGCGTTCGTGCTGTTCTCCTCCGCCACCGGCGCGGTCGGCAACGCAGGTCAGGCCAACTACGCGGCAGCCAACACCTACCTCGACGCGCTCGCCGAACAACGCCGCGCCGACGGACTCGCGGCCACGTCGATGGCCTGGGGGCCATGGGGGGCCGGTGGCATGGCGGTGGACGGGACCGACGCACAGATCGTGGGCACGCGGCTGCGCCGCAACGGCATGACGGTGCTCGACCCGGACCTGGCGATCGACCTACTGTCCCGGGCCTACGCACACGACGAATCCGGGCTCGTCATCGCGGACATCGACTGGACGCGATTCCTCTCGACGCTCGCCACCACCCGCAACAGCCCGCTGTTCACGGACCTGCCCGAGGCCCAGCAGAGCAAGGCCGCCCCGCCGCCCGCGGAGATCTCCGCGCTGGTACGGCGGCTCGCCGGGATGTCGCGGGCCGAGTGCGTCCGTACGCTGCGCGATCTGGTGTGCCAGAACACCGCGCAGCTGCTCGGGCACGACTCGGCAGCGCAGATCCAGCCCACGAAACCCTTCCATGAGCAGGGGCTCAGCTCACTGGGCATCGTCGAACTGCGCAACCAGCTCAGCGCGCAGACCGGACTGCGGATGCCCGCCAGCGTGCTGTTCGACCATCCCACCCCCTCCGCGCTGGCCGGCCACCTTGCCACGGAGCTCGCCCCGGACACCGTTCCACCCGACCGCACACCGCCGGAGGCGGAGCCCGGGACGACCGATCTCGAGGCCATCCTGAGCCTCGCCGAACAGGAACTCTCCCGGGCCGGGGAGGACCGCCACGATGGCTGACGACAGGCTCCTCGACACCGTGCAGCGCCTGACCACCGCGCTGCGGGACACCCGGGAACGGCTGCGCGTGGCCGAGGCCGGCGCCCGCGAACCGATCGCCATCGTGGGCGCCGGCTGCCGGTTCCCCGGTGGAGTGAGCGACCCGGAAGGGCTGTGGCGGCTGGTCGGCGAGGGCCGGGACGCCGTCACGCCCTTTCCCACCGACCGCGGCTGGCCGGACGAGTTCACCGGGGCGGGGGCGTTCTTGACCGACCCGGCCTGGTTCGACGCGGGCTTCTTCGGCATCGGCCCCCGCGAGGCCCTGTCGATGGATCCGCAACAGCGGCTGATGCTGGAAATAGCCTGGGAAGCGGTGGAACGGGCCGGGATCGACCCGCTGTCCCTGCACGGCTCCCGGACCGGAGTGTTCACCGGCACCAACGACCAGGACTACCGCGGCCTGCTGGGCAAGGTCAGCAACCACAACGAACACGCCGACCACCTGGCGACCGGCACCGCGGCCAGCGTGCTGTCCGGGCGAGTCGCCTACTTCCTCGGGCTGGAGGGCCCGTCGGCCACGATCGACACCGCATGCTCGTCCTCGCTGGTGGCGTTGCATCTGGCCGTCCGCTCGCTGCGCTCGGGGGAGTGCGATCTCGCGCTGGCCGGCGGTGTCGTCGTGCTGTCCACGCCCGGACTGTTCGCCGCCTTCCGTCGCCAGGGCGCGCTCGCCGCGGACGGCCGCTGCAAGGCGTTCGCCGAGGCGGCGGACGGCGTGGGCTGGGGCGAGGGAGCCGGGGTCGTGCTCGTCGAGCGGCTGACCGACGCCCTCGCCCACGGACACCCGGTGCTGGCCGTGGTGCGGGGCACCGCGATCAACTCCGACGGCGCCTCCAACGGGCTGACCGCGCCGAACGGGCTCGCACAGCAGCGGGTCATCCGCGACGCGCTGGCCGACGCCGGGCTGCGCGGCCGGGATGTGGACGCCGTCGAGGCGCATGGCACGGGGACCCGGCTCGGCGATCCGATCGAGGCGTCGGCGTTGCAGGCGGCGTACGGTGGCGACCGGGAAACCCCACTGGCGATCGGGTCGGTGAAGTCGAACATCGGGCACACCCAAGCCGCCGCCGGTATCGCCGGGGTGCTGAAGACCGTACTGGCGCTGCGAAACCGGACCCTGCCGAAGACGCTGCATGTGGACACCCCGTCGTCGCAGGTGGACTGGGACTTGGGCGCGGTGGAACTGCTCACCGAAAGCCGCCGCTGGCCGGCCGACCCGGGCCGCCCCCGGCGCGCGGGAGTGTCCGCGTTCGGCATCAGCGGCACCAACGCCCATGTGATCCTCGAAGAGGCGCCACCCGCCGAAGCGACACCGGCCGTCGGAGCGACACCGGCCGCCGGAGCGGAGCCGCTGCCGTGGGTGCTCTCGGCACGTACCGACTCCGCGCTCCGTGCCAAGGCAACACAGCTGCTCTCGTATGGCGACGGCAAGGTGGACGGCAGGGGCACAGCAGACGTCGCCCACGCGCTGGCCACCTCCCGCAGCACGTTCGAGCGCCGTGCCGTGGTGCTCGACACGGATCCCCGGGCCGGCCTGACCGCGTTGAGCCGCGGCGGGACCGCGCCGGGTCTGATCACCGGCACCGCCGATCTGACCGGCAAAGTGGTGTTCGTCTTCCCCGGCCAGGGCGGTCAGTGGGCGGGAATGGCCGGTGACCTGCTGGAGACATCGCCGGTGTTCCGGGAGCACATCCACCGCTGCGCCCAGGCGCTGGCGCCGCATGTCGACTGGGACCTGCCGGCCGTGCTGCGGCAGCAGCCGGACGCGCCCTCGCTGGAGCGGGTGGACGTGGTGCAGCCGGCGCTGTTCGCGGTCATGGTCGCGCTCGCCGCCCTCTGGCGCTCCTGCGGCATCGAGCCGGATGCCGTGGTGGGGCACAGCCAGGGGGAGATCGCCGCCGCCCATGTGGCCGGGGCGCTGTCCCTCCAGGACGCCGCGCTGGTGGTGGCCCGGCGCGCCAAGGCGCTGACCCGGCTGTCCGGCAGCGGCGGGATGGCTTCGGTGGAGCTGCCGGCGGACGAACTGTGGCCCCGGCTGGACGAGAAGCTGTGCATCGCGACGGTCAACGGGCCGAGGGCGACGGTGGTCGCCGGCGACACCGACGCGCTCGACGTACTGCTGGCGGACCTGGCCGAATCCGGCATACGGGTACGGAAGCTGCCGGTGGACTACGCGTCCCATTCGCCGGAGATGGAGATCGTCCGCGACCGCGTCCTCACCGAACTGGCGCCGATCTCGCCGAAGGCCACGGACATCCCCTTCCACTCGGCGGTGACCGGCGCCGTACTCGCCGGGACGGAGCTCGACGCCGGGTACTGGTACCGAAACCTGCGCCTTCCGGTGCGGTTCGACCAGGCCATCGCCGGGCTCGCGGCACCGGAACACTCATTCTTCGTGGAGGTCGGCCCGCACCCCGTGCTGGGCCCGGGGGTCCTGGAGGCCGTCGGCGACAAGGCCGTGGTCGTCGGATCGCTACGCCGCGGGGAGGACGGCCGCAGGGCGCTGCTCTCCTCGCTCGCCGAACTGTACGTCCGCGGTCTGTGTCCTGATTGGACGGCATGGGCGGGGCCGGACACACCCGGATTCACCGAACTGCCCACCTATCCGTTCGAACGCAAGCGGTTCTGGCTGACGCCCGGTGAGTCCAGAAGCGCTGACCATCCCGTGCTGGATCCGGCGATCGAGCTGGCACAGAGCGATGAGCTGGTGCTGACCGGACGTCTGTCGACGGAGTCGACTCCGTGGCTGGCCGACCACCGTGTACTCGACGAGGTGATCCTGCCCGGCACCGCCTGGCTCGAATTCGCGCTGCACGCGGGCGCCGCGGCGAACTGCGCCACGGTCGAGGAACTGACCCTGGCGGTGCCGCTGGTGCTGCCGGACGAGGGTGCCGCCACGGTGCAGCTGCGCATCGGCGCACCGGATGGCACCGGGCGCCGCAGGCTGGACCTCCACGCGAAAGTGGACGGCGCGGGCTGGGTGCGGCACGGCGAAGGCGTGCTGAGCCCGGCACCCGCCGAGCCCGAGGCGCTGGAGAAGTGGCCGCCCGCCGACGCGGAAGTGGTCCCGCACACCGGGCTCTACCCCGCGCTGATCGACCACGGGCTGGGCTACGGCCCCACGTTCCAGGGGCTGCGCACCGTATGGCTCCGCGGTGACGAGGTCTTCTGCGAGGTGGCCTGCCCGGTGGACACCCACGGCTTCGTGGTCCATCCGGCGCTCCTCGACTCCGCCCTGCACGCTCTCGGCTTCAGCCCCCCGGCGGGTGGCGAGGCCGGGGAGGCCAACGGACCGGTGCTGCCGTTCACCTGGACCGGCGTCACCGCGCATGCGGCTGGGCCCTCGGCGCTACGGGTGCGGCTGTGCGGATCCGTCGACGACGGGGTGCGGCTGACCGTGACGGACAGCGAGGGCGCGCCGGTGCTGTCGGTGGACTCGCTGGTGCTGCGCCCGGCGGCCGTACGCAGCGGCGCTCCGCGAGACGCGCTGTTCCGGAACAGATGGGTCGAGGTGCGCCCTTCGGGCGGGCTCGCGGCGGAAACCATGGTGGCCGTGGGTTTCCAGACCGGCCACTTCCCGGCTTTCCCCGATCTCGCGGCGCTGGAGGAGGCGGTCCGCGCGGGTCTGCCCGTGCCGGGCGCGGTGCTCGTCGGCGGCTCCCACGGTTCGGTCCGGGAATCCGCACACCGCGCACTGAGGCTGGTCCAATGGTGGTGCGCGCGACCCGAGTTCGCGGCGTCCCGGTTGGTGTTCCTCACTTCGGGCGCGGTGGCGGCCAGGACCGGCGACGACGTCCCCGACCTGGCGGGCGCGGCCGTCATCGGCCTGGTGCGGTCGGCGCAGACCGAGGAACCCGGCCGGTTCGTCCTGCTGGACGCCGACGAGATCACCCCGCAGACGATCACCGCCGCCCTGGCCGCAGATGAACCCGAGGTCGCCCTGCGGGGTGGACAGGTGCTGGCGCGCCGCCTGGTGCGGGTCGTCCCCCGGGCCCCCGGAACGTTCGCCGGACCCGAGGACACCGTCCTGATCACCGGCGGCACCGGCACCCTCGGCCGACTGCTGGCCCGCCACCTGGTCACCGCGCACGGGGTGCGGCGGCTGGTCCTGGCCGGCCGCCGGGGCCAGGCACCCGGACTGCGGGACGAGCTCGGCGCACTGGGCGCCACCGCCACGGTGGTCGCCTGCGACGTCGCGGACCGGACACAACTGGCCCAACTGCTCGGCGCACACCGGCCGACGGTCGTCGTCCACGCGGCCGGGGTACTCGACGACGGCGTGGTGACGGCCATGAACGAGGACCGCGTCGACGCCGTCCTTCGGCCGAAGGCCGAGGCCGCGCTCGCCCTGCACGAGCTGACCCAGGACCTGCCACTGACGTCGTTCGTGCTGTTCTCGTCGGCCGCCGCCACCGCGGGCAGCGCCGGCCAGTCCAACTACGCCGCCGCCAACGCCGTACTCGACGCGCTGGCACACCACAGGCGCGCACGAGGGCTGCCCGCGGTCTCGCTCGCCTGGGGCCTGTGGCAGGAACGCAGCGATATGACCCGCCACCTCGACTCGACCGCCACCCCACCGTCCACCGCCGACTCACTGTCCACCAAGGAGGCATTGGCGCTCTTCGACGCCGCGGCCGCACTCGCCGACCCGGTGCTCGTACCCGCCCGGCTCGATCTGCGCGGCCGTCAGGCCAGGCCACTGCTCCGGGAGCTGGTGAACCGGCCGGAGATCTCGGAGGACAATCCGCGTCAGCTGCTCGACCGCCTGGACGAACCGGAGCGCGAACGGGCGCTGCTCGACCTGGTGCTGGACAAGGTCGCGCTCGTCCTCGGACACGCCGGCACGGACGAACTCCGACCGCACGCCGGGTTCCTGGAGATGGGCGTGGACTCACTGGCCGCCGTGCACATCCGCAACCACCTCAGCCAGGCCCTCGACATACGGCTGCGGGCGACCGTCACCTTCGACCATCCGACCCCGCCGGCGCTGGTCCGGCATCTGACGGAGGTGCTGGCCCGGCCGGAGGGCGAACCGGCCCCCGAGGAGCACGGTGAGACCGTCGACGAGCTGATCGCCCGGACCAGGGCCACCGCATGGGCGCAGACGCGCACCTACTTCACCTCGCCGGCCGAGCTGCCGCGGATCCCACGACCGACCCGGCTGGCCGGCGGCTCGGAGGGGCCGGCGCTGGTGTGTGTCACCTCGGCCGTCGGCACATCGGATCCGGTGCAGTACGCGCGCCTGGCGAAGCCGTTCCAGGGCGAACGGGACGTCTGGGCGCTGCGGCAACCGGGATTCCGCCGCGGTGACCCGCTCCCCAAGACCCCGGAAGCGCTGCTCGAGACGCACGCCGCCAGTCTGCGCACGGAGTTGGGGGAGCGGCCCTTCGTGCTCGCCGGCCTGTCCTCCGGCGGCCTGATCGCCCATATGCTCGCCCGGTACCTCTACGACCAGGGCGCCCCGCCGGCCGGTGTCATCCTGCTGGACAGCTACGCCCCCGGCGAGGACGAAAGGCTCACCCTGCTGGCCCCCGGTCTGCGAGGGGAACTCCAGGACCGGGCCGACGACCCGGACTCCGCGGTGCCCAGCGACGACAGCTGGGTCACCGCCATGCTGCACTACGAGACATTCGACTGGCCGTTCACCGAGCTGCCGGCCCCGGTGCTGTTCGTACGCGCGGGGGAACCGCTGGAGAGCTGGCCGGCGGACTGGGACTGGCAACCCGTCTGGCCGTACGACCACACCGCCGTCATCACCCGCGGCAACCACTTCACCATGCTGGAGGAACACGCCCCGCATACGGCCGCCCTGATGCGCGACTGGATGCGGGACACCTTCGGCTGAGACCGGCGAGCCGCGTCAGCGCACCAGATGGAGCGGCAGCTCCCGCAGACCGCGAAAGCTGACGTTCGGTCGCCAGACCAGGTCGTCGCCGGTGAGCTCGATCGTGGAATAGCGCCGCAGCAACTCCGTCAGCACCATCGAGGTCTCCAGCTTTCCCAGCGCGGCACCGATGCAGTAGTGCGGTCCACCGCTGAAGGCCAGCGTTTTCACCCCGGTGCGGGTCAGGTCGAGGCGGTCGGGATCGGGATAGCGCTCAGGGTCACGGCCGGCCGCCCCGAAAAGCAGCATCACCTTGGCGCCCGCGGGGAGGGTGACTTCTGCCAGGGGGACGTCTTCGTTCAGGAGCCTGGAGACGATCTGCACGGGAGGGTCGTATCGAGTGATCTCATCGATCGAGCCGGTGATGATTTCCGGATTGTCGCGCAGCATCCGCAGCTGGTCGGGATGGCGGAGCAGCGCCAGGAGGCCGTTTCCGATCAGATTGACGGTGGTCTCATGGCCTGCGACGAACAAGAACTGAACATTGGCGATGATCTCCTCCTCGGTCAGCCGCCCGCCATCGACCTCGGCGTGCAGAAGGAGGGAGAGGATATCGTCTCGCGACGCTGACCTGCGCTCTTTGAGATGGTCGGCGACGTACTCGCGAAATTCCACCTCCGCCGCGTTCATCTCGACCGCGTCCTCGGCGGTGATCGAGGGGTCGATCACGCGGCTTATTTGTTCCGTCCAACGGCGGCACTGGTCTCGATCACTCCCGGGTAAACCGAGAAGTTCGCAGGTCACAGTCACCGGAAGGGGAAGAGCAAGACGGTGGATGAGATCCGTCTTACCTTCGCCCACGGCGTCGAGCAGCCGGGCGGTCTCGGCGGCTATGCGCGGCCGTAGCCGTTCCACTGAGGCCCGGGTGAAAACCTTGCTGATCGCGCCTCGGATCCGTCGATGGGCGGGGCCGTCGAGCATGAGCATCCATTTTCGTACGCTCTGCACGAGAGGGCTGTCCGGACCACCGCGCCGGTTGGCCCATGTCCGGTCCCGATAGAACTCGCTCGACGCTCCCGGCGCGCGCAGCACGGCATCCACATCGGCGTAGCGCGAAAGAACCCAATAGCCGAAGTGTGATTGATGGAGGGGGTCTGTCTCGCGCAGGCGTCGATAGATGGGATAGGGGTCGGTGCGGACCGATGGATCTCGCGGATCGAAAATTATGGTCATTTCCATGCCGCCTCTGTATGTCGCTTGATTTACCCCCTGAGACATAACACTTTCCAGAGACGCACAGCCAGGATACGGAGCCCGGACTAGGGAAAGTGCTATTCCGGCGCTAGGATGAAGCGGATCGATGAGGTGTACATTGTGATTCGAGGAATCGATGGATGTGACACTGCGGCAACTCGATGTATTCGTGGCGATCATGGATCACGAGGGGTTCGGCGCGGCCGCCGCCGCGCTCGGCATGAGCCAGTCCTCGGTGTCGCATTCGCTCGCCTCGCTGGAGCGCTCGGTGCAGGGCGAACTCGTACACCGTGCCACCCCCGTCCGGCCGTCGCCGCTGGGCGATGCGCTCCTGCCACACGCCCGCGCCACACTCGCCGCCGCCCGCGCCTTCCACGCCGCGGCGTCCGCCCACCGGAGCGCCGGCGCCGCCGGATCGATCGGGCTGGCCGTCCCCCCGACAGCCGCGCGCGGGCTGCTGCCCGGTCTGCTGCGGCTGTGGCGCGAGCAGCTTCCGCACATCGAGATCCGGATCTTCGAGGGCCTCGACGAGGAGATCGAGGAGTGGTTGGAGAGCGGTACGGTCGACGCGGCCGTGCTCATCGACCCGGACCCGCTTCCCCGCGGCGCCCTCCACCTCGCGACCGACGCCTATGAGGCCGTACTGCGCAGCGACCACCCGCTGGCGGGCGAGGAGTCCATCGCACTGGCCGATCTCCTGGACGACCCGCTGCTGGCCACCACCTCCGGCTGCGAGACCCAGGTCAAACACCTGCACTCGCTGGCCGGGCATCCATACCGGCCCACCCAGCGCATCCGCGAACTCACCACCCTGCTGTCCATGGTGGAGGCCGGCCTCGGCGTCGCGATCATCCCGTCCCTGGCCGCGAGCATGATGCCCGACACCCTCACCCTGGTCCCCCTTCTGCCCCGACTGGAACGCCGACTCGTCCTCACCGGCCCCACCACCCGCCCCTGGCACCCCAACGTCACCGCCATCCGGGACCTGTCCGAGAAACACGCCGCCGACATATCAGGCGGCCGGGCTCCCGACGTCACCACGAGGGCGCCTGCATGAGCAACCGTGTGCGAACGGCGGCGATCGACGGTGCGTTCTCGGTGCCGACGCGATAGGCGAGGTAGAGCGTGTTGATGGGCGGGATCTCGGGCTCCAGGAGCGGCACCAGGGCACCCGAAGCGAGTTCGTTCGCGCACAGATAGCGCGGCAGCACCGTGACCCCGGCACCGGCGACGGTCGCGGTCAGCACGCCCCGCAGATCGGGGACAACGACAGCGGGGCTGCTCGTGGGGCGGGTGCCGAACACGGTGCGCCAGTAGCGGCGGATGATGGGGCGGTCCTCCGCATAGCTGATCAGAGGCAGCTCGCGCAGGGCCACCGGCCCTTCGCGCATGAGCTGCCCACCGTCCACGAGCGCGGCCAGGCGCGGGGCTGCGACCAGGACGAATTCCTCATCCGTGAGCGGCACCGAAGCGATCGCCTTGCCGCGCGGGCGGTGGGTCGAGATGACCAGGTCGAACCGGCCGTCGGGGAGGCCGGCCAGCAGCTCGTCGGTCAGCCCCAGGGTCACCCTCAGCCGCAGTCCGTCGTGGATCAGTGGCGCCAGCGCGGCCAGCACCCGTGTGCTCATGAGTTCGGCGGGGCCGGCCAGATGCATGGGCTTGGTGAACGGGGTGGTCCGGCCGGCGACACCGCGCTCGGCGATGGTGGCGAGGGCGTCCACATGCGGACCGGCCTCGGCGGCGAGTTCATCGGCCACGGACGTCGGCACGACCCCTCGCGGCATACGCAGAAACAGCTGCTGCCCCATCTGCTCCTCCAGCGTGCGGATCTGTGCGGTGACGGTGGACTGGGACCGGCCGACCTGGCGGGCCGCCGCCGTGAGGGAACCGGACCGGTGGACGGCCAGGAAGGTCTTCAGCAGGGACAGATCCACCAGGGCTCCTCAGGGTCCGGCACATCCATCGGTTTTCCGATGGATGTGGGGCGATCTTTCCATTGGTCGCCCATGGGTGCTCCGCTCTACGCTGCGGAGACGCCGAGGGGCCGGGGAACTGCCCCTCGATCGGAAGCACAGAGGAGACCGCCATGCCCGGCACCCGAAAGATCCTGCTCGCCCTGACCAGCCACCAGGAGCTCGGCGAGACCGGCCGGACCACAGGCTTCTATGTGGGCGAGGCCGCGCACCCCTGGAAGGTCCTGTCCGACGCCGGTTACGAGGTCGACTTGGTCTCGGTCTCCGGGGGCCGTCCGCCGATGGACGGCCGCGACCTGTCCGATCCGATCCAGAAGGCCTTCCTGGAGGATCCGCGCATCGCGGAGAAGCTGGCGGCGACCGCCCGGCCGGAGGACATCACCCCCGGCGACTACGACGCCATCGTGTACGTGGGCGGTCACGGTACCGTATGGGACTTCCCCGACAGCGCCGGGCTCGCCGGTATCGGGCGCGACATCTACGAGGCCGGAGGGGCGGTCGCCGCGGTGTGTCACGGCCCGGCGGGCCTGGTCAACCTCAAGCTGTCCAACGGGGCGTACCTGGTCGACGGCAAGAACGTCGCGGCGTTCACCAACAGCGAGGAGGCCGCGGTGGGGCTCACCGACGTGGTGCCGTTCCTGCTGCAGAGCAAGCTCGAGGAGCGGGGCGCCAAGCACACCGGCGCACCCGACTTCGAACCGCATGTGGTCGTCGACGGCCGCCTGGTCACCGGGCAGAATCCGGCCTCGGCCACCGCACTCGGGGAAGCCCTCGTCAAGGTCCTCGTATAGGCCGGGGTACCGGTTCGGCCGCCCAGGAATGAAACAGCTGGTGGTCGCTGTTGCGCCGAGAGCCGCCGCCCCGGCGAAGTGTCGGCGAGAGCCCGGCGGGCACGGCCGCCGGGCAGGTCGGACACTTGGATTACGACGCGAGGTAGAAGTGAGCACCGTCCTGACAGAGCTGCCGAACAACCGGAAGAAGGCCCTCGACGGCCACCGCGCCGACGATATGGCCATGCCGTCCGGGCAGGGCGCGGTGCGCGGCTGATCATGTCCTCCGAGGCCAACAACTACACGGAGCAGACCGCCTGCGCAGCCGACTCGCACTCCCCGCTCCGTGACTTCCTGCGGACCGAAACCGGCAGCGCCGCCGTCCTGGTGACGGCGGCGTTCGCCGCGCTCATCTGGGCCAATCTGACGCCCTCGGCCTATGAGGCGTTCTGGCATACGCAGCTGTCCCTGCGGCTCGGCTCCCATGGCATCGCGCTCAACCTGCGCGAATGGGTCAACAGCGGGCTGATGACGGTGTTCTTCTTCGTCGTCGGCCTGGAGGCGCGGCGCGAGTTCGACATGGGGGAACTGCGCGAACGCAGCCGACTGGCCCTGCCGGTCACGGCGGGCCTGTGCGGCATGCTCGTACCGGTCGCCATCTACCTCGCGATCAACGCGGGCCACGCATCGGCGCAGGGCTGGGGCGCGGCCATGTCCACCGACACCGCCTTCGCCCTGGGGATCCTCGCCGTGGTCGGCCGGCATATGCCCTCCAGTCTGCGGGTTTTCATTCTCACCATCACCGTGGTCGACGACTTCCTGGCGCTGGCCGTCATCGCCATCGCGTACAGCAGCGACCTCTCCGTCCCGGCGCTGCTGGTGGCCATGGGCACCTTCGCCGTCGTCCTGCTGGTGCGGCGGCTGGGAGTGCGCCGTGGCGCCGTCTACGCGCTGCTGGCGGTGGTGGGCTGGGTCGCCATGCTCGAATCGGGTGTGGATCCCGTGGTCATCGGGCTGGCCATGGGGCTGCTGACCTACGCCTACCCCGCGGCGCGCAGCGACCTGGAGCGTGCCACCGGGCTGTTCCGGCTGTTCCGCGAACAGCCCACGCCCGAACTCGAGCGCTCGGTCCGCGCCGGACTGGCCTCCGCGATCTCACCCAACGACCGCCTGCAGCAGATCTTCCACCCCTGGGTCGGCTATGTCGTCGTGCCCCTCTTCGCCCTGACCAACGCCGGCATCCCGATCAGCGGCGAGCAGCTGTCGCGCGCGTTCTCCTCACCGGTCACCCTCGGCATCCTGCTCGGGTACACCCTCGGCAAGCCGATCGGCGTCATCGGCGCGTCGGCACTGACCACCTGGCTCAGCCGCGGCCGTATCCGGCTGCCGGTCGGGTGGGGAGCCGTCGCCGTCGGGGGCTCGGTGTCCGGGGTGGGCTTCACGGTCTCCCTGCTGATCGCCACCCTCGCCTTCCACGGCACCGGCCTCCAGGACGCCAAGATCGGCATCCTGAGCGCCGTCCTCTGCTCCTTCGTCATCAGCTGGCTGATCACCCGCGCCATCGGGGCGCTTCCCCGAGAAGCCCAGCTGCGAGCCCTGCTGGGCAAGGCCGAAACGATCATCGACCTCCCCGTACCCGTGGACCCCGACCGCGACCATGTGCGCGGCCCCCTCGACGCCCCGGTGACCGTCGTCGAGTACGGCGACTACGAATGCCCCTACTGCGGTCAGGCCGAGCCGGTCATCCGCGAGCTCCTCGGGGACTTCGGGGATGTGCGCTACGTATGGCGCCATCTCCCCCTGACGGATGTGCACGTCCACGCCCAGCTGGCCGCCGAGGCCGCCGAGGCGGCGGCCCTCCAGGGCGGCTACTGGGACATGCACGATCTGCTGCTCAGCCACCAGGGCGCCCTGCGCTTCGACGACCTGCGCGGATACGCCGCGGACATCGGTCTGGACGTGGCGCGCTTCGAGCGGGACATGCGCTCCCGCGCCGGTTCGGCCCGTGTCGCGGAGGACGTGGAGTCGGCGGATGTCGGCGGGGTGGCGGGCACCCCCACGTTCTTCGTCAACGGGCGCAGACACCAGGGGGCGTACGACATCACCGGCCTGTCCGCGGCGGTGCGCGCGGCCCGTGAGCGGGCGGCCGTCAGCGCCTAGTGTGCGAGCCGAGGACCGGGCGCGGGGCTATGCAGAGAAACGCCCATGCCGTCAAGGTATCGCGCAATGCGAAATGGGGCTTGGACGGGCATAACCGCGGGTCCCTACGGTCGTGACACCAGCGCAGACAGACCCGGTACGAGGAGCAATGGTGTCCAAACTCGCCGTCGTCATGACCCCCGAGCGCGCCGCCGACGTATGCGGCCCCGATGCCCGGCGTCTGATCGAGGAACACTTCGAGGCGACCTGGGCCGAAGGCGCGTTGGACGACCGGAAAGTGGCCCGGTTGGCCGCCGGCTGCGATGTACTGCTGACCAGTTGGGGCACCCCGCATCTGGACGGGTCGATCTGGGCCGACGGCGGCGGCCCCAAGGTGGTCGCCCACGCGGCCGGCACCGTGAAGAAGCTCATCGACCGTCAAGTGCTCGACCAGGGCGTCACCGTCTTCTCCGCCGCGGGCCGGATCGCCTGGTCGGTGGGGGAGTACTGCCTGGCCGCGATGCTCACCCTCGCCCGCCGCCTGCCGCGGTTCGACGCCGCGCTGCGCGGCGGCGGCTGGAAACAGAAGGACTTCAGGGGCGGCGAACTCGCCGGCCGCTCCGTGGGCATCGTCGGAGCCAGCTCCACCGCACGCGCCCTGATCACCCTGCTGAAGCCGTTCGGCTGCGAGGTGGTGGTGTACGACCCGTACCTGGACGAGACACGGGCCGCCGCGCTCGGCGTCCGCACCGCCACGCTGGCGGAGACGCTTCGCTGTGCGTTCGTCTCGCTGCACGTACCCGATCTGCCGGCGACCCGGGGAATGGTGACCAGGCAGCTCATAGAGGCGATGCCCGACGGCACGATCGTCGTCAACTCCTCGCGCGGCCCCGCCGTCGACCAGCCGGCGCTTCTCGACCACGTCCTGTCCGGCCGGCTCCTCGCCGCGCTGGATGTGTACGACCCCGAGCCCCCGAGCTTCGGCGAACCCGTGCTGAGCTGCCCGAATCTGCTGCTCACCCCGCATATCGCCGGGGACACCACGGAAGGGCATCTCGCCCTGGCCGGATATGTGCTGGCCGATGTCGTGGACTGGCTCGACAAGGGTGTCCACGGCCCGAGCCACGTCGATCCCGCCGCATGGCCGACCGCCGCATGACCACCCGCCCCACCCCCTCAGGTCTCCCGCGAAAGGACCCACGCTCCCATGTCGCGTATCACGGCGGTCGACGTCTTCCCCGTGGCCGTGCCGTTCGCCCGGCGGTTCGTACTCGGCAGCGGCACCGTCGGTACCCCGGACCAGGCAGGGTTGGTGATCTTCGTCAGGCTGGCCACGGAGGACGGGGTCGTCGGCTGGGGCGAACAGCGGGCCCTGCCGAGCTGGAGCTATGAGACCGCCGAGACGATCGCCGTGGTCATCAAGCGGCACCTCGCGCCCCTGCTGCTCGAACTCACCCCCTTCGACGTGGAGTTGTTCCACGCGCGAGCGAACCGACGGCTGAGCCCCGCGGTGTCCAACGGCTTTCCGTTCGCCCGGGCCGCGGTCGACATCGCCATGCACGATGCGGCGGGCAAACTGGCCGGCCTGCCGGTCCACGCCCTACTGGGCGGCAAGGTACGGGACACCATCCCGCTCTGCTCGGCCATCGGCGTGGGCGAGCCGTCCGCGGTCCGTGAGCATGCCCGAGCGTCCGCCGACTACCCGGCGTACAAGGTGAAGATCGGTGGGAACATCGACGCCGACGCCGCGGCCGTCACGGCCGTCGCCGAAGTGGCGCCGGCCAAGCCCATCTGGCTGGACGCCAACCAGTCCTATCGGCCGAGCGGGCTGAAGCGGCTGCTGCACGCGCTGCACGACGTGCCGGGGATCCACTGCGTGGAACAGCCCGTGCCGAGCACCGACACCCTCGGTCTGCAGCGGCTGCGCAGCATGATCGACCTCCCGGTCGCCATCGACGAGGGCAGCTTCACCGCCCAGGACCTGGCCCGTACCCTCCGCCTCGACGCCGCCGACCTGGTGGTCGTCAAGCTCTGCAAGTCCGGTGGCATCCGCGGCGCGTTGAAGACCGCCCAAGTCGCCCTGGCCGGCGGTCTGGAGGTGCTGGCCAGCGGGCTGACCGACTGCGGTATCGGCTTCGCGGCGGCGCTGCATCTGTTCAGCCAGCTCGAACTGGCCCTTCCGGCCGAGCTGAACGGCCCCGAGCTGCTGTCCGATCTGTACGTCGACAACCTGGACATCGTCTCGGCCGTCGCGACCGTCCCCACCGCTCCCGGCCTCGGTGTCGAGGTCGACGAGGAGCGCATCCGCGCCGAGTCGACGGACCTGGCGTTCGCCTGACACCGCACGTCCTCACCGGAGCCCCCCAGCACGCCCCCACCACAGCACGTCCTTGAACAGCGAGGAGACGACGATGTCTTCCAGCCTGTCCCGCCGCACCCTGCTCAGAAGAACCGCCGCCGGAGGGCTCGCCGTCGCGGGCCTGAGCGGCTGCTCGACCGGCCCGCCACCGGGCACCGCCACCTGGTCCATGTGGTCCAACGGCCCGGAGGAGGGCAAGGTCTGGGCCTCGTTCGGCGACTACGTCGAGAAACGCATGCACGTCAAGTCGGTCTCGACGCTCACCCCGTCGGACAGCTACGCCACCAAACTCGACCTCCAACTGGTCAGCGGAACGGCCAGTCTGGTCACCGGTATCAACGGCTGGATGGTGCCGACCTACGCGGCGCGCGGCGCGCACCGGCCGCTGGACGATCTGATCGCCGACGACCCGGACTTCGACCTCGACGACTTCTACCCCGCGATCCGGTCGATCTCGTCCTTCGCCGGCAAGACGTACGGCATCGGCTTCGACGTGGCGCCCACCGTGCTCTACTACAACAAGACGCTGCTGGACAAGCACGGCATCGACCCGCCGTCCCCCACCGAGCCCATGACCTGGGAGACCCTGCGGGATCTGGCGATCGAGCTGAGCGGGCCCAAGGACAGTTACGGATTCACCTGCGGTCCGGCCATCGACGACCTGGTGTCGTGGATCTACTCCGCCGGCGGCAACGTCATCAACGACAAAGGCGACGCCAGCGCCCTGGACGCCCCCGAGGCCCGGCACGCCATCGAATTCGTCATCGATCTGTTCGTCAAGGACCGCGCGACCCCGCCGATCACCAACCTGGTCAGCGCGAAGGCCAGCGGCGCCGCCCTGTCCAACTTTCTCCAGGGCAATGTCGCCTTTATGCAGAACGGGCCCTGGCAGGTGCTCAACGTCCGCAAGGCGCCCTTCGAATGGGACATCGTCCCCTTCCCCGCGGGGCCCGCGGGCAGTAAGCCGCGCGTATCGGGCTCCAGCTTCGGCATCCCCTCCGGCGTCAAGGGCTCCGACCTGGACCTGGCCTGGCGGCTGCTGAAGACCCTGACCAGCACCGGCGCGCTGGACATCTATGCGACGGCCGGGCGCAACAACCCGGCCAGGCGCTCGTCGGGCAGCGCCTTCAAACCACCGCCCGCCAACCTCGGCGTCGTCCAGAAGATCCTCAAGGGCGAGGTCGGCGGCGGCCACCCCTTCGACGTGACCACCAACTGGAACCGGGTGCGGCTGCTGATGGGCCAGGAGCTGCCGCGGGCCTTTCTCGGCGATCTGACGGTCGCCGAGACCATCGAGAACATCAACCCCCGGCTGAACGTCCTGATGCGTCAGCACCGGGACGCCGTCCGACAGGCCGACCGGCGCGGTGAGCGAGGATGACCATGGCTGTCGAGACCCGCACCGCCGCATCCCGGACCCCGACTCCGCGGCCCCCACGCCCCCGATGGCGCCGCTCGGAGGCGTTCGCCGCCTGGCTGTTTCTGCTGCCCAGTCTGATCGGATTCCTCGTCTTCACCGCCGGGCCGGTCATCGCCGCGGGTGTGATCTCGCTGCTCGACTGGAACCTGTTCAGCCCGCCCAGCTTCGCGGGTCTTGACAACTTCACCCGGCTGGGACCGGACGCGACCTTCTGGTCGGCATTCGGCAACACCCTGTACTTCACCTTTGCCAGCGTGCCGTTGACCCTGCTGGTCAGCCTGGTCCTCGCCCTGCTGCTCAACCAGGGGCTCCGGCGCATCGCGGTCTTCCGGTCGCTGCTCCTGCTGCCGTACGCCACCATCACCGTCGCGGTGGCCTTCGTCTGGGTCTGGCTCTACATCCCGACCGACGGACTGGTCAACGCCGTGCTCGGCATGGTCGGAATCGACGGTCCGGCGTGGCTGATCTCGGACGACTGGGCGATGCCGGCGCTGATCGTGATGAGCGTCTGGAAGAGCTTCGGCTTCGGCATGGTGATCTTCCTGGCCGGACTGCAGGCCATCCCGCAGCAGTTGTACGAGGCCGCCAGGGTCGACGGCGCCACACCGTGGCGGACCTTCCGCAGCGTGACGCTGCCACTGCTCTCACCGGCGATGTTCTTCGTCGTCGTCACCTCGATCATCAATTCGTTCCAGGTGTTCGACCAGGCCCTGGTGATGACGGACGGCGGGCCGGGGTCACGTACCACCACCCTCGTCATGTACATCTACCAAACGGGGTTCCAGAACTACGAGCAGGGCTACGCGGCCGCGCAGTCGATCGTGCTGTTCGCCTTCATCGCGGTGGTCACCGCGATGCAGTTCCTCCTCCAGCGGAGGCTGGTGCACTATGACAACTGACATCCCCGTACTCGCGCCGCTGCGCCGCTCGCCCGTCGCCAGACGGAAACTGCTGGTGTTCACCTGCTTTCTGGCCACGGCGGTCACCCTCACCCCGATCGTGATGATGGTGCTGGTCGCCTTCCAGTCCGACACCGAGTCGATGCAGACCAAGCCCTCGTTCTGGCCGAGCAGTTGGCACACCGAGAACATCGGCCGCGCCTTCGACCTGGTCCCCATCGGCCGCTATCTGCTGAACACCGTCATCTTCGCCGGTGGCACCACGATCCTGGAGACGATCACCGCGGCGCTGGCCGCGTACGCCTTCGCCCGGCTCGCCTTCCGGGGCCGCGAGGTGCTGTTCGGCGTGTATCTGGCCACCTTGATGATCCCGACGCAGGTCACCCTGGTCCCGCAGTTCATCCTGGTGGCCAAGTTGCACGGGGTCGACACCTGGGCGGGGATGATCCTGCCGCACGCCTTCACCGCGCTCGGGGTGTTCCTGCTGCGGCAGTTCTTCCTCGGCGTCCCCCGCGACTACGAGGAAGCGGCCCGGCTGGACGGGGCGAGCCGCTGGCAGACCTTCATCCGGGTGATCGTCCCGCTGGCCGTACCGGCCATCGCCACCCTGGCCGTGTTCAAGTTCATCAGCCAGTGGAACAACCTGCTCTGGCCGCTGGTGATCTCCAACAGCGACGCCACCAGGACCGCGTCGGTCGGCCTCCAGGTGTTCCAGTCCACCAACGGAACCCAGTGGAACCTGCTGCTGATGGCGGCCACCATCACCACCGTCCCGCTGATCCTGCTCTTCTTCCTCACCCAGCGATGGTTCGTCAAAGGCATCACCATGAGCGGACTCGGAGGCCGCTGACCCATGACATATCTGTGGTCCGTCTTCACCAAGCCCTGGTCCGCCCTGCCCGGCGACGAGCTGGGCAAGCTGGTCTCCGGGCTCGGCTTCAGCGGCGCCGAGGTCCCGGTACGGGACAGCGCCTATGTCACCCCGGCCGAGGCGGAGCGGCTGCTGCCGCCTTTCGCCGCACGGCTGAGGGCCGAGGGCGTCGAGGTCATCAGCGTCGCGAGCGGCCTGGACGAGCCCGTCTTCGCGGCGTGCCGGGCGGCGGACGTACCGATGATCCGCGTCATGGCCGAGCTCGGCCCCGACGGCTACACCGCCTCCGTACACCGCTTCCGGCAGCGCCTGGAGGCCGCCGCGCCCCTGGTGAAGCGGTACGGCGTGCAGGTGGGGGTGCAGCCGCACCACGGGCGCTTCGTATCCTCCGCGCTGGGTGTGATGGACCTTCTCGACGGGCTGCCGATGGACGGTTTCCGGGTGGTGTGGGACGCGGCCCACGACGCGCTCGCGGGCGACGACCCGGGGGTGACGCTGCCGCTGGTCGCGGACCGGCTCGGCATCGTCAACCTCAAGAACGTCATCCATGTGCCGGTCGAGCCCGCCGGTGAGTCGGTCGGCGGTCGCTGGAAGCCGTGGTTCGTCCCCGGCGCCGAGGGGCTGGCGAACTGGTCGGCGGTCTTCGACCGGCTGGCGGCCATGGGCTGGTCGGGGCCCGTCTGCCTGTCAGGCCAGTACTCCGACCCGAGCGTTCCGGTCGAGGAGCGCCTGGTGACGGACCTGGCGGCGGCGCGCGCGGCGAGTGCCTGACGCGCCGGCGCCAGGCTCAGACGAACTGCTGGATCACCAGCACGGTCGCGCTCGCCACCGCGAGCACCATGGCGGCGGACCTGGTACGCCGCATGTCCAGCCTGCCCGACAGCGGGCGGGCGAGCAGCACTCCGATCGCCGCGGCCGGGGCCAGCAGGGCGGTGTACCGCAGGCTGTTCGAGTGCACGGCCCCGGTCGCCGCCAGCGTGACCAGACTCATCGCCGAGCCGACCAGGAAGAACCCGCTCATCGTGGAGCGCAGCTTCGGGCCGCTCAAGCGCTGCCAGACCATGGCCATCGGCGGCCCTCCGATGGAGGTGGCCGTGCCCATCACCCCCGAGACCATCCCGGCCAGCAGCACGGACCGCCGTCCCGTACGGGGTACGAAGCCGCGCAGGCTCACCGCGACGCCCGCGAGGACGACCGCGGCGACGAGGAAGGCGAGTTGCCGGGCGGGCAGCAGGGCGACCAGCGCCGCGCCGCCCAGGACGCCCGGCACCCGGCCGACCAGCGCCCACCCCGCTCCTCGTATGTCCGCGTGCCCGCCCTCCAGCGCCATGACCGCGCCCGTGACCCCGGTGGCGAGCAGCAGCACCACCACCGGGGTGAGCGAGGGGTCCAGCGTGGCGATCACCGGGGCGGCGATCAGGCCGAGTCCGAAGCCTATGGAGACCTGGAGCAGCGACCCGACCGCCACGGTGACGAAGAGCAGGGCGAACTCCGGCGCGCTCACGCTCCCCTCGGCCCGGTGCCCAGCGGGAAGTGGCACAGCGCCTCATGCGGCTCCCGCCCGGGGTCCGCGGCGCCGTCGCGGGTGATCGCCAGGGGAGCGTGCTCGGCGCACCGGGCCTCGCTCTTCCAGCAGCGGGTGCGGAACCGGCAGCCCGACGGAATGTCGAACGGGGAGGGGATCTCCCCGCGCAACTGGATCTCCTCGTCGCGTGCCTCTCCTGAGACGTCGAGCGTGGGCGCGGCCGACATCAGGGCGGCGGTGTAGGGGTGCAGGGGCCGGTCGAAGACGTCCTCGGTGAGGCCGTGTTCGATGACCTTGCCCAGATACATCACCGTCACCCGGTCGGAGACATGTCGGACCACCGAGAGGTCATGGGAGATGAAGACATAGGAGACACCGAGCCTTTCCCGCAACTCGGAGAGCACATTGAGCACCTGGGCCTGCACCGACAGGTCCAGCGCGGAGACCGGCTCGTCGCACACGATCAGGTCGGGGTCGAGCGCGAGCGCCCGGGCGATGCCGATGCGCTGCCGCTGCCCGCCGGAGAACTCGTTCGGGTAGCGATGGGCGTCGCTGTCCCGCAGCCCGACGAGGGACAGCAGCTCACGTACCCGCCGCTCCCGGTCCTTGGCCGTGGGCACGATGTCGCGGTGGGTGCGCCACGGCTCCCCGATGAGGTCGGCCGCGGACATCCGGGCGTTGAGCGAGGCGAACGGGTCCTGGAACACCATCTGCACCCGACGCCGCCAGGCCAGCAGTTCCTTGCCCTTGAGGGTGAACGGGTCGGTGCCGTCGAAGCGCACCGTCCCCGTATCCGGCCGCTCGAGCCCGAGCACCACCCTGGCCAGGGTCGACTTACCGCATCCGGACTCGCCGACCAGGCCAAGGGTCTCCCCGCGCTCGAGCCGCACATCGACTCCGTCCAGCGCGGTCAGGCGCCGGCGCCCATGGCCGAACGACTTGGTGACGCCGCTGACCTCGAGCAGGGGCGGGGAGCCGGCCGAGCTGTCGCGGCGCGGGCCCGTGGCGGTGGTTTCGGTGACGGGGGCACCGGAGATCGGGGCCCCAGAGATCTCAGACACGGTCGAGCTCCTCGGAAAAGTGGCAGGCGGCCGAGCGCGAGGCGTCGACGGACACCAGATGAGGACGTTCCTGGGCGCAGCGCTCCCTGGCCAGCGGGCATCTGGCCTGGAAGACACAGCCGGAGGGGACCGCGCTGAGCTCGGGCGGGCTGCCCGGCACGGCGGGCAGCGGGCGGCCCCTGACGGCATGCTCGGGTACGGAGTCGAGCAACCCCTTGGTGTAGGGGTGGCGGGGGCGGGTGAACACCTCTTGTACCGGGCCGGTCTCCACCACATTGCCCGCGTACATGACCACCACATCGTCGGCGCGCTGGGCGACCACCGCCAGGTCGTGGGTGATCAGGACGATCGCCATGTCCCGCTCGGTCTGCAGATCCCGCAGCAGCCGCATGATCTGCGCCTGCACGGTGACGTCGAGCGCGGTCGTGGGCTCGTCGGCGATCAGTACGTCGGGGTCGAGGGCGACGGCCATCGCGATCAGCAGACGCTGCCGCATGCCGCCGGAGAACTGATGCGGATACGAGCGGGCCCGCAGCCGCGGCTCGGGGATGCCGACGCGGGTCATCAGCTCGATCGCCTTCTCCTTGGCCTCGCGCCGCGACAGCCCGCGATGGATGCGGAACGGCTCGGCGAGTTGCCTGCCGACCGGCTGTACGGGGTTGAGCGCGGTCAGCGCGTCCTGGAAGACGATCGACAGACCGGGGCCGGCGAGTTTTCTGCGGCCCGCCGGGCTGAGCCGCAGCACATCGGTGCCGGACACCCGTACGGATCCCTCCGTCACCTCGGCCACCGGGTCGAGCAGCCCGGCGATCGACAGGGCGGTCATGGACTTTCCGCAGCCGGACTCGCCCAGCAGCGCCAGTGTGCGGCCCTTGCGGACACTGAAGCTGACGTCGTCCACGGCGCGGACCGTGCCGGAGGCGGTGCGCAGTTCGACGCGGAGCCCTTCGACCTCGAGCGCGGCGCCTGCTGCTGCGGCGGGCGGGGGCAGGGTTGACGGCTTCACGCGATCACCTCCGGGGAAACAGCGGCTCGGGCCCCGCGCCGCTTCTTGGGCAGCGTCAGACGCCAGCGCTGTGCGGGATCCGTGGCCAGGCGCACCCAGGCGGCGAGCACCGTGGCCGACACCGTGGTGAGTACGATCGCGATGCCCGGCAGCACGGCGATCCACCAGGCGGTCTGCAGATACTGGCGGCCCTGGGCCACCATCAGCCCCCAGCTCACATCGGGGGGCTGGATCCCGATGCCGAGGAAACTCAAGCTGGACTCGGTCAGCATGACGAAGCAGAAGTCGAGCGTGGCCACCGTCAGCAGTGTCGGCAGCGCGATCGGCAGAATGTGCCGGTAGATGATCTGCCGGCTCGGGGTGCCGAAGGTCCGGGCCGCGTCGACGAACAGCCGGCTTCTGAGCTCGGCCGACTCCGCGCGGGCGGTGCGCAGATAGACGGGGATACGCGCGACGGCGAGGATCAGCACGATGTTCAGCGCGCTGGGCGAGAAGACATACAGCACGACCACCGCGATCAGCAGGGACGGGAAGCTGAGGATGACATCGGCGGTGCGCATCGCGATGTTCTCGCGCCAGCCCCCGTGGTAGCCGGCCCACATTCCCAGTGCGGAACCGATCAGCAGCGAACACAGCACCGCGGGCACCGCGACATACAGCGTGGTCCCGGCGGCCTCGATCAGCCGGGCCAGCACGCTGCGGCCCAGTACGTCCGTGCCGAGCAGCCCGTAGAAGCCGTGGTCGAAGGATGGCGGGCGCAGCGAGGCGCGCAGGTCCTGCCGTATCGCCCGGTCGCCGATGAACAGCCGGCCGAGCAGCGCGACCAGGAACACCAGGGCGAGGATGACGGCCGCGACGGCCGCGCCCCGGTCCCGGCCGAGCAGCAGCCACCAGCGGGGCGGGCGGGTGCGCGGTGACGCGGCTTCAGAAGTGGCAGTGGTGTCAGGGGCGGTTGCCGAGGCGGTGTCCCCGGCGGGACGGTCAGCGGGATCGGTCATGGTGGCTCCTTCGCTCACGCCGGCACCGCCTGGCGCACTCGGGGGTCGATCAAGGCGTGGCAGACGTCGACGAGGATGTTCAGCGCGAAGATCGTCACGGCGGTGATCAGAACCGCGGCCTGGAGCACGGCGAAGTCGCGCTGCAGAATCGAGTCGATCATGAGCTTGCCGATTCCGGGCCAGCCGAAGATCGTCTCCACGATCACCGCGCCGTTGACGAGACCGACGGTGAGGTCTCCGGCGACGGTCAGGACGGGCGTGACGGCGTTGCGCAGGGCGTGTCCGAACACAACTCGCTTGGCGTCGGCGCCCTTGCTGCGGGCCACCTTGACATAGGGCGCGGACAGCGCGCCGACCATGCTGCCGCGGACCACCTGGACGAGCACGCCGAACGGGCGGATCAGCAAGGTGGCGATCGGCAGCACCCATATCTCGGGGCCGCCCAGGGTGCCGGAGGTCGGCAGCCAGTCCAGGGTCACTCCGAAGACCAGCACACCCATGATCGCGAACCAGAAGTCGGGGATGCTGGCCGCGGTCATGGACAGCAGACCGGCGATCCGGTCGATGAGCGAGTTGGGCCGGTAGGCGGCGAGGCTGCCGACCAGCAGCGCGCCGAGGATCGACAGGAGCATGGTCATACCGGCGAGCTGAAGGGTGACGGGAAACGCGTCGAGCACCATCGAGGCGGCCGACTGCCCGGTCCGTAGCGACGTACCGAAGTCGAAGTGCGCTGCCTGGGTGAGGTAGTCCCACAGCTGCGCCGGGATGGAGTCGTCGAAGCCGTGGGCGGCGGAGAACTCCGCGCGCTGCTGGGGGGTGGCGCTCAGCGGGAGATAGAGGTCGACCGGGTTACCGGTCAGGCGTGCCAGGCAGAACACGCCCAGCACCACGAACACCAGAGGGATCGCACTGGAGATGATGCGCTTGCGCAGGAAGGACCACATGTCAGTGCCTCCCCGCCTTCGCCGGAGTGGCCTCGGCCAGCCGCATCTCGTCTCCGGTGGCGGAGTTCGGCTGGTACCGGACCGACGGCGACAGACCGAGCAGTCCGCGCATATGAGCCAGGTAGGCGTACTGCGCGACCGTCTTGTTCTGATAGTCGAGCAGATCGGCGAACGCCTTCTGGCGGGCCTCGCCGGACAGCTCGTTCGCCGCGTCGATGCGCCGGTCGAGCTCCTTGGTGCCGAACGTGGACTGCGGGCCGTCGCTCAACAGGTACTGACTGGTGGTGAAGGCCGCGTCCCCGGCCTGGTTGCCGTGCTGGACCAGCATTGCGATCGGCCCGACATTGCGGGGCAGCGGGCGCAGCTGGTACTGAAGACTGGTGGCCGTGTCCGCCATGCGAATCCTTACGTTCAGCCCTATTTGCGCCATCTCGTACTGGAGGGCCTCGGCCGTCTCCGCGATCCCGGCGAACTGGCCGTTGCGTGCCACGATGGTGATCCGCCGCTTGGTGGGGACCCCGTCGGCAGCCGCCTGCTTGACCAGCGCACGGGCCGCGGCCACGTTGTGCGAAGGGGGGACGAGGTCGTCGTTGTGGCCCACCACGCCGGGCGGGACCAGTTGCGCGGCGGGCTTGGCCAGTCCGCCGAGCAGGGCCTTGATGATGCCCTTACGGTCGATGGCCATGCCGATCGCCTTGCGCACCCGGATGTCGTTGAGCGGCGCCTCGCGGCCGTCTAGCCGTAGGGCGGTCGTCTCGTTGTTGGGGAAGGCGACGGAGTTGTCCTTGGTCGCGTCCATGGGGTCCAGCGATGTCGCGATGTCGGCCTCGCCCTTGTTGATCATGGCGGCGCGGACGCTGGCATCGCTGCGCCAGACATACATGGCCTGGGGGTAGGCGGGAGCCTTCCCCCAGTACTTTGCGTTGCGGGCCAGGGAGATCGAGACACCGGTCTGCCACTCCTTGACGGCGTAGGGGCCGGTGCCGATCGGTATGCGCACCTTGGCCTTGGTGTCGGTGGTGCGCGGCACGACCTCGATGAAGCTGATCCGCAACGGGAGGATGGGGTCGGCCTTCTTGGTGGTGACGGTCAGCCGGGTGGGGCTGACCGCGCGCACATCGAGCTTCTCGTCGCCGAAGACATAGCCGTCCACGTTGCAGGCGAGATCGGAGTTGACGGCGCGGTCGATGGAGAAGGCGGCGTCTTTCGCCGTGAACGGCTGTCCGTTCTGGAAGGTTACACCGGTGCGGATGTCGAAGGTCCATGTCGTGGGCTTCGTCTGCCGCCAGCCGGTCGACAGCAGCGGTTCCAGCTTGCCCGAGGTGGGGTCCCGTTCAATCAGCGGTTCGGTGATGTTGGAGCGGACCACGACACCGGTCGCGGTTGTGGATGACTCGCAGGGTTCCAGCGTCGGGGGTTCCTGGGTGAGAACCACCCGCAGCGTGCTGCCGTCCGCGCTGCCGGCGTCACCGGCGCTGTCGCTGTTCGCCACGGTGCACGCGCTGGTCAGCAGCATCGTGCCCGAGGCGAGAACACTAAGAACCGGATGTGCTCGGGACCTGCTTGGGCGAGGCAAGGAGCGTACGGAGGACTTCATCGTCGGCGTATCTCCGAAAGGGCTGAAGTGGTGCCGCCGGAGACGCGATTGCTGACATGGCTGTCCATACATGCGTACCCGGTCTGCATTTGTAAACGCCGAAGCTAAGGCCGAGGTGCAGGGGCGTCAAGGGGTGTGGCCAAAGCGTTGGCTGCGCGGTCCGCAGCAGGTCGGGACGAGCCCCGCGGCCGCCCATTGATATGGAGAAGGTATCGAGCGATACAGTTTTGAGCTTAGACACGCATCGAAATCGGCCATACGCTCCCGCCCATTCCACAAGAACGGGAGTGGCCCCATGCCTTCCTCAACTGGCACCGCCGGCACCGTGTTGCAGGTGTGTCCACTGCTGCCGACCCTGGAGTCCGCGCTGGCCGAGCACCATCACACCGTGCGACTCGCGGAACTGCCCGATCCCGACGCCTATCTGCGGGACCACGGTGGCGAAGTGGTGGCGGCTGTGACCAGCGCCCGGATCGGCGTGTCGAACGAGCTGATGGACGCCCTGCCCGCGCTCCGCGCGATCGTCCACTTCGGGGTCGGCTACGAGACCACGGACGTCGCCCGGGCCCGGGCGCGCGGTATCGATGTCAGCAACACCCCGGACGTCCTCACCGACTGCGTGGCCGATCTCGCCGTCGGCGCCCTGATCGATGTGATGCGCCGGCTGTCGGCCGCCGACCGCTTCGTCCGCCGCGGCGCCTGGCTCCAGGACGCCTTCCCTCTCGCGTCGAAGGTGAGCGGAAAGCGCGTGGGCATCCTCGGGCTCGGCAGGATCGGCCGCGCCATCGCCCGGCGGCTCGAGGGCTTCGATGTCGAGCTCCTTTACTGTTCACGTACGCCCGCCGAGGACGTGAGCTATCGCCGCGTGTCCTCGCCCACCGAGCTCGCCGCGGAGTGCGACGCGCTGGTCGTGGCGGTCTCCGGGGGCGGTGCCACCCAGGGCCTGGTCTCGGCGAGTGTGCTCGACGCGCTCGGCCCCCAGGGCTATCTGGTGAATGTCTCGAGGGGCAGTGTCATCGATGAGCCGGCCCTGGTGAACGCCCTGGTCAGCGGCGGGATAGCGGGCGCGGCGCTCGATGTCTTCGCGGATGAGCCCCGTGTCCCCAAGGATCTGCTGGACCTGGACACGGTCGTCCTGCTTCCGCATATCGCCAGCGCCACCCATGAGACACGTGAGGCCATGGGGGAGCTCACCTTCCGTAATCTGCACCGGTTCATGACCGAGGGCAGCCTCCTCACGCCGGTGCCGGAACATTGACAGCCAGATCGCCTCCTGTTTACAAATGAAGACGTCGGCTACATATGAGGACGGTGTTCATGGCTGGGACGGCTGAACGCATCGCCGAAGTCACGGTGACCCCGGTGGCTTTCCGGGACTACCCCTTGCTCAACACGGTGGGAGTGCATGAGCCGTACGCGCTGCGCACCATCGTCGAAGTCACCACGGAAGGCGGCGTCACCGGCATCGGCGAGACCTACGGCGGCAGCGTGCACCTGGAGCGGGTGCGCCGGACCGCCGAGGAACTCGTCGGCATGGACGTCTGGAGCCTGAACGACCTGCTGCTGCGCACCCGCCGCGCGCTCGGTTCGGACACCGCCGGAGGCGACGGCATGTCCGGCATGGTCACGGGCAGCAGCACGGTGGACCGCGTGGTGTCCCCGTTCGACGTCGCCGCGCTGGACATCCAGGGCAAGCTGGTCGGGCGGCCGGTCAGCGACCTCCTCGGCGGCACCGTGCGTCCCTCCGTCCCCTACAGCGCCTACCTCTTCTATAAGTGGGCCGGACACCCGGATCAGGCGGACGACGACTGGGGCGCCGCGCTCGACCCGGAGGGGCTGGTCGAACAGGCCCGGCGCATGATCGACCAGTACGGTTTCTCCTCCATCAAGCTCAAGGGCGGTGTCTTCACTCCCGACGAGGAGATCGCCGCGATCCGCGCCCTGCGGGAGGCCTTCCCCGAACTGCCGCTGCGGCTCGACCCGAACGCCGCGTGGAGCGAGGAGACCTCGCTCCATGTCGCCCGGGAACTCGATGGAACCCTCCAGTACCTGGAGGATCCGACCCCGGGCCTGGCCGGTATGGCGGCCGTGGCACGGCAGACCGACACACCGCTCGCCACCAATATGTGCGTCGTCTCCTTCGACGACCTCGCCCCTGCGGTCGCGCAGGGCTCGGTGGGCATCGTGCTGGCCGACCACCACTTCTGGGGCGGTCTGCGGCGCGGTGCGCAACTCGGCGCGATCTGCGAGACCTTCGGCCTCGGCATGTCCATGCACTCCAACTCCCATCTGGGCATCAGCCTCGCCGCGATGACCCATCTGGCCGCCGCCACGCCACGGCTCACCTACGCCTGCGATACGCACTGGCCGTGGAAGCGGCCGGACGAGGACGTGATCGCCCCAGGAGTGCTGCGGTTCACCGAAGGGCAGGTCGACGTGCCCACCGCTCCCGGACTCGGCGTGGAGCTGGACCGGGACGCGCTCGCCCGACTGCACCAGCAGTATCTCGACTGCGGGCTGCGCGACCGCGACGACACCGGCTATATGCGCCGCTTCGACCCCGACTTCGACCCCACCACGCCCCGGTGGTGACCGCGCCATGCGCATCATGCTCAACCACCGGATCCTGAGCAGGTTCAGCGAGCGGCTGAGGACGCGTACCGAGGGCCACCACGAGTGGCTGGAGGCCTCCGACTGGGACGCGGAGCGGATAGCCGACGCCATCGGCGACATCGACGTGTACATCGGCTCACAGCTCACCGAGGACGACGCGCGGCGGGCTCGACGGCTCCGACTCGTCCATGTGGTCGGCGCGGGCTACGACGGCATCCCCCTGGGGGCACTGGGGCCGGATGTGATCGTGGCCAACACCCACCACCACGGCAGATCGATCGCCGAACACGTCCTGATGTGTGTGCTGATGCTGTCCCGGCGTGTGCTCGCGGCCGATCAGGAGCTGCGTGCGGGGCGGTGGCGGAACGTCGCCGTCGACGCCACGCTGCCGTTCGGGGACACCCTGCGGGGGCGGCGCGTCGGCGTCATCGGCTTCGGGGAGACGGGGACGGAGATCGGCCGGCTGTGCCAGGCGGTGGGCCTGGGCGTACGGGCCGTACGCCGCGATCCGTCGGCCCCCCTGCCGGACGATCTGCGGCCCGACTGGGTGGGCGGCACGGACCGGCTGCCGGAACTGCTGGCCGACTCCGACATCATCGTGGTCACCGTTCCGCTGGGCGCCGCGACCCGCGGGTTGATCGGACCGGCCGAGCTGGCCGCGATGGGCCGCCACGCCCTTCTCGTCAATGTCGCCCGCGGCCCCGTCGTTCAGGAGGAGGCGCTGTACGAGGCGCTGTCGGCCGGCACCATCGCCGGCGCGGCCCTCGACGTATGGTGGGCCGGCCCGCCACATGCGCCGAGCCGGCTGCCGTTCCACACCCTGCCCAATGTGGTGATGACACCGCACAACTCCGGCCATACCGAGGAAACCTTCGCCGACCGGGCCACCGAGATCGCCGCCAACATCACCCGTCTGGCGAACGGGAGTCCCCTCACCCATGTGGTGCGTGGAGCTGAGATGTCGAGGTAATTCCCGGTCCCCACACCCACACAGCGGAACTCACGTAAACTTCCCGTCCGTTATTGCGCTTGGTTAGGTTCGGGGATGGGGGCCCGCTGCATGGTGACTTTCGCGCAGTTGAAGGCGGTCGACCCCGCCCAGTTCGAGCAGGCGGCGGACGGCTGGCACAAGGTGAGCAGCAGTGCCAGTGCGGCCAAGGACCGGCTGAACAATGAGATCAACGCAAAGCTTCGCGGGGGGCTCAAGGGGCAGGGGGTCGGTGCGGCGCTGGGGCGGCTGGAGCGGCTGAGTGGGAACTTCCACTATATGCAGGTGGAGTGTGCGCTGATTCTGACGGCGTTGAACGGGCTGGCCGCGGAGTTGCGAGCGGCGAAGAAGAAACTGGACAACGCCGTCCAGGACGCGCAGGACGCCGGGATGACCGTCAAGGAAGACGGTTCGGTGGAGTACAAGCCGCCGCTGGTGCTGCTTCCGGGCCAGGAGTACGAGCCGCCCGGGAACGGCCGTACGCCGTATGTCACGACGACGCCGAAGCAGCGGGCCCAGGGGTTCGCCGACCGGATCGGTGACGCGCTCAAGGACGCGACCGAGGCGGATGGCAAGTACGCCAAGGCGCTGGGCAAGCTGATCACGACGGCCGATCTGTCGGTCACCAAGGACGACTGGATCGATGCGGACAACGACCGGGGGGCGGTTGAGAAGACGGTCGGGGACTATCTGCGCGACGTTCCCAAGGACAAGTCGCCCAAGGACAACGCGGCCTGGTGGAAGCGCCTGAGCAAAGAGGAGCAGGCGGAATACATCTCCCTCTTCCCGGCGAGCGTCGGCAAGCTGGACGGCCTCCCCGTCGAGGACCGCGACGAGGCCAACCGCGTCGTGCTCAATGAGCAGCGGGCGAAGTACCAGACCGAGCTGGCGAATCTGCCGCCCGAGCCCAAGCCGAAGAATATCCTCGCCGGACGCTCTTACATGATCAACCCGGAATGGCTCAAATGGGACAACCGCAGGAAGCATGTGAAGTCCTCTCTCGACGGCCTGAACGCCATTCAGGAGCGTTTCGATGTCACGGGAAAGGTCGACCCCTATCCCAGCAAGAGACCTTCCGGTTACAAACCGACCGGCGACGGGCTGCCGCCCGCGTATCTGCTGGATATCGACCCCGAGAACAACGGGCGCGCGATCATCGCGAACGGCAACCCGGACACGGCCGATCACACCGCCGTGATGGTCGACGGCACCAAGAGCAAACTCGGCGCCATCCGCACACCCATCGTCAGGGGCACCAATCTGTGGCAGGCCGCCAGCGCGATGCCGGGCGAACCCGAGGTGTCGACCATCACCTGGCAGGGCTACGACGCTCCGCAGAACCTCTTCCCGGAAGGCGCGTTGAACAGGTACGCCGACCGGGCGGCGGGAGATTTCAACGACTTCCTGTCGGGGCTGCACACCTCCCACAGCCCGTCGGCCAATGACCATCTGTCGGTGCAGGCCCACAGCTACGGGAGCGTGGTGGCGGGTTCCGCCGCCCGCCAGGGCACCCTGGAGGCGGACGATGTGATGTTCAGCGGCAGCCCCGGCGTCCAGGTGGGGAGGGCCGAGGACATGGACGTACCCCCGGGGCATGTGTGGAACCAGAAGGCGAAGGACGACCCGGTCCCCAGGCTGGGGGCGCCCACCCATGGCCACCACGAGGGTCTGACCCAGTTCATCACCCCCCACGACCGCATCTTCGGCGCCAACCAGATGTCCACCGACACCAGGGGGCACGGAAACTACTGGGTGGCCGGTTCTGAGAGCCTGGAGAACCAGGCGCGCGTCGTGGTGGGGCGCTACGACGAGGTCCAGCTGAAGTAGGCGCTTCCTGCGCGGCCCGCCGTCGAGCCGCCCCGCATACGCGCGCTAGTGTGCGGGTGTGAGCCGCCATGTCGTCATAGGGTCCGGGCCCGCAGGGGCCGCCACCGCTCGGCTGCTGGCCGAGCGGGGTCATACGGTACGGGTCATCACCAGGTCGGGCCGGAGCCCGGAGCCCGGCATCGAACACATCGCCCTGGACGCGACGGACAGCGAGCGACTGACCGCGGCCACGCGGGGCGCGGCCGCGGTCTACAGCTGTGCCGCACCGCCCTACCACCGCTGGGTGGGCGAATGGCCGACGCTGGCCTCGTCGCTCTGCGCGGCGGCCGAGGCGACCGGGGCCGTCCTGGTCATGCTGGGCAACCTCTACGGCTACGGTCCGGTGGACGGCCCCATGACCGAGGAGCTGCCACTCGCCGCGACCGGCCCCAAGGGGCGGGTCCGCGCCGCCGTGTGGGAGCAGGCGCGGGCACTGCATGAACAGGGCCGTATCAAGGCGGTCGAGGTACGGCCCTCGGACTTCTTCGGGCCCGGCGTGACCGACGGCGGACACTTGGCCGCCCGGGTCATGCCGCGGCTGCTGCGCGGCAAGCCCGTCTCCACGCTCGGCGATCCGGACGCCCCGCACAGCTGGAGCTATCTCCCCGATGTGGCCAGGGCCCTCGTTGATGTCGCGGGCGAGGAACGGGCCTGGGGACGGGCCTGGCACGTACCGACGGAGCCCGCGCGGTCCACCCGGCAGATGGTCGACCACCTCGCCGCCCAGGCGGGAACGGGGCCGGTCGCGGTGCGCCGGCTGTCGCCGGCCGTACTGGGCGTCGCATCGCTCTTCTCCCCGCTGCTCCGCGAGCTGAAGGAGATCCGTTACCAGTTCGACCGGCCGTTCGTGGTGGACGCGAGCGCTTACGAGGCCGAGTTCGCCGTACGGGCCACCCCCGTCGACGAGCAGGTCGAAGCGACGGTGGCCTGGTGGCGGGAGCGGTTGGCGGCCACCGGGTGACATCTAGCGCAGGTCGGTGCTCTGCGGCAGGTTGAGGGTGACGGCGTTGCCCCGTGCCGGGTCGAAGCGCTAGTCCTGCGCGCCGACCACCGTGGAGTACGACGAGCCGGGGGTGTGGACGTCCTGCGAGCCGGTCGCGGTGGCCGGCCGGCCCTTGAGGAGGTTGCGGGCGAGGTCCGGGTCGGGGTTGCCCTGCCCGGGCTGCGGCCAGGTGGAGCAGTCCGACCAGGTGCTGTTCCAGCCGGAGTTGCCGCCGCCGTCGGTGAGCGCGAAGGAGCCGGAACCGGCCGGGTAGGGGCAGTTGTAGATGCCCGCCACGCCGACGCCGGTGGCCGCGACACCACCGAGCTTCGCCGCCCCCTGCGCCTCGGCCTGGACGACGACGGTTCCGGTGTTCTTCACGGTCGCGCCGGTCACGTTGACGTTCTTGACCGCGTAGCCGTGGCCGCCGCCGGAGACGAACTCGAACGCGCTGTAAGGGCTGTCCTTGATGGTCGTGTTGGTGATGTTGACGGTGGCGTTGATGGCGCTGTCGTAGGAGTCGACGCGCAGAGCCCCCATCGGGTGGTTCCAGTTGGGGTTCATGGCGCCGGTGCGGACCAGCGTGTTTCCGTCGACCGTGATCGTGCCGGAGAGGGGATGGAAGGGGTCGAGGAACTTCTGGTTGGAGATGGCGATCCCGCTGCCGAGGGCGTTGGTGTCGGAGATCAGGTTGTTCTTGACCGCGATGTCGGTGCCGCCGTAGATCGCGATGCCGTTGGCGAGGTTCGGTTGCGAGATGGTGTTGTTCTCGAAGCTGCTGTCGGTGTCCGGCGCATTCAGCGACCACATGGCGAGCGCGTCGTCGCCCTGGTTGCGCAGGAAGTTGTCGCGGACGCGCACGCCCTTGGCACTGCCGTTGAGGTTGAGCCCGTCGGCGGTGGTGTCGAGGATGCGGTTGTGCTCGACGACGAGGTTGTCGTTGTTGCCCATCAGCCAGAGGCCCACCTTCAGGTGCTGCAGCCACATGCCCGACACGCTGGAGTTCGGGCCGAGTGAGCCGTTGACGAAGTTGTCGGGGTTGGAGTCGACGCGCTCGGTGACCTCCCCGATGACCGCGAAGTCCTTGATGTGGACGTTGCCGGACGAGCTGGACTGGTCGATGAAGCGCGAGGTGTGCACGGTGGAGTACCAGTGCCCGGCGCCCTGCAGGGTGACGTTCTGGACGCCGCTCAGAGAGGAGGTCAGCTTGTAGTCGCCCGGTGGGATCCAGACCACGCCGCCCTGGGCGGAGGCGATGGCGTCGAGGAACGCCTGCGTGGAGTCGCCCTGCCCGGTCGGGTCGGCGCCCTTCGAGGTGACGGAGACCGATCCCGCGGGCTGAGTGGCGGCCGGCTCCGCCTGCTCGAAGTCGACCACGTCGACGGTGGCCTGGACGTTGCCGGCCTCGAACGCGATCTTGTCGCCGGCCTGGACGTTCTGGCCGAGTAAAAGCCGGGCGTTGTCGTAGAAGTGGTGGGTCTTTGCCCCGGCGATCCAGCCGGTGTCCACGTACGAGTACTTGGAGGTGACCGTCAGGGTCTTCGCGAGCTTGGTTCCGTTGACGTACACGTTGAGCGTGCCGGACTGGCCGTCGGGCACGCTGTAGGCGACGTTCACGGCGTTGGCCGCGCGGGGCGCGGTGAATTCGACGCGCTGGCCGGAGGCGAGACGGACGGCCTGGCGGCCGGATGCCTCGGAGGCGAGGGTGGACTGGGTGTAGTCGGGGCCGATCTTGGTGCCGGTGGTGGTGGCCGACTCGGCCTCGACCGAGGTGAAGGGGAGGGCGGCGCCCGCGGCGGCGTGCGCGGCGGTGGGAGGCAGGACGAGCAGCATGCCGGCCGCCAGGGCCACGGTTGCGCCGATCGCCGGCATACGCCTGACCGATCCGAAGGTATTGCTGCGCATGTGCTGATCCCTTCGTGTGGGGGGAGGGAGTGTGTGTGGGGGGAGAGAGAAGGAAGCGCCGTGCGGTGGCGGCTCAGCCGCGCAGCCAGGCCGCGGTGTCCCGCGGCAGGCGGCCACGGTCGTCCAGCGGTCCGCTGGCCAGCAGGAGCCGGGAGTGGGCGGGCAGCCGGGCGGGCGTGTCCGCGAGGTTCACCACGCATATGAGCCCGTCCGCACCGGCGAAGGCGAGGACGTCATCGGGGGCGGGGAGCCAGGTGAGCGGGGTGTCGCCGAATCCGGACGCGGCACGGCGGATACGGAGGGCCTCGCGGTAGAGGCTGAGCATCGAGCCGGGGTCCTGCGCCTGGCGGTCGGCCGCGTAGCCGGGCCAGTCGGCGGGCTGGGGCAGCCAGGGATCGACGCGGGAGCCGAAACCGGCGTACGGCGCTTCGGCCGCCCACGGCAGCGGCACCCGGCAGCCGTCCCGACCCGGGTCGGTGCCGCCGGAGCGGAAGTGCATCGGGTCCTGGACGCGGTCGCGGGGGATGTCCGCCTCGGGCAGGCCGAGCTCCTCGCCCTGATAGATGTAGACGGCGCCGGGCAGGGCCAGCGACAGCAGGGCGGCGGCCCGCGCCCGCCGGGTGCCGAGAGCGAGGTCGGCGGGGGTGCCGAAGGCCTTGGTGGCGAAGTCGAAGGCGGTGTCCTCGCGGCCGTAGCGGGTGACCGTACGGGTCACATCGTGATTGCACAGCACCCAGGTGGCGGGCGCGCCCACGGGAGCGTGCTGGGCGAGCGTCTCGTCGATCGACGCCCGCAGGCGCCGGGCGTCCCAGGGACAGGCCAGGAAGGAGAAGTTGAAGGCGGTGTGCAGCTCGTCGGGGCGCAGGTAGTGGGCGAAGCGCTCGGTGTCGGGCAGCCACACCTCGCCGACGAAGATCCCGCCGTATGCGTCGGCCACCGTCCGCCAGGAACGGTAGATGTCGTGCAGTTCGTCGCGGTCGACGTAAGGGTGCCGGTCACGACCCTCGACGAAGTCGGGCAGGCGGGGGTCCTTCACGAGCAGGGCGGCCGAGTCGACGCGGACGCCCGCGACGCCCCGCTCGAACCAGAAGCGCAGGATGTCCTCGTGTTCCTGGCGGACGGCCGGATGGCTCCAGTTGAGGTCGGGCTGCTCGGGGGCGAACAGGTGCAGATACCAGCCACCGTCGGGCAGCCGGCTCCAGGCCGGACCGCCGAACTGTGATCGCCAGTCGTTGGGCGGCAGCTCACCGTGGTCGCCGCGGCCCGGCCGGAAGTGGAACAGCTCGCGCTCGGGACCGCCGGCGAGCGCGGCGCGGAACCAGGGGTGCTGGTCGGAGACGTGATTGGGCACGATGTCGACGATCGTGCGGATGCCCAGCTCCCGCGCCTCGGCGATCAGCTTCTCCGCCTCGGCCAGGGTGCCGAAGGCCGGGTCGATGGCGCGGTAGTCGGCGACGTCGTAGCCGCCGTCCTTCAGTGGCGACAGATACCAGGGCGTGAACCACAGGGCGTCGACGCCGAGTTCGGCGAGATACGGCAGCCTGGCGCGGACGCCCGCGAGGTCGCCGGTGCCGTCGCCGTCGCCGTCGGCAAAGCTGCGCACGTACACCTGATAGATGACCGCGGAACGCCACCAGTCGCGGTCCGTCCGGGCAGGGGTGGGCTGTGCCACGGCGGTGCCTTTCTGTCGAGGGGCGGGGCGGGAGTCGGCCCTTTGCGCTGCGGGCGGGGTCAGCCCTTCGTGCTGCCCGCGCTGATCCCGGCGATGATGTGCCGTTGGAAGACGAGGAACAGTGCGACCATCGGGATGCTGGCGATGACCATCGCGGCGATGAGCACGGTCAGCTGAATGTTCTGGGACAGCTGGACCAGTGCCACGCTGATCGGCTGCTTGTCCGGGTCGGAGAAGACCATCAGCGGCCACAGGAAGTCCTGCCACACCGCGACCAGCGCGAAGATGGACACCACGCCGAGCACGGGACGCGACATGGGCAGCACGACCGACCACAGGGTGCGCAGCTTTCCGGCGCCGTCGATCTCGGCGGCCTCCAGCACATCGCGCGGGATCTGGTCGAAGAAGCGCTTGAGGAGATACAGGTTGAAGGCATTGGCGACCGCCGGAAGCCAGATCGCCAGAGGGTCGTTGAGCAGGCTGGTGTGGATCAGCGGCAGGTCGGCGACCGTCAGGTACTTCGGTACGACCAGCGCCTGGGCCGGGACCATCAAGGTGGCGAGGATGCCGCCGAGGATCACCTTGCCGAAGGCGGGCTTCAGCTTGGACAGGGCGTAGGCGGCGGCCGTGCAGAACACCAGCTGGAACAGCCAGGCACCGGCCGCCTGGACCACTGTGTTCCACAGATGGGTCGGCAGCTGCATGAGCTCCCAGGCGTCGGTGTAGCCGGTGAGGCGCCAGTGGGACGGGACGAGGGTGGGCGGCGTCCGGGCCACCTCGTCCGGTGACTTCGCGGCGCCGGTCACCATCCAGTACACGGGGAACAGGAAGGCGAGCGCGAAGAGCACGACGACGCCGGCGAAGACGGTCCAGTAGACGGCCTTGCCGCGGGGGCGGGCCAGGGCCGCGGGGGAGACGAGGGTCCGGGTGCTCATGCGTCCTCCTCACCGGATCGGGTCAGTCGCAGATAGAGGGCGGAGAAGAGCCCGAGCAGCACCAGGAGCATGACGCTCAGCGCACAGGCGCCACCGAAGTCGTTGTAGAGGAAGGCGTACTTGTAGATGAGGTACAGAACGGTGACCGTGGCATCCTCCGGGCCCCCGCCGGTGATCACGAAGGGCTCGGTGAACACCTGCATCGTCGCGATGATCTGCAACAGCATCAGCATGAGGATGACGAACCGGGTCTGCGGAATGGTCACATGCCGGATGCGCTGCCACAGATTCGCGCCGTCCAGCTCGGCGGCCTCGTACAGCTCACCGGGGATGGACTGCAGCGCCGCCAGATAGATCAGGACCGTGCCGCCCATATTGGCCCAGGTCGCGACGGCGACCAGGGATATCAGGGCGGTGTCGGCGCCGTTGGTCCAGTTCGAGGTGGGCAGGTGCAGAAAGCGGAGCGCCTCGTTGGCCAGGCCGGCGCCGGGGTCGTAGAACCACTTCCACAGCAGGGCGGTGACCACCGGCGGAATCATCACCGGCAGATAGACCACGACCCGGAAGAACGCCTTCGCGTGCCGGAGTTCGTTCAGCACCAGTGCCAGTACGAACGGGATCGCGAAGCCGATGAGCAGGGCGAGCACGGTGAAGGTGAGCGTGTTGCGCCAGGCGGCACCGAACTCGGGGTCGTGCAGGACCCGGGTGAAGTTGGCGGTGCCGACCCACTCGGGCGCGGAGCCCGGTGTGTACGTCTGGAAGGCGATGACCACCGCGCGGATCGCCGGATACCAGGAGAAGAGGGCGAAGCAGAGCAGGCCGCCGAGGAGGAAGGCGTAGGCGCGGGCCTGGTCGTGCAGGCGCCGCCGCCCCGGGCCCGCCACCGGGGGCGGTGCCTGGACGGGCCGTGCGGCGATCGCGTCGGCGGGGCGCCGGGTCGCGGTCCTGGTCATCGGTGTCAGCTCCGCGCCAGGATGCTGTCGATCTTGCCGGAGGCGTCATCGAGGAGCGCGTCGATGTCGGCGTCCTTCTTGGTCAGGACCGCGGAGACGGCTCCGTCGAGGACGGAGTAGATCTGCTGGGCCTTCGGCGGCTCGATCTTCATTCGCAGGTCCTGGTTGCCGTCGAGGAAGGCCCGGTAGTTCTCCACGGGGACATTGGCGTTGGCCGTCTTGATCCGCTGGTCCTTGGCGTCGGCGGCGCCGGTGAACAGCCGCGGCTCGGGCAGGCCGACGGGGGCGTCGCGCTTCTTGGCGCGGGCGTAGTCGCCGAGGAAGCCCTTGCCCGGCGTGAGGAACATGTGGTCGAGCCACTTCAGACCGGCTCGGATCTGGGCGGGGGAGTCCCCCTTGTGGAACATGTAGCCGTCGCCGCCGATGAGCGTCCCCTTGCCGCCGGGCATGGGGGCGATGGCGAGGTCCTTGTAGTCGCCGCCCTTCTCCTTGACCAGGATCGGGATGTTGTCGGGCGCGGCGAGGTACATGCCGAGCTTGCCGGAGCCCATCAGCTGCTGGACGTCGTTGAGGATGAGGAGCTGCTTGCTGCCCATGGAGTCGTCCGCCCAGCGCATATCGTGCAGGTTCTGCAGGACGGCGCGCCCCTCGGGGGTGTTGATGGTCGCCTTCTTGCCGTCGGGGCTGACGACGTCGCCGCCTTGGGAGTACAGCTCCGCCGTGAAGTGCCAGCCGCCCTGGTTCTGCGCGCTGTAGTCCGCGTAGCCGATGGTTCCGCCGCCCAGCTCCGCGATCTTCTTGGCGTCGGCGCGGACCTCCTCCCAGGTCGTCGGCGGCTTGTCGGGGTCGAGGCCGGCCTTCTCGAAGAGCTTGCGGTTGTAGATCAGGCCCATCGAATAGCCGGTGCGCGGGATGCCGTAGACCTTGCCGTCGACCGTGTAGATGTCGCGCAGTTCCTTCCGGATGGTGTCGTAGCTCTTCAGCTCCTTGATGTATGGAGTGAGATCGGCGGCCTGACCGATGTCGACGACGTGCTTGGCGTCGGTGAAGTACGTGTAGAAGACGTTCTCCATCTGGCCGCCGGCGAGCTTGGCGTCGAATGTCTTCGGGTCCTGGCAGGGGAACGCGTCGTGCGCGACAACATCGATGTCCGGGTTCTGCTTTTCGAAGGAGGCGACGTCCTCCGCGAATAACGCGTGGTCGACCCTGGCGCTCTTGGGCGGCATGCAGTTGACGGTGATACGCGTCTTTCCGCTCGCCGCGTCGTTGTCCGAGCCGCATGCGGTGAGGACGAGGGCGCAGGCACTCAGCATGATGAGGCGACGACGGAACCCGGTGCTTCTCATGGTGGACCCCTCTGGACAGGAGCAGGGAAGCCCCACGCCGGTGGGCGGAGCGCACACAGCCGTGGGTGCGCCGCACACTCAAGCACCGTCGACATCGTGCTGCAAGATGTCGCGCAGAAACTGAAAACAATCGACAGGATCCGAGTCCGGGTCGAGTTCACCCCTGCGGGGCTTGCGCGGTGGAGCCGCGCACCACCAGTTCGGGCTCGAACAGCAACTCCTCGGCCTGTACGGCCAATCCGCTGATCTGCGCGTTCAACAGCTCCACCGCCGCCCTGCCCATGGCCTCGATGGGCTGGCGCACGGTCGTGAGCGGCGGCTCGGTGCAGCTCATGAGCGCGGAGTCGTCGTAGCCGATGACCGATACCTGCGACGGCACGCCGAGTCCCTTGCGGCGCGCGGCCCTGATGGCCCCCAGGGCCAGCGGGTCGCTGGCGCAGACGATGCCCGTGACCCCCCGGTCGATCAGCCGGGAGGCCGCGGCCTGGCCGCCCTCGATCGAGAAGATGGCCCGGGCGACGAACTCGTCCGGCAGGTCGCCGGCGACGGCTCGGGCGGCGGCCAGCTTGCGGGCCGACGGCATGTGGTCACCCGGCCCGAGCACGAGCCCGATCCGCTCATGGCCGAGGGAGGTCAGATGGCGCCAGGCCTGCTCCACCGCCACGGCGTCGTCGCAGGAGACGCCCGGGAAGCCGAGCTGTTCGATGGCCGCGTTGACCAGCACCACCGGGATGTTGCGGTCGGCGAGCAGCCGGTAGTGGCCGTGCTCCGCGTCGGCCTGCGCGTACAGGCCGCCGGCGAACACCACGCCGGAGACCTGCTGTTGCAGCAGCAGGGTCACATAGTCGGCCTCGGAGACCCCGCCCTTGGTCTGTGTGCACAGCACCGGAGTCAGCCCCATCTGGGCCAGTGCCCCACCGATGAGCTCGGCGAACGCCGGGAAAATGGGGTTCTGCAGCTCGGGCAGGACCAGTCCGACCAGGCGGGCGCGGTCGCCGCGCAGCTGCGTGGGCCGTTCGTAGCCGAGGACGTCCAGGGCGGCCAGCACCGACTGCCGGGTGGCTTCGGACACCCCGGGCTTGCCGTTGAGCACCCGGCTGACCGTGGCCTCGCTGACCCCCACCTTTTTCGCCACTTCGGCAAGTCGTCGCGTCATACACGCAAGAGTATCGCAAGTTATGCAAGTCGCTTGCGTAAATGCTCTATCGGCTGCCTCGCCGTCTCCTGAGCGCCATCAACAGGCCAGTTGGCCAGGCGGGTTGGGCCGGGTGTCGGCCCGACCAGTGAACATTGCAGTGGTTGCAATTATGTCCTACGGTTTTGATCTTGACTGCTCTGCGCCTGGTGTCGGAGCGCGGGCTCGATCACGTCACGGTGGAGGACATCAGCGAGGCGGCCGGAGTGTCGCCGCGGACGTACTTCAACTACTTCGCCACCAAGGACGATGCGCTCATCGGCGACCACTTCGTCGACGGCGACGACTTCTGCGCCCAACTTCTCGCCACTGATCCGGGCCCTTCCCCTCCTCGGCGCGCTGCGCCAGGCGTTCGTCCCGAGCGTCGAACGCCTCCAGGCGGAACAGGACCTGTGGTTCCTCCGGATGAAGATGATCTGCGGGAACCCGTTCATGCTGCCGCGGCTGCTGGCTCGCGGTGCGGTGGCCGAGGAAGCGGTGGTCAGTGCCGTCGCGACCCGCACCGGGGCCGAATCCGTATGAACCGGCCGAGCCGGGCGCGGACAGCGCCGCCGCCACCGGCGGCGCCCCGGTCCCGCCCGAGGGTCCCCACCCGGCCGGCCCGCCGGGGGCAGCACCGCCCGGCCGGATGTCGGCCAAGGCGGTCAGCCTGGCGCTCTCCGGACTGCTGCTTGGCATGTTCGTGTCTAATCTTGCCTCGACGATTACCAGGTCGCCGAACAATGGGCCCTCCCGATCTTCAAGGACCTGGGATTCGACGTCGACGAGACCAACGACATCTTCGCGCTCGACGCCGACCTCACCGGCTACGACCTCATCGCCCTCAACTGGAACAACGCCCCGCTGTCCGAGGGACTGACCGCCGCCCAGGAGACGAGTCTTCTGGGGGCGGTGGAGGTCGGCACCGGGATCGCCGCCTGGCACGGCGCGGCTGCCGCGTTCCGCATGAGCCTGAAGTACCACTGGCTGATCGGCGGCAGCTTTCTCGAGCACCCGGCCGGAGATGGCGTGAAACACCCCTACCAGGTCACCATCACGGACACCGGCCATCCGATCACCGCAGGGGTCAGGGACTTCCGCGTCGCCTCGGAGCAGTACTACATGTCGGTCGACCCCAACAACCACGTACTGGCCGAGACCACCTTCACCGGCGAGCACCTGCCGTGGCTGGACGGAAGACCATCCCGCAGGCGTGGACACGGACCTGGGGACAGGGCCGGGTGTTCTACAGCGCGGTCGGACACGACCTCGACGACCTGTAGAACCCGGACGTGACCCGGCTGTGTGCCCAGGGCTTCGCCCGGGCCGCCCGGCGGAGCGCATGACCACTACGTCGTGATCGCTACGTCATGACCACTGCGTCGTGACCACTGCGTCGTGACCACAAGAACCGAACCGAGCTGAGTGGGAGCAACCACATGCCTGTCCTCACCGGAGGCCAGATCGTCGCGCGAACCCTGCGCAACTACGGGGTCGACTACGTCGCCGGCATTCCCGGCCACGGCATCTGGTCGCTGACCGACGCCTTCCTCGACGACGAATCCAAGATCCCCTTCATCCAGACCTTCCACGAGCAGAGCGCCGTCCACCTCGCGGACGGCGCTCTGCTCGTGTCACCGGCCGCCCCCAGGCCGCGGTGACCTCCATCGGCGCCGGCGCCAGCAACACCGTCATCGGCATGGGCACCGCCTTCACCGACTCCACCAGCGTCCTGGTCATCACCGGCGGCCCGCCCACCCATACGCGCGGTCACGGACTGCTCCAGGAGCTCGACCGTTACACGGCCAACGACTTCCCCAAGGTGGCCGAAGCCGTCAGCAAACGGCACTGGGTCGTCACCCGTGTCGAGGAGCTTCCCTTCGTCCTGCACCGCTGTTTCAACTCCATGCTGACCGGCCGTCCAGGCCCGGTGCACCTCGAAGTACCGATGGATGTGCAGGTCGAGGCCGCGCACGTGGAGCTCCACGACCTCGAACGGCGCCTCCCCGTCGGCCGCCAGCACCCCGACCCCGAAGCCGTGGAACGCGCCGTCGACGTACTGCGCACCGCGACGCGACCGGTCATCGGGACTGGGTGGAGCAACTGGCCGGCCGCCGCGACAGCGACCGCTTCCTGTTCACCTCGCAGCGCCCACTGGGCGCCCTGCGGTCGGTCCTGCCGCGCGACGCGATCATCGTCGCCGGTTCGGGCAACACCCAGGGCGCGGTCAAGCAGACGTTCCCCGTGTACTCACCGCGCACCCACCTCACCTCCGGCGGCTTCTCCTCCATGGGCTGGGCCGTCCCGGCCGCGATCGGCGCCAAGCTGGCCCGGCCCGACCGGACAGTGGTGTGCGTACTCGGCGACGGCGACTTCCTCATGACGGCCCAGGAGATCGCTCTGAGCGTCACCGCCGGAGCGCCGGTGGTCTTCGTCGTCCAGAACAACGCGGGATACATGTCGATCCGCGGTGGCCAGCGCAAGCAGACCTCGCGCCACATCGGCGTCGAGTTCTCGCACCCCGACGGCTCGCCGTACAGCCCCGACTTCGCGGCCATGGGCCGGTCCTTCGGAATCCAGTCGTGGAAGGTCACCGACACCGACTCCCTGGAGCCGACCCTGCGCAAGGCCGTCCAGTCGGGGGCGCCCGCCCTGGTCGAGGTGGTGACGGACCGCGACGCCGCCGGCCCCTGGGTGCCCGGCTGGTGGGACTTCCCGGTGCCGGCGTACATCACGGACGAGCGGCAGAACGAGTACCAGCGGGCCAGGGCCACCGAGCAGCACCTCTGAGAACGGCATGCCTGAGAGGGCCCTACGCCCGGTTCCGTAGTTCCATCGACCGCCCGCGCAGCCGAAGACCCCCGAGGATCCGGCTGCACGGGCGGTCGGCATGAGGCCCCGAGACTCAACGGCCCAACCGGCGCGGGTGACCGGGCGCTCTACGAGCCGTCCGGAGTGGGTGTGATGGTGGCGGGCATCGGGCCGTCGGGGCGGACGGTGAACCCGAAGACCGGCGAGGCCGGGATGGCGTGGAAGGAGGGGGAGAAGGCGGGCAGCAGGTGCTCCAGGAACACGGTCATCTCGCGCATGGCGAACTGCGCGCCCAGACACGCTCGTGCGCCGAGGCCGAAGGGGTAGTACGCGCCGTGCCGGGAGGAGGGGCGGCCCTCGTCCGCGGTGGTGAACCGCTCGGGGGCGAATCGCTCGGGCTCGGGCCACAGCGCCGGGTCGCGGTGGGTGAGGTACGGGCATACGAAGATGTCGGTGCCGGCCGCGATGTGGTAGCCGGCGAGGGTGTCGTCCTCGGTGGCGTGACGGGGGATCAGCCATGCCGACGGATAGAGCCGCAGGGTCTCCGAAGCGAGAGCCCGGATGGCCCTCTCGCGCTCGGGTGAGCCCGCGGGGCCCGCGTTCAGTGCCCAGCGGCGGGCTTCGGGGTGGCGGTCGAGCAGCAGATACAGCCAGGACAGCGTCGTGGCAGTGGTCTCGTGACCGGCGGCAAGCAGGGTGACCAGCTCGTCGCGGATCAGCTGGTCGGTGTACTCGGGGTGGGTCTGGCCGGCGTCCACCAGAACGCTCAGCAGGCCGGGGCCTTCCGGTCCCGCCTCTCCTTGGCGGGCGGCCGCGATCGCGTGTTCGGCGACGGCGTCGATCCTCGCGAGGTCCGCTGCCACGGTGGCGCGCAGTTCGGCTACGTCGGCCGACGCGGAGGGGGTGGCCGGCAGGGCGGCCCCCACCGCCTCGACCGCGGCGAGTTCGCGGTTCGTGGTCTCGTCGAGGGGGTGGCCGGTGAGGGAGCGCCAGATGGTGTCCAGAGCGAAGAAGCGCATGTCGTCGCCGACGTCGGTCGGCGTGCCGGTACGTGCGCACTCCGCCCAGTGGTCGGCGGCGCGGCGTGCGGCGCCGACGATCCGCTGCTCATAGCGGCGGATCCCCGCTCCGGTGAACTGGGCCTGGAGAAGGCGGCGCTGACGCTTCCACGGTTCCCCGACGGCCGAGAGCACCCCGTCTCCCACCAGCACGCGGGCCCGATGGGAGCGCTTGACGTAGCGGTCAGGGTGCAGGGCGAGGACGTGCTGCACCGCCTGCGGGTCGGTGACCAGCACCGTGGGGCGCGGACCGAGGCGCACCGCGCTGACCCCGCCGAGCTCGCGCGCCTGGGCCAGCAAGTCGACCACTGCCCCCGAGGTCGAGTGCCACCTCTTGACGGCCTCCGGAGCGAGTTCAGGAGGCAGGGGCATGGCACCGGGCCTGGGTGACGGGGAGGGGACGCCTTGTGGGGCTGTGGTGGCCAATGTGCTCTCCTGCTGGATGACTGTGTCTGTGGGCATTGGGGCCGTCGGTCCGGTGCGGGGCCGATAGTGCATCACTGCGGGTAGCGCACGACCAGCAGCGCCTCGACGTCTCCGAATGGTGCCTGATACAGGTGTGGTACGTCCGCGGCCCAACTCCCATGCATACCAGGGCCGATCGAGACAGGAGCGGAAGGGTCACCGACGCGTGCGGTGCCCGCGAGTACGACGATGCGCTCTGTGGTGCCGGGGGAGTGGGCGGCGGACTCCTGCGTCGTTCCGGCGCGGATGCGTATTCGGTAGGTTTCCGTGACCGCGGAGGCGTCTTCGAATCGCTCGGTGAGGACGGCGTCCACGGCGCGACCGGAGATCTCGGCGGGAAGCGCGAGTCCGTGCAGCACTGTGCTGAGAGGCACCTTGAGCGCTGTCGTGAGGGCGTAGAGCGTTTCCAGTGTGGGGTTGCGCCGCCCACCTTCCAGTTCGGAAAGTGTTCCCTTGCCGATGGCGGACCTGCGCGCCAGCTCGGACAGTGACAAATCCTGAGCTTCGCGCAACTCCCGCAGGCGCAAGCCGACGCGAGCGGCCAGATCCATGGCTACCCCTTCTCGCCACCGAGGCTCGGTTGATCTGGTGCCTCGCGAGATCTATCGTTCCACATGCAGAACGTTCTGTATATGGAACGCGCGATGGTACGACGCTGTACGGAGGAGTCACATGGCGTCCCAGGAAAGTACGTCCCTGCCCGTTCGCAGCATGCAGGTGGCCCGCGTCCTCGCCGCGGCCGGCATCGCCGGCCAGGTGCGCGAGCTGACGGAGTCGGCGCGCACGGCGGCCGAGGCCGCTTCAGCCCTGGGGTGCGACGTGGGCGCGATCGCCAACAGCCTCGTGTTCATCTCCGACGATGAGCCCGTGCTGGTGATGACCAGCGGCCGACACCGGGTGGACACCACCGCGCTCGCCGCCCGATGGGGACGTGGCAGGCTCCGGCGCGCCACCGCCGAGCAGGTACGTCAGGCCACCGGACAGGCGATCGGGGGCGTGGCGCCCGTCGGCCACCCCCGCGCCCTTCCCGCCGTGGTCGACGAAGTCCTGACCGACTACTCCCGGGTCTGGGCTGCCGGTGGAACTCCCCACACGATCTTCCCCACCACGGCAGGCGAACTCGTCCGGCTCACGGGGGGACTGCTGCTCCCGGTTGGCCCATGAGAAGGGACAGCCGTTTCTTGTAGGTTCGACACGTCCCGTTAAGGGGACGTGTCCAGATCTACGTATGAGGGAGCTCGCATGGCCTCCATCCACCACACCACCATGACGCCCACCAAGCTGGAACTGCTCAGCGAGTGGCTGCCGAAGCAGAGCTGGTACGTGGGCAACGCGGAAACGCCGGAACTGGTGAAGGCCGGTGGGTTCCGTTTGGACGACCCGGAGGGCGCGGTCGGGATCGAGTTCATGGTCGTGGTGGACCGCGCCGCGCAGGAGCCGGTGGCGTATCTGGTGCCGATGGGATACCGCGGTGCGGCGCTGGAGGGCGCCCCGAGCGAGGCGCTGATCGGCACCTCTGAGCACGGGGTGCTCGGTACCCGGTGGATCTACGATGGCGTCCACGACCCGGTGGTGATGGCGCAGTTGCGCGCGCTCCTGCACGGCGAGGCGGTGCCGCAGCACCAGAGCAAGAGCGACACCCCTGACGCGACCGTCACCGTGCACGGCACTGGCACTGACGACGGGCTTGATGTTCACGTCAACCGCGTCCTGCGGCCGGCGGAGGCCGAGGCCGAGGCCGCGCAGAGGTCGTCCGGACACCTCGTCGCCGGGTGGACCTGGCCGAACGGAACGGCGGCACGGGGCGTATTCGTGGCCGTGGCGCCACGGTAGGAGGTCGTGTGAGGCTCCGCTGACCGCCAGGCCAAGCAGCAGTTCGGTCCCGTCGGGATCTTCCGGCCGCAAGCCGGTGTACTCGGGCTGCCACCAGCGGATTCAAGGTTTATGGCAGGCCTCGGTAAGCCCGGCTGTGCATGGTCGTTCCACCACCGAAGAACCGTAGGTGTGACCGGGGGATATGGGGGGTGGGACATGTTGGTGACCGAGTTCAGCACGGAGGTTGTGGCACCGCCGGAGCGGTTCGAGCTGTTCAGCGAAGTGACCGCGCGATCGCACGTGCCCAACCGATTGCGCAGCAACGATCGGGATGACTTCCGTGCCAATATGCGAGTTCTGCATTTGGGGGAGTTAGAGGTCTCCACGATGTCCTTTTCGCATCTGGAGATCGTGCGAACGGCGAAGCTGATCCGGCAGTACGATCCCGATGCGTACCAGATCAACTATCTTCTCGGTCAGGAGGGAGCTCTCTCCCTGGCCGGACGTGACACCGCGCTGCGGGTCGGTGACCTGGTGGTGATGGATACCAGTCGGCCCTATCACGGCGATGTCCACGCCGTCCGCGGCGGTTGGTCGCATATGACCGTGCAGTTCCCTCGGAAACTGCTGCCGCTGCCGGAAAAGGCGGCGCAGTCTCTCCTCGGCGTCTCGATCAACGGGCGCCGCGGCATGGGCGGGGTGTTCACCCGCTGGCTGACCGACCTCAATACGCGCGCCGGCGAGTTCACCCCAGCCGATGTCCCCACCCTCGCCTCGGTCACCCTGGACCTCTTGGCGTCCGCACTCGCCCGCTGCACGGATGCCGAGGAGGCGCTGAGTCCGGAGACCCGCAGAAACGCCCTGCGGACCCAGATCAACACCTTCGTCGAACAGCATCTCACCGACCCGGATATGACTCCCCAGACGATCGCGGACGCCCACCACATCTCTCTGCGCCACCTCCAGCAGCTGTTCGCCGAGAGCGACACGTCACCAGCAGCCTGGATACGCCGCCGCCGTCTGGAACGCTGCCGCGACGACCTGGCCAACCCGAGTCTGAAGAGCCGACCGATACAGACCATCGCAGCCCGCTGGGGCTTCGCCGACCCAGCACACTTCAGCCGCCTGTTCCGGGCCACCTACGAGATGACCCCGCGGGAGTACCGACACCTGGCCGTGCCCTTTCGCCGTGGTCCTGAGACGGGCGGGGTGGGCGGGGGCCGGTATGCGTCTGTCCCTGGGTTAACCAGTGGACCAGTGCCGCTGTGCGCCACTACCGTGCTGCCGAATCAAGTCGTCTAGTCAAGGACGTGCCGTTGTACACCCTGTGAGACCTCCCGAGCGCTGATTTGTCGCGCGTCGCGCATATGCGCCGCGCTGCTTTTTGCTGCGGACTTCTCACTGAAACCGGTGTACTTCTGTGCTCAACAACTGGGTGGTCGTGCCCACCTGCCTGCCGCTCGTTCGCCGCCGTTGCCACGCGTGCGCGTCCGAGCGCTTCCGGGCGAGCGGTAAATTTCGCGTCAACGCAAACCACAAGCTCATCGACGCCTGGCTCCTCGTGCTCTGTACCGCTTGCGGGGAAACCGCAAAGCTCACGGTCCTGGAGCGGATGAACGTGCGCTCCGTACGACCCGAGCTGCTGGACCGGCTGCATGACAACGACCCTGGGCTGACAGCTGAGCTGCTCCAGGATCCGGTCGTGCAGCGCCGTAATCGCATCGCCCTCGACTGGGACAACGCCTGGCGTCTCGACACCGGCGGATCGGATCACCTGGACCGCGAGGTGATCGACGTCTCGGTCCGCTTTGTGGCGCGGATTCCTGTCCGGCCGGTGCGACTGATCGCTGAAGGTTGCGGTCTTTCGCGGGCCGAGGTCGAGAGGCTGATCACGGAGGGCAAGCTCGTTTCGGCAGTCCGGCTGAGCGGCAAACACTCCGACGACTTCACCTTCACGCTCAAGCGCTGAGCCCTCCTCGGGACCAGGGGCCTCCGGCATGATCCGCCGGACAGGCCCCTAGCCAGTGCCGCATCAGGCAACGTTCGCCCTGGCGAGGTGCGGGTGATGATCTTTGTGATACCTTCGGCGTCGCCGTGCACCACTGCACATTCGAGGAGGTGAGTCCGATCAACGCTGTGACCAGTCGGGGCTCCCTCCTTTGCATGGCCTAGGGAGCGCCCGCACAAGGCATCCCGAAAGGCTTGAAACGCTGATGCGCTTCACCTCCCAGACGTCGTCGGACGGCGTCACCGAACAGTTCTTCACCCTCGACGAGATCCCTGGCGTGCTGTGGACGCCGGAAGACGCCTGCGGTACTCGTCCCCTGATTCTGCTGGGCCACGGCGGCGGGCAACACAAGACGGCCCCCGGCACCGTGTCCCGCGCGCGCCGCTACGCCGCCGAGGGTTTCGCGGTCGTTGCGATCGACGCGCCCAACCACGGAGACCGGCCCAAGGACAAGGAGTTCGGCCGGATCGCGGCCGAGATGCGGGCCGGCATGGCCGCCGGTGAGAATCCGGGCGCGCTTGTCGCCGGCATGCACAGCTATCTGGCCCCTCAGGCCGTCGCGGACTGGCAAGCGGTCCTGACCGCGGTCCAGCGCCTCGACCAGGTCGGCGTCGGCCCCGTGGGCTACTGCGGCATGTCGATGGGCTGCGGGCTCGGCATCCCGCTTATTGCCGCAGAACCCCGGATTCGCGCGGCGGTGCTGGGCCTGCTCGGCGTGCACGGGCTGGCCGAGGACGCCGGGCGGATCACCGCGCCGGTGCAGTTCCTGGTCCAGTGGGACGATCAGATGGTGCCGCGGGACCAGAGCCTGGTGTTGTTCGACGCCCTGGCCTCGGCTGAGAAGACGCTGCACGCCAACCCCGGAAAACACGGGGATGTGCCGTGGTTCGAAGTAGACAGCTCGCTGCGGTTCTTCGCCCGGCATCTGAGCTGACACGAGATCCCAGTACCCGGCGCGCGCCGGCCCGGAACTCGTTCCCGGCCAGCGCGTTCGGTCCAGACTGTTCGGCATGGCCGAGCGGGTGCAGGTGCGGGAGTTCGATGACGACGAGGGCAGGCGGCTGCTGCGGATCGTCCGCAGGGGCACCGGGTCGGTGGTGACCTGGCGGCGGGCGCAGATGGTGCTGCTGTCAGCCCAGGGGCATGAGCGTGGCGAAGATCGCCGAGGTGACGTTCACCAGCGCGGACCGGGTCCGAGACGTGATCCACAACTTCAACACCGACGGCTTCGACGCGCTCTACCCGAAGTACAAGGGCGGCCGACCGAGGACGTTCACGCTGCCCGAACGCCGGGAGATCAAGAAGATCGCCAAGTCCAAGCCGGCTGCGCACGGCCTGCCGTTTTCGATCTGGAGCCTGGCCAAATTGGCCGACTTCCTGGTCGCCGAGGGTGTGGTCGACGACATCAGCCACGAGGGCCTGCGGGTCCTGCTCCGCGAGGAGGGCGTCTCCTTTCAACGCGTGAAGACCTGGAAGACCTCCCGCGACCCCGACTACGCCACCAAGAAGGCCCGGGTCGGGCACCTCTACGCCATCGCCGACGGCGAGGTGATCCCCGAGGAGGGCGAGCCCGAAGTCGTCTTCTGCCTGGACGAGTTCGGCCCGCTCAACCTCCAACCGCACCCCGGACGGCAGTGGGCCGAACGCGGCGGCCGACACAAGGACCCCGACCGCGAACCCAGACCCCGCCGCCGGGCGACCTACACCCGCCCGCACGGGGTCCGGCACCTGTTCGCCGCCTACGACCTGGGCAAGGACAAGCTCTACGGCCACATCAAGAAGACCAAGAACCGCTCCAAGTTCCTGGAGTTCTGCCGCTACCTGCGCAGCCTCTATCCCGCGACGGTGCGGATCGCCATCGTCTGTGACAACTACTCCCCGCACCTGACCACGAAGCGGTGCCGACGGGTCGAGACGTGGGCCGAGGCGAACAACGTGGAGATCGCCTACACCCCGACGAACTCCTCCTGGCTGAACCGGATCGAGGCGCAGTTCACCGCCCTGCGCTACTTCACCCTCGACGGCACCGATCACCAGAGTCACAAGGAGCAGGGCAGCATGATCCGCCGCTACATCATCTGGCGGAACAAGCACGCCCAGGACGAGCGCCTAGTGTCGTATTCCGCCGCTCACGGGGCGCGGTGATGGCCCCGCCGTCCGGGCAGTCGACGAGCAGCACCGCCGCGGCGGTGGGAGCGCAGATCCGTTGGCGTCGTGAACAGCGAGGGATGAGCGGTTCCGAACTGGCGAGGCGCGCGGGCCTGAGCAAGGCGACGCTGTCGCAACTGGAGGCCGGTAAGGGGAATCCGACGATCGAGACGCTCGACGCGCTCGCGATCGCGCTCAGGATCCCGCTCAGGATCCCGCTGACCGACCTGCTGACCCGCGACACCGACCCCGGCCCGGTGTTCGTCGCCGGCACCGACCTCGCCGAGGACGAGGTCGGCCGGGAACTGCTCCGCCGGATCAGCAGCGGCCACAGCCTGGAGATCTGGCGGCTGCGGATGCCTGCCCACACCGAGTTGGCGGGCGTGCCGCATGCGACCGGTACCGTGGAGCACCTGCTGGTCGCCACGGGTCGGCTGACCGCCGGGCCCACCGACAGCCCGCGCCTGCTGGGGGCGGGCGATCTGCTCGCCTTCGCCGGCGACGCCCCCCATGTCTACCGCACCGGCACCGAACCGGCGGACGTCACCGTCGTCATCGCCTCGCCCATCGTCAGCTGAGAGCCACCCCGAAAGTCAGGGCCCACACCATGAGCACGACCACCCCCTACGCTCGCGCCTTCACCAGCGACAACGTCGCCGGGGCCGCACCGCAGATCATCGACGCCATGGCCCGGGCCGCCGCCGGGCCGGCCGCACCGTACGGCGCGGACAGCTTCACCGCCGACGTACGGCGCCGCCTGTGCGATATATTCGACCGTGACGTCGATGTACTGCTCGTCTCCACCGGCTCCGCGGCCAACGCCCTGAGCCTGGCAGCCCTCACCCCGCCCTGGGGCAGCGTGCTGTGCCACCGCGACAGCCACATCAACAACGACGAATGCGGCGCGCCCGAGTTCTACACCGCGGGCGCCAAGCTCGTCCCGCTCCCCGGCGACGATGCCAAGATCGACCCCGAGGCGCTACGGGCGGCCGCCCGGCACAAGCGGGGGGACGTACACAGTGTGGAGCCTTCCGTGGTGAGCATCACCCAGGCCACCGAGACCGGCGCCGACTACACCCTCGACGAACTCCACACCCTCGGATCCATCGCCAAGGAAGCGGGCCTGCGCCTCCACATGGACGGTGCACGCTTCGCCGGCGCCGTCGCCGCCCACGGCTGCACCCCCGCCGAGATGACCTGGCAGGCCGGCGTCGACCTGCTTTCCTTCGGGGCCACCAAGAACGGCACCATGACCGCCGACGCCATCGTCGTCTTCGACCGCTCCCTCACCCCCGAACTCGCCTTCCGCGCCAAGCGCGCCGGCCAACTTGCCTCCAAGATGCGCTTCCACGCCGCCCAGCTCGCCGCCTACCTGACCGACGACCTGTGGCTGCACAACGCGACCCATGCCAACGCCGTGGCCGCCCGCCTCCAAGAAGGGCTCAAGGCCCTGCCGGACATCGGCTTCCCCGGCGCGGTCGAGGCCAACGTCGTCTTCTGCCGCCTGCCCCAGCGCGTCATCGACGGACTCCTGTCCGAGGGCTTCGCCTTCTACCACGACCGCTGGGAGCCGGGAGTCGTCCGCTTCGTCACCTCCTTCGCGACCACACGGGAGGACGTCGACGGCCTGGTGAACGCCGTCCGCCGGCTTACTGCCTGACCATTTCGGGGAGCGGAGCCTCCTTTTCAGGCACCCGCTGCATGCTGGTGGACACGCACTCTCGTACAGGCAGAGCGAGGAGTTATGTACAGCTTCTCTCTCATAGAAGGCACATGCTGGTCTGGCAGCACCAAGTTGGAGCACATAGCGATACACAACAACCTGCCGTCGACAGAGTCAGGTGTGGTCGACTACATCTGCTCGCAGGGCGCGTTCGACCTCACACCAGGAACGCAGCAAACCCTTGTGCTGCGGGTCTACCAGCAAGGCGAACCTGTCATGGAACGTGACCTGTTTCCGTACCTTCGACTGAGGATCCCTGGCTTCGCCGAGATGGGTTTCAACGAAGACCACGAACCTATCGGAGGCGAGCCGGAGCCGGGCAGTGATGCCGAGGGGATCGACGACCCCGAGTTGCTGATGGACATGGCAGCCGAGGCCCTGATCGAGCACGGCGAAGAAGCCGTGGTGACGGTCCACTGGGCCCGGCTACTCCTCCCCACGCTGAGGCAACCGCTGCTTCCTGAGGAGGCCGGGATCAAGCTTGATGGGCGAGACCTGCGCTACGGGACCAACGAGACCCTGACCTGATTCTCGCTCGTGGCCTGGTCGCTCGGATGGTGCAGCAGCAACCGGCCAATACCGCGGGACAATTGCCAGGACTCGTGACTCCTCAGCCACCTTTGCCTCGATTATGGTGACCGCCGGGGGTGGGTGAGGGTGGAACCGGACCCGACAGGGATGCTCGAACGGCCGGGGAAGCGACATCGGAGGCATGTTTTCCGGCTGCTGGTTGCCTTGAGTTCGGTCGCCCTCGTCTGGTTGGCCTTGTGGCAGTACCGGCAAGTCGAGCGGTTGGTCACGGGGGAGCGGGCCGACGTGCTGGACGTGCGGCAGTGCTCCACTCACAACTACAAGGGAACGCAGCTGTACACCTGCCGCGCAAGTGGCGTTTCTCCGACGAGCGTACGGGCGAGGGGGATGTCGACGCGGGCACCGAGCCGATGAGGAAGGGCTCCACGGTGTTCGCCGGCGATGACTGGGGATACCGCTCGCGTGGCGATCTGATGGGCTCGGTGCTGCCGGAGGCCGGGGTCTTCCTGCTGGTACTCGGCGAACTGGCTGTCTTGCTGGTCATCTCCCGGTTGGGGCGAAGGCGTGGCTATACGCTGCCGCGCGGCCGCTGAAACCTCGCCCCCGTCTGAAGAACCCGGTGACCACGACCGCCGGACGCGCGTCCTGACGTCAGCGGAGTCCGTAGGCCCGGGCGAGTACGCCCACGGTGGCGGCCATGGCCTGGCGCAGTTCGGCCGGCGCGACGACCTCGACGTCGATGCCGAGGCGCAGCAGTTCGCCGCATGCGTGGTAGGTGCTCTCGGTCGGGATGACGGCCTCGACCCACCCTTCGTCGCCGACGGCGGTCGCGGTGGAGTCGACTGCCCGTACCACCTCCGGGGGGACGTTGTCGGGCAGGCGTCGGCGTCCCTGTGGGGACAGCCGGATGGTGGCGGTGCCGGTGTAGCGGCGTGCCTGGAAATCGTCGAGGTAGGAGGTCCAGTACGCGCCCAGGTCGAATCCCTGCGGCCGGTCGAACCGTTCGTCGGTCAGCACCGCGTCGAGGACTTGGGCGACCCGGTAGGTGGCGATCCGGCTGTCCGTGGCGGCGGCCACGAGATACCAGGTTCCGGATTTGAGCACCAGGCCGTAGGGGCGTAGGCGGCGGTTGACCTCATGCGGCGCACGCCAACGGCGATAGCACACATCCACCGCACGCCCGGTGAGCACCGCATCGACGAACAAGGGCAGCTGCGGCGTCTGTTCGGGCTCCCGGTACCAGCCGGGAGCGTCCAGGTGGAACACCGCGGCGGTCCGCGCCGCCTCCTCGCGCAGTCCCGTCGGCAGCGCGGCCAGCAGCTTCAGCCGTGCCGCCGTCACCTCCGCCGCGAGGCCCAGGTCGGCGGCGGGCCCGGGCAGTCCGGCGAAGAACAGCGCACGTGCCTCGCCCTCACTCATCCCGGTCAGGCGGGTGCGATAGCCGTCGAGCAGCTGATAGCCGCCCCCGCGGCCCGGCTCCGCGTAGACCGGGACCCCGGCAGCCTGTAGCCGTGCCAGATCACGGTAGGCGGTCCGGATGGATACCCCCAGCTCATCGGCGACCCCGCGCGCGGACATGCGGCCACGGGATTGCAGCAACAACAGCAGCGACAGCAATCGACCTGCAGACATGGGCGCATTCTCCCCGGAAACCCTGACAGCCCCTGGCACACGGCTCCTCTAGCGTCAATGCACATCCGGCTCCGGCCGAAGGACCAGCCGGAAAGCCACCCCCGAACACCCGAAGAAGAGCACCGAACAGGAGTTCCGCCGTGTCACCCACCGACCCCGTCGGCCGCCCAGCTGTGATCGAGCTTCGCCAGTACACGCTGCGTCCCGGCCGACGTGATGAGCTCATCGAGCTGTTCGACCGGGAGTTCGTCGAAACGCAGGAAGAGACCGGGATGGTCGTGCTCGGCCAGTTCCGGGACCTTGACGATCCGAACCGCTTCGTCTGGCTGCGCGGGTTCCGGGACATGGCGGTACGGCACCGTGCGCTGACGGCCTTCTACAGCGGACCTGTCTGGGCCGAGCACGGTCCCCAGGCCAACGACACCATGGTTGACTCCGACGATGTCCTGTTGCTGCGGCCCCTGTCGGACGGGAGCGGCTTCGCCGTCTGCCCGCCCGAGCGGCCCCAGGCCGGTGCTCCGGCACCGGACCGGTTCGTGTCCGCCACCGTGTGGTCCTTCCCTCCCGGACGGCCCGACGGCATCGCACTCATCCGGGACGGCCTCCTCCCCGTGCTCCACAAGACGGGACCCGCGCCACTCGCCGTCCTGACCACCGAGACGGCGCACAACACGTTCGCCAGGCTGCCGGTCCGCACCGGAGAGAACGTCGCCGCGGTCTTCACCTCGTACCCCGACGAAAGTGCGTATCGCCGGCACCTCGCCGAAGTGCGGGACCACCCCCTCACCCGGGAGTTTCTGCCGGGCATCGAGAGCGAACAGACAGCAGCCCCCCGGACACTGCGCCTGGCGCCCACAGGCCGCTCGCTCATCTCCTGACTCCTCAGCTGAACCGGCCCCTACCAGCCGGCGGCGTCGGTGACGGCGCGGAAGAACCGTTGCGGTTCTTCCGCGATCCGGTTGCACACATACAGCCACCACTCAGTGCCGTAGACGACGTACTCCCGGGTGGGGTGACCCTTGTCCCGCATGGCGGCAACCCGATCGGGACCCAGTCCGAGCAGGGTCTCGACCTCCCACGGCGCGGCCTGGTCGTGCGCACGGCCGGCCAGCATCGGCTCCAGCGCATCGAGCATGTTCCAGTCGTGGGTGGCGAAGGAGCACAGGTGGCCATTGTCGACCAGGGCTTGGGCACAGTTCAGATACGCCTCGTGCAGCTCGCGGCTGCCACGTGGACAGGCGATCGTCTCCGGTTCGAAGAATGATCCCTTGGCCAATCGGATCCGCCCCGGGCGGCGCAGCAAGGCGGGCAGGTCGTCGACAGTCCTGTGCAGCCGCGCCTGAATGGTGATCCCCACGCGGTCGAACTGCTCACACAGTGCGCCGTGAACGTCGAGGACCGCATCGGTGCGGTCCGATCCCTCCATGGAGAGGATCATCTCCTGGCCCGCGGCTCGGTCGCCTCGGCGATCCGCCGGCCGTTGCGCAGCGCCAACCCGGCATCCACGGCAAGGCCGATGTGGGACAGGTCAAGCGAGACGGAGCAGTCGTGCCCGGCCGCGGCCAGACGCTCACTCACGTCCACGAAAACGTCTGTCGCGGCATTGGCGCGGTCGGCGTCTCGGCAGCTCTCACGCATGTAGTCCACGGTGGCGCGATGTCCGCGCTGGTTGCTCTCGGCAACCTGCGCCAGCGCTTCGGCCACCGTCTCGCCGGCCACGTACCGGCGGGCGATGCGCCGCGCCAGGGGTCCTGGCATCGGATCGGACGGCACTTGCTCCTTGAGCTTCTCATCGAGCGCCAACCGGCGGATCACGTCGGCGACTTGGGTTGAAGAGACGTCATCGCCGACCGTACTGGCTGCATCCTGCTGGGCCATATGCCACCTCACTACTGAGAACAGACACGAGGCGACACTAACCGAACGTTCGGTCGGTACGCAGGATCGGCGGTGAGTCCCGGATCGCCATCAGGTTGTCACGAACGCGGCCACATACGGCCGAGGTCTGGGCCGAGGTCTGGCTCGGCGCCTCGGATGCGGAAAACCCATCGCTCCCGTGCCGATGCTCCCGTAGGGTACGCGGGTTGTGGTGGCGGGTTGTGGTGGAGGAGAGGCAGTTCGGAACGTGGCACCCAGGTCAGTGACGAGGGAGCAGGTGGCGAGTGCAGCGCGGGCCGCGCTGGGCGGCGGGCGGCGGCTGGTGGCGGCCCCGCGGGTGGCGGGCGGCAGTAAGAAGGGCGTCTACCGCCTGGTGATGGACGACGCGACGACGGCGATCGCCTACCTGTGGGACGACGCCGAGAACTACTGGCCGACGGCCGAGGGCGACGACGACCTCACCGACCCGTTCTCGCCCGGTCTCGGGCTCGGCCTGTTCGAGGCCGCGCACGCGCGGCTGGATGCACTCGGCATCCGCGTCCCGGCAATCCGTCTCGTCGACCGCGACGGCGCCCACTGTCCGGCCGACCTCGCGATCGTCGAGGACATCCCGGGCGAGAACCTGGAGGAACTACTCGCGCGCGACCCACGCGCGGCTGCCCCGGTCATGGCCCGGCTCGGGGAAGCACTGGAGGCCATGCGGCGTCATCGGGTCCCCACGTACGGCAAGGTGGCCGTGGTAGACGGAGGAGGAACGTCGCGCGGGACGTCGTGCGAGGGAGTCGTCCTGGACCGTGCGCTGCGGGACCTTGCCGAGGCGGCGTCGCGTGATCCCCGGATCGTGGCAGCTCGCGATCGGCTGGAGGAGCGACTGCTGAGCCTGGCGGCCGCGGTGCGGCCGCGCGCGCTGTACGCGGTCGTGCACGGCGAACTGGGGCCCGACCATGTGCTGGTGGACGCGGACGGGAACCCCGTGGCAATCGATATCGAGGGCTCGATGTACTTCGACGTCGAGTGGGAGCACGTCTTTCTGCAGATCCGCCTGCACGACGCCTATCGACCGCTGGCGGTGGACGGACTGGACGAGGACCGGCTGAAACTCTACATGCTGGCACAGCGGCTCTCGCTGACGGCGGGGCCACTGCGGCTGCTCGACGGGGACTTCCCCGACCGGGCGTTCATGGCCGGCATCGCCGAGTACAACCTGAAGAAGACGCTGGAACTGGTCCGCGGCTGAACGCCGCCCCTGGCGTCTCATTCCGGGTGTCGTACTCACGGCCTTCTTCTGGTCCTGTGGCCGTGAGTACGACATTCCCCGGACCTGGGCAACGGACCGCCGGCTAGTGGTTCGTGTACGCCAGCGTCATGGGGATGCGGTTGGTGTCGCCCTCGGAGTAGCCGCTCCCACGGTGCAGGAAGAGCCGGCCGTCCGCGTAGAGCGCGGGGTGCTTGACGTCCTTGTCGGCCAGGGTCTGCAAGCCGAGACGCGCCTCGTCCGGAAGCTGTAGCAGCGTGGTGGCCTTCCCGGTGTCGGGGTCCAGCCGCAGGACGCGACCGGCCGTCGAGACATCGCCCTTCTGGAGTGCGATCAGCGCCTTGCCGTCGGCACGCACCGGGATCAAGGTTGACTTCCCCGGCGCCTTGAACGTCTGGATCCGTGTGCCGGTGCGCAGGTCGAACGCCGTGATCTGGTTGGCCTTGCCGTAAGCGTGCGGGTCGCTGGCGAGGTAGGCGGTGTCTCCTGCCACGACGGTGGCGGCGCAGGTGCCGGCGTCGCCGCAGCCGGCGATGTAGTCATCGCCGAGTTCGATGGTGGACTGCACCTTGCCCTGCTCGGAGACGGTCACCAACTGCTCGGCGTCGAGGCCGTTGTCGCTTTGGATCAGGCCGACCACGAGCGGCATGCTGGAGATCAGCCAGGCGCCGCCCTTGGCCTTCGGGATCTCGTACTTCCAGGTCGCCTTCCCGGACCGCGGGTCACGCTCTCCGACCCGGAACCGCATGCCGTCGGCGGTTCGGCAATAGGCGAGGGTGAGCAACTGCTCGCTTCCGCCGAGGTGTTCCTCCTGGAAGCATCCCTTCGCCGGGGCGTCCCACAGCGGGGAGCCGCTGGAAGCGTCGAACGCGGCGGATCCGCTGGGCCAGCCCGCGGCAGCGACGGTGTCGCTGATGGCGACGGTCAGGTCCGCGCCGCGGCCGATGCCGTCGTCCGTGAGCGGTTTCTCCCACACCTTGGTGCCCTTGTTCACGTCGATCACCGCGAACCGTGTGCAGTCGCTGCTCCGCTCGCTCGTTGACTCGCGGATCACGACGGCGATCAGGCCGTTGCGAGTGACGTCACGGGAGACCTGGCACAGGCCGCCGGAGAGATTGACGGTCCAGGCGAGCTTGCCGGTCGTCAGGTCGTAGCCGGTGACGGAGTTCTTCGCACCGGAGGCGTAATAGCGGGATGTGACCCAGGTGCCGGGCGTCGCGACGTACTCGGCACCGTTCACCTCGGGCGCGGCCACCTGAAAAAGCTCCCGGCCCTTGACGCTGGTGGGCTTCGGCGTGGCCGACGCGGATGTGCCGCCTGGCTTCCCGCCGGCTCGCTCGGGGCCGGGGTCGCCGGAGTCGCCCGAGTCGCGCAGCAGGACAGCGGTGCCGGCACCGATGACCACTAACGCGGCGAGGACGCAGCCGACGATGACCGCGAGCCGGCGCCGCCCGCCACCAGGGCCACCGGGACCGCCGGGACCACCGGGGCCGGTCGGTGCCGGGGCGTACGAGGGCGGCTGGGGGTAAGGGGTCTGGGCCTGGTACGGCCCAGGCTGATGCGGCGGCCAGCCTTGTGCCGGGGGCGGCACGGGCGGTTGCGACATGAAAAGCTGCTCTCCTTCGTATGAGGTGTGCGGGTCTTGCATGGTCACGCCAATCATGCTCCCAGGCGTGAACGTCTCAACGGAGGCGGGAGGGTCCGCCCCGCCCCATCCCGCCGCGGACCGGGGAAAGTGCAGGTGGCGGTGTGAATTGCCCACGAGCCACTGGCTGTTGGTCGGCGTGTCCAGGATCAATCGCGTCTGAAGGGCGGAGGGCAGCGGGTATCTGCCTGGCCGAGTATGGCCACGACGGATCTGAACTCGGCCTTACGGTGGCGGCGGTGGGGAGCCGATGACCTCGTCGGTCATGGCGTCCAGGTCGCCTTGGTCGCGGATCTGGCGGCGCCAGAGCGAGGGGCTGACGCCTCGGGCGCGCTTGAATGCCACGCTGAAGGCGAACGCGTCCTCGTACCCCACCTCGTGGGCCACTGCGGAGACGGTCGCCTCGGTGTCGCGGAGCAAGTCCGCTCCCAAAGTCATGCGCCAGCCGGTGAGATAGGTGAGCGGGGGTTCGCCGGCCAGGGCTCTGAAGCGAGCGGCGAAAGCGGCGCGGGACATGCCGACCTTGGCGGCCAACTCGGCAACCGTCCACCGATGGGCGGGATCCTCATGCAGCAGGCGCAGCGCGTCGCCGATCGCGGGATCGGCCAGCGCCTGGTACCAGGCGGGCGCCCGCTCTGAGCCGGCACACCATGCCCGCAACGCCAGCACGAGCACGAGATCCAGCAGCCGGTCGAGGACGGCGTCCTGACCGGGTTCGTCGTGGGCGACCTCGGCGGCCAGTAGGTCCAGCGCCGCCCGGGTCCGCGGCCCGGAGGGCACGACTGCCAGCGGTGGGAGCATGTCCAGCAGGCGGTCGCCCACGTCGCCGCGGAGTTCGTAGGCGCCCCGGAGCATGATCGTGGCCCCGGACAGGCCGTCGCCGTACGTACGGGGTGCCAGGCTCCAGTGAGCGCCCGGCGCTTCTCTGTCCCCGTCGATGACGTGTTTCTTTCCCCCCTGGATCACGACCTGAGGTGGGGTGGAAGGAGCGTCGGCGATTGTGTACCGGCCGGGTGCGGTGATGAGGGCGATGTCGCCGGCGGCGAGGCGTACCGGTGCGGTGCCCGCGTCATCGAGCCGTACCGAGGCGTGGCCGGCGAGCGTGGTCACAACCGTGAGCGGTGGGGCGTCGGCGAAGGTCAGCGACCATGGAGGACGCTGGATCAGCTGCCTGACCAGCGCATTCCTGGCACGGGCCCGGTGTAGCAGATCGCTGAGGACGTCCATGACGTGAGATTAGACGATCACAAAGGTGGTGACGACGTTCTCCCATGGAACGTCTACGACGTCATGGAGTTCTCTGGACGGTATGAACAACATCCTCGTCCTCGGCGGCACCGGCAAGACCGGCAGCCGCATCGCCCGGCGCCTGAAGGCCGCCGGCCGGCCGGTCCGTACTGCGTCCCGCACCAGCGGCGATATCCCCTTCGACCTGGACAACCCGACGAGCTGGGCGCCCGCGCTCGACGGCGTCACCGCCGCCTACCTCGTGGAGCCCAACTTGCAGATGAGCGCGGACCGCCAGGCGCGCATCCCCCGGTTCGTGACCGAGGCGGTGGCCGCGGGTGTGCGGCGGTTGGTGCTGCTGTCCGCCCCGCGCGCCGGCGAGGACGGCCACCCCCTGCATGCCGCCGAGCAGGCCGTGCGCGGCTCCGGTGTCGACTGGACCATCCTGCGTCCCAACTGGTTCTCGCAGAACTTCAGCGAGGGCCCCTGGTTGCCCGGCATCCTCGACGGAACCCTGGCCCTGCCCACCGGCGACGGGCGCACGCCCTTCATCGACGCCGAGGACATCGCCGAGGTCGCCACGTCGGCGCTGACCGAAGACCGCCACAACACCCAGATCTACGAGTTGACCGGCCCACGGGCGATCAGTTTCGGCGAAGCGGCCAACCTCATCGCCAAGGCCACCGGGCGCACGATCCGACACGTCGACATCGCCCCAGATGCCTTCATCGAGCGCCAGATCAACGCGGGCGCCTCACCCGACGTCGCGCGACTGCTCACCGAACTCCTCACAGCCATCGGCAACGGCTCGGGCGCCGCGCTCTCCGACGACGTGGAGCGAGCCCTCGGCCGGCGGCCCAGGAGTTTCGAGAACTTCGTCACCGAGACCGCGGTCGCGGGGCGCTGGAACGAAAGTTCCCCCGCCTCGGCTGTGGGTGCCGGTTCCTGAACCGCGCAGCGCCTCCCCGGTAGTTGCCGGGGAGGCGCTGCGGTTTCGAGGCTCGGAAACAGGTACCAGTCTTGTCGTTCACCATTCGGAGGCTTCTGTTTCGGACACTGGACACCAGCGATGCCTTCATCGGGGTGTGCCAGCCCGGTGGCCACCTTCGCCACTGCGGCTGCGGCGTTCCGCGTTGGCCGTGACCGCCAGGGCGACAGTGGTCAGCAGGGACAGCAGTGCCCAGGCCGGGGTGAAGCTGCCGGTGAGGTCGACCAGCAGGCCGAGCGTGGGCGGCACCGTGACGATGGCGATCTGGTTGACGGACATGGCCAGGCCCAGGGCGAAGCCGGTCTTGCCCGGTGGGGCCGCCTCGGTGACGTAGGCGACCCATGGGCCGTACCAGCCGAAGCCGAAGAAGCCCAGCCAGACGAAGACGACGGAAGCGACGACCGGTGTCCGTCCGGCCGGTGTCATCAGCACGGCCAGCCCGGCGATCACGGCGACCATGCAGACCAGCACGATGGCATAGCGCCCGGTCCTGCTCCGGTCGCTCCAGGCCGCCAGGCAGATCCGACCTGCAACGCCCGCACCCTGGGACGCCACCAGGATCAGGGCCGCCTGCCCGGCGCCGACCGATGACGCCTGGTGGAGGTGGAGCACCGTCAGGATGCCCACGCCGCACTGCACCGAGATCAGACTGGTCCCCGACAGCATGATCTTCACCGTGGACGGTTCACGGAGCATGCGCAGCCGGGCACGGAGCTGTGCCGCGAGCGGGTCCGACGGCTCCTTGCCCTGCTGCGGTGCGGGCGCGGCGGGCGGTGCGGGCAGTACGGGCGGCCGACGGTAGCAGCCCATGAAGAGCGCGGCTCCGAACAGCGCGACGAAGCCACCGGTCAGCAGCGTCGCCCGCCAGCCGAACTCCTCGGCGACGAGCGGGAGTACGGCCGAGGCGAGCGCCGCACCAAGCGGCAGCCCGGCCTGCCGGATGCCCATCGCGAAGCCCCGCTGTGACGCGTCGAACCAGGACGCCACCGACTTGCTCCCACCCGGCTGGACGGTGCTGTATCCCGCGCCGACCACCAGCAGAGCACCCAGCAGGGCCGCGTATCCCGGCGCCAGGCTCCCCGCGCCCAGAGCCAGCGCGACCACGCCGGCCCCGATCCCGACCACCCAGCGCTCGCTGTAGCGGTCCAGCAGTTCGCCGGCCACCAGCAGGCCGGCCAGCGGCACGAGTTGGGCCGCCGAGACCAGCAGACCCAGCTGCGCCGTGCTCAGGTCCAGGGCGCGCTGAAGGTGGACGCCGAGCGCTCCGATGCCGCCCACGAAGAAGCCGGACGCGGCCTGGGTGAAAGTGGCAATGCCCAGCACGATCCAGCGATAACGCCACGGGGCGGGGGCCTGGGATCTGGCGCGTCCGGCGGTTTGTTGTGTCATGCCGGCCACACTGCTGTAATGGCCTTATGCAGCTCAACCCTTACGGCGAGGACGCGGTGAACCTGGCCGCGGCCCTCGCCAACCGCCGGCCCGAGAGCGCGGATGAACTGGCGGACCGCTGCCGCGCCGCCGGGCTCACACTGGAGTGCCCGGTGACAGCGGACGACCTCGACCGCGCCCAGGCCGCACTGAACGCCTGGGAGCGGGTCGTCGACGCCGCCGGGGAGCAGGAGCGCGCCGATCTGCTGAACCGGATGCTGGCCGAGGCCGCCGCCTACCCCCGGCTGACCTCCCACGCCGGTACGGGCTGGCATCTGCACTACCGGGATGCGGAACAGCCGCTCGGCTCCGTACTGTTCACGCTGTTCGCGGTCGGCACCGCACTGCATCTGGCGGGCCGGGGCATGCAGCGGCTGCGGCGCTGCGAGGTGACCGAGTGCGATACGGCCTTCGCCGACACCTCGCGCACCGGACGACAGCGCTACTGCTCACAGCGCTGCGCCAACCGCGATGCCGTCCGCAGGCACCGGGCACGAGCCACGGTCCCCTGACCAGCCTTTGGGAGTCGGCGACGACGGTCCTGCTCGGGCGGATACTGACCCACGTCCCGCCCGAGGCGCACTTTGACGCAACCGATCCATGGGGCCGTGGTGATGGAGCGCGGAGGGTCGATGCTGCGGGTGAGGCTGAGGACGCCTCCGCCGTTGCGGTCCAGATCGCCCCGACACCGGCAGTGGTGTCGACATCGGCCGACACCACGGTCAGCACACGCCGCGGCATCCACCACGGCTGCGGCTCATCTCCCGCCTCCGCCCGCCGAATCACGCCCCGCAGGAAAATCTCCAACCGGGGTCCCGTCCACACAGCCTCTCCCCATGCCCGCATGCGCCGGGTTTGGGCTCTTACTGCCCCAGGCGGCTCAGCGTATGCATGGCCTCGCGCTCGATGCGTGAAAGATCGCGGAGGACGGTGCCTGCCTGTACGAGGCACTGCGCATCGCCTGATTCACCGGCTTTTGTGATCAGTGCTGCGACTTCCGTCCACAGGGTCGCTGCCTCGACGTACAGCTCGTGGCCGGTGCGCAGGTGGCTGCTGTCGAGGTGTTGGGCGCATTCGGCGAGGAAGTCGCGGTAGAGGTTACGGAACAGGGCGCCGCCCGTGCCCGCCTTCTCCATCAAGAGGGCAGCCTGGGGCAGGTCCCGCTGTGGGGTGTCGGTCCGCTGGAGCCATGTGCTTACCAGCTTGCCGGTCTTTTCGATGCCTCGGTGGCCGAGGTTGGCGATGGGCGGGTGGAGGAAGGCGTCGGCGCAGGCGGTGATGGCGGGAATGATCTGGCTCTGCGGGGAGGGCAGGTCGCTCGGGACGGTGAGGGTGAAGGACCGGTGTCTGGCGGTCATCGGGCCGCGCGCGGCCCTGGCCTGGGCGAGGCTGGTCAGGCTGGTGGATACCGTTCCGCCTTGCTGGTCGGTGTCCATCAGATAGGCGTCGTGGTCGTCGTAGCCGTACATGGCGACGACATGACCGCCGAAGTGCACCTTCGAGGCGAAATAGTCCAGGTGGTAGCTGTCGAGCTGAAGTCCGACGGGGTGGCCGGCGTCGATGGAGGACACCACGTTCTGCCATGCCTTGCGGGGGGAGGTGGTCTCCTGGACCAGGAGTTCCAGCCCGAGTCGGGTGGCCAGGTTTGTGGTGAGGTCGAAGGGCCTGACCCGTCCTCCGAGGAAGGGGAAGCCCATGTTCTTGCTGTCCCAGTAGATGAAGGACAGACCGGAACCGAGGCCGAAGAGCATGGGCTCGGACAGATCGAGTCCCTGGTGCCGCAACAGCACCCCGAGAGCCGTTGTCTCACAGTGCTGCGTACGGCGGGCATCAATGTCTATCACCGTGGTCATGCCATGCTTTCCTGGGTGGGGATGATCAGCCGGGTCATGCGTTCTTCTTACGGGGCCTCTGCCAGATCGATGAGACACGCCTCAAGTACGGCAGTTTGGTACGCCACCATGGTGGACTCTCCCACGGTGGGAGAGTCCAACGACCACCCCTTGTCGGCCTGTGTCAGGTGTTTTCGAGGTTGCCGGCCACGGTGGAGATCGGGGTGTTGAGGATGGCGTCGAACGCCTCGAGGATGGGGGTGTGCAGGTAGGCGCTCTGCATCCGGATGCGGTCGGGGCCCTGGGCAACGGCGGCGTTGCCACGGGCCTCCGGGCGTGCCTGGCGGAGGTCGGCGATGCTGAGCCCGAGTTCGGCATCGGCGAAGGCGGCCTCGATGCTTCCCGGCTCGGGCGGCTCCAGCGCCGTGGTGTCGATGGCGAAACCGAAGCGTGCGTTCTCGTCGCGGCGCATGTCCGCGGTGTCTCCGGTGGTGCTCGTCAGGCCGAGGGCGACGTACTCATCGCCGAGCGCTCGGTGCAGATGCTGTCCCATCGGGAGCGTGGTGAGGTGGCCGTCGAAGGAGACCGATGTCTTCTGGATATGGGCGTTGTGGGCCGCCAGCACGATGCGGGTGCCGGGCTCGAAGCGCTCCAGGTGCCAGAGGACCGATTCGGCCATGTAGACCTCCCGGGCCGAGGTGTCGGCGGTCAGCCCCTTGCCGGCGAAGAGGTCGGCCATGGCGCGGAAGGTGTAGTCGCCGCGGCAGGCGCCTTCGAGGCGTCGCAGGGCGATGTCGTAGCTCTGCTGGTCGCCACGGGAGACGTACAGCGGTTCGACGGAGCGGAACCGGATGAGCAGGCGCGTCAGGGTCGCGCTGAGGGCGTCCTGTTCGGCGGTGGCGAGGCGGGCCCACGCGGGCGCGGCGTCGGCCGCGGAGCCACCGGCGAACGATTCGGCGATCCGCATCGCCGTCTGGACCATCGGCAGGGCTTCGGGATCGATGTGGCGCAGGTAGTCGGCGACCGGGGTCAGGGCGGGGAGCAAGGACCCACCGGCCGCCGGGATGTCGATGCCGGCGAAACGCACCGGTGGTGAGGTTGTGCGGTTGTGCCGGCGCATCCAGCGCAGCGGCTCCTCGAGTCCCACCGGGATCGCTGCGGCAAGGTGGGCCGACAGGCCGTCGTCCGTCCCCTCGCCCCGGGCCCATGCGTCGAGGGGGAACCCTTCGCTGAAGCCGTATTCGAAGGCCAGGACGGTGAAGCCGCAGCGTTCGGCCAGGAACCGCAGGATGCGCTCGCGCAGGATGGCGAACTCGTCGATGAAGTGGGAGTTTTCGCCGATCGCGACGACACGGGCTTCGCCGATGATGGCGCGCAGCGGCTCCAGGTCGTCGAGCGGCGCATCGGGGTCGAGGTGGGTGAGGGGGACGGCATGGGCGCGAAGCCAGTCGGCGAACGGGTTGTGGTGGGGCGAAGCAGACATGCTGACAGCTCGATTCTTGGCGCAGGAGTGTGGATGGATTGCCGATGCCGATGCCGATGCCGACGTCCGCAGAGCCGGTCGTCCGACGGTTCAGCGGTCCGTCGACCTGTGGGGCGGTGTGTGCCCGGGCGCCGCGTTCTCCAGGTCGTCGATGCTGCCGGACATGATCGTGCGGATGTGTTCGGTGATGTGCTGGAGCGGCCAGTCCCACCAGGCCACGGCCAGGAGGCGGTTGATGTCCTCGTCGCTGTGGCGGCGGCGGATGAGACGGGCGGGGTTGCCGCCGACAATCCCGTAGTCGGGGACGTCGTCGACGACGACGGAGCCGGAAGCGATGATCGCTCCGTGGCCGATACGGACGCCGGGCATCACCATGGCCCGGTATCCGAACCAGACGTCATGGCCCACCACGGTGTCACCCCGTCCGGGCAGGCCGGCGATGAGGTCGAAGTGCTCGGCCCAGGAGCCGCCCATGATGGGGAAGGGGAACGTCGAGGGGCCGTCCATGCGGTGGTTGGCGCCGTTCATGATGAACCGCACGCCCTCGCCCAGCGCGCAGAACTTCCCGATGACCAGCTTTTCCGGCCCGTAGTGGTACAGCACATTGCGGGTCTCGAAGGCGGTCGGGTCATCGGGATCGTCTTAGTAGGAGAACTCTCCGACCTCGATCAGCGGCGAGGTGATCAGCGGCTTCAGCAGCACCACCCGCGGCTGCTCGGGCATCGGATGTACGACGGTCGGGTCGGCGGGGACAGGTGGCATGAGGAATCGCTTCCTTTCCGAGGGGTGTCCGCGGCTCCGGTGGACCTCAGGCCCTGGCGGCGGACGTCGGAGTCGGCCGCATGGCCAGGCGGGTGCCCTGCCAGCGCCGGCGCAGCCGGCGATCGTGGCTGACGATGACGAGGGTGCCGTCGTACCCGGTCAGAGCGGTTTCCAGCTCTTCGACGAGGGCGGGCGACAAATGGTTGGTGGGTTCGTCGAGCAACAGGACGTCTGACGGCTCGCTGAGCAGTCGCGCCAGGGCGAGACGCTGCAGCTGCCCGGTGGACAGCCGGCCGACCGGCACCGTGAGCTGTTCGCGGTCGAACAGGCCGAGGGACAGCAGCCGTTCGGCGTGTCCGGCGGCCTCGCCCGCCCGTCCACGGGCGAAGGCGGCCAGCACGGTCTCGTCCGGTTTCCCGGGCTGCGGCTCTTGGGGGAGGTAGCCCACTCTGGCGCGGCGGGTGACGCTCCCGCTGTCGGGGGTGACGTCCCCGGCCAGCACGCGGAGCAGGGTGCTCTTGCCCGCTCCGTTCGGTCCCGTGATCAGCAGGCGCTCGCCCGCCTTGACGGTGACGCTCGTGCGGTCGAGCCGGGCCGTGACGGCGATGTCGGCGGCGTCGAGTACGGCGCCCTGCAAGCGGCGGGCCCGCAGTACGGGGGTGAAGCGCAGCGGCTCCGGCGGGGGCGGGACCGGGTCGGCGAGGAGGCGGCGCAGCCGTTCCTCGGCGTTGCGCACCCGGCCGGCCAGCGACTGCTGCACCCGGCCGCCCGCCCGGTCGTAGGCCATCTTGTTGCCGTCCTTCATCGGTCGGCCGGGGGCCACCTGGCGGGCGGTGGTCGCGGCGGCCTCGCGGAGCCGGTCGATGTCGGCCCGCCACTGGTCGTACGCCTGGGCCCAGCGCTGCCGGGCGGCGGCCTTCTCGGCGAGGTAGCCGGTGTAGCCGTTGCCGTATCGGACGACGCGGCGCCGGTCGGCGTCCACCTCCAGCAGGCTGGTGGCGACACGTTCGAGGAAGACCCGGTCGTGGGAGACCGCCACCGTGGTGCCCCGCCGGGTGCGCAGGTGTTCTTCCAGCCAGCTCAGGGCGGCGTCGTCGAGATGGTTGGTCGGCTCGTCCAGCAGCAGCACCTCCGGCGCGGCTGCCAGCACGGCGGCCAGCCGCAATCTGACCCGCTCTCCGCCGGACAGGCTGCCCACGGTACGGTCACGGCCCACCAGCCCCAGGCCGAGACCGTGCAGAGCGCGTTCCACCCGGGCGTCGGCGTCGTAGCCGCCGCGCAGTTCGAAGACCGTCATCAGCTCGCCGTACTCGGCCATGCCCGACTCGTCGCCGTCGGCCATCGCGGCCTCCAGACGGCGCATTCGCTGCTCGATGGTGCGTAGCTCGGTCAGGGCCCGGTCGATGATCTGCTGGACGGTGGCCTGCGGCTCCATCCGCTCGTTCTGGGCGAGACAGCCGACGCCGCCAGTGGCCTGGACGACGACTTCGCCCTGATCGGGCCGTTCACGCCCGGCGAGCAGGCGCAGCAAGGTGGTCTTGCCGGATCCGTTCTCACCGATGATCCCGGTGCGCTCGCCCGCGGCGAGCGAGCAGGTCACCGAGTCAAGAACGAGCCTGCCGTTGAAGGACTTGCTGACGGCGAGCGCGGTGATCTGTGTAGGCATGCGGAGACTCCAAAGCATTCGAGAACGAGGCGGCTGTCGAGGGCCGCGCGGCCGGGCGAACGCTTTGGAAGAGCATTGATCACTCCACTAGTGCGACAACTGATGCATTAAGATGTTGCCACAACGCCGTCCCCCTGAGCAAACGGACTTCCAGTGATCACTCCCACAGACCCAGAGCCAGAAGACACCCGGCCGCCGCCCACCCGACGCCGTCCCGGGGGCCGCACCGCCCGTACTCGTACGCAGGTACTCGACGCGGTCCGCGCGGAGCTCGGCGAACACGGTTATGACGGGCTCACCATGGACGCCGTCGCCGCCCGCTCCGGCGTGCACCGCACCACGGTGTACCGGCGCTGGGGGGATGTCGGCGGCCTGCTCGCCGACGTCCTCGACGCGGCGAGCGACGACGACTGGCAGCCACCGGACACCGGGTCACTGGAAGGCGATCTGGCAGCGCTGAACCAGGAGATCCAGACAGCCATGGCCGCACAGCCGCCGATCATGGCGGCGCTGATCGCCGCCTCGTTCCGCTCGGAGAAGGCCGCCGAGGCCCAACAGCGGCTCTGGGAAGACCGGTACGCCCGCTGCGAGATCGTCGTCAGCCGTGCCGTCCGGCGCGGCGACATCCCACCGCGAACCGACGCCCGGCGACTGCTCATCGCCGCCACCGCGCCGCTCTACCACCAGCTGGTGCTCCTCCGCACACCACACGACCCGCAACTGCCCGGCCACGCGGCGAGAACCGCCGTCCTCGCCGCAGCCGCGGGCGCCTTCGCCGAGACCGAGCCTCCGTCAGCGGACGACACCTGAGGCTCGCAGTCCGTGACGGTCCGGGACGGTGGTGTGTCGGTTGCTTTCACCGCTCGGCGGCGAGCGGCGCGCCGAACTGCCGAGGAAGTGTCGGAGAGGTGTCGATGGCCTCGTCGAGGCGGTGCGTTCCCGGCCGATGCGGGGCGGGAGGCTCGCTGTTCCCCCGGCGCCCGGGATCAGGCCCATTTCCGTTTCGGGGAGGCGGATCACGGTGTCCGGCGCCGCCAGGACACGCCCCGCGAACGCCGCCAGCTCGATGCCCGCTCCCACGCACGCGCCGTGCAGATGGGCGGTCACCTTGGGCCCGCACCGCTGGAGCAGAGCCGCCGGGCTGCGGTGTACGCGCACCCGGTGTGCCTCGGCGGGATCCCGTGCGGTGCCGAACTCGGCGAGGTCGCCCCCGCTGCAGAACGCGGGCCCGTGGCCATGCAGGTCGACCACGGTGATCGACGGGTCGGCCACCGCGACCTCCAGGGCCTCGCACAGGGCGTCACGCGTGGCCGCGTCGACGGCGTTGCGTACCCAGGGGCGGTCCAGTACGACGGTCAGACGGTCGCCGTCCCGCCGGAGTCGGACCGGCTCGGCGGCGGGACGGGGAGGGCATCGAGCCTCAAACAGCGCTGCGACTCTTCCTCGGTCGCGCGCAATACCCCGCTCGCGTACGGCAGTTGAGGGTGAGCGGGGCGGCCGACCTGTGCCTGCTCCGCGTACCCCTGCGCGAGGCGCTGGACGCGCTGTCCGCCGATGTCGTACGGGCCGCGTACATCGGCGGTCAAGAGGTCACCCCATGAGCCGTCGCCTCAGACGCTGTACCCGCCGTCCACGCCCAGCGCCTGCCCGGTGATGAACCCGGCGCGCTCCGAGGCGAGGAACGCGACCGCCTCCGCGATGTCCTCCGCCCGGCCGAACCTGTGCAGCGGGATATTGCGCCGGGTGACGGCGAGGGCGTCCTCGTCGAGTTCGCCGGAGTCGATCAGCCGGGCCGCGATGCCGTCCGTGAGCATGCCGGGGGCGACGCAGTTGACGCGGACGCCGTACCGTCCCTCCTCGGCGGCGAGGGCGCGCGCCACCGCCTCGACCGCTCCCTTGGCACCCGACGACAGCCCGTCGCGGACCGGGAAGCGGCGGGTGGGGACCGTCGTCACGGCGACGACGCTGCCCCGGCTCTCCCGCAGCAGCGGCAGCGCGGGGTGGACGAGGTTGAACAACGCCACCGCGTCGGCTTCCAGTTGGGCACGGTACTGAGCGGGAGTGACCCTGCTCAGATGCCTCATCGGGACGTGCGGCCCGGCCGCGTACACCAGCGTGTGCAGGCCGCCGCCCGCCGCGGCGGTTTCGGTGACGGCCCGCGCGGTGGCCTCCTCATCGGTCAGATCCACGCGCACGGAGCCGACGTGGCGGCCGTACGCCGTCACCTCGCCGACGAGGGCGTCCGCCGCTTCCTTGTTGGACCGGTAGGTGAAGGCGACGTCGCTGCCGCGCTCCGCGAGGAGCCGGGCGACGGCCGCTCCGATGCCACCGGTGCCGCCCGCGACGAGGGCGACGCCCGGCCGGTCGGCGAAGTCGTGCACGGACATGTCTCACAACCCCAGGGACTTGGCGATGATGACCTTCATGACCTCACTGATCCCGGCGTAGATACGGGTGATGCGCGCGTCCGCGTACAGCCGCGCGATCGGGTACTCCAGCATGTAGCCTTATCCGCCGAAGAGTTGAAGACATCGGTCGACGGCACGGGCCTGCATTTCCGTGCAGAACAGCTTGACCTTCGCGGCGTCGGCGCCGTGGAGCCGACCGTCGACCAGGTCGAGCACGGCACCGTCGAGCATGGTTTGCGCGGCCTCGACCTCGGCGGCCACGGCGGCGAGTTCGAACTTGGTGTTCTGGAAGGACGCGACCTGCGTCCCGAACACCTTGCGCTCCCTGACATACGCGATCGTGGCATCGAGCGCCGCCCGGGCCTGCGCCACCTCGACTGGGACGACACAGCCGGAAAGTTCCGTTTCTTTCTGGACCGGGACGTCCCCTCCGTACTCGGCGCGGATGTCGAAACCGTTGTCGACCGACTCCTGGACGGCGCGGGACTGGGGCGCGGTGATGTGGCGCACTGGGTGATCCACTCCGGCGGAAAGAAAATCGTCGATTCCGTCCGAGCGAATCTGGGTCTCACCCGCCATGACGTGCGCCACACCATAGGCGTTCTCCGTGACTACGGAAATCTCTCCAGCGGTTCGTTTCTGTTCTCCTGTGAACGCCTTCTGAGTGAGGGCATAGTGAACTCAGGAGAGTACGGAGTTCTGATGACGATGGGGCCAGGATTGACCATCGAAAGCGCACTTGTCCGTTTCTGAGTCGTTCCCGGTTCTGAGTCGACTTCTCACCGGGAGGTCAACCGGCACCTGAACCTGACCGACTGGCTCGCTCCCCAGCTCACCTGAACACGGCGGAGCGGCGGTCGGCCAGGGCGGATACTGTGCCGGACATGACTCACCGCGCACCCCTCGGCGCCGCTCCAGGGAACGAACTCAACCTGCATGGCGCAGAGTTGACCGATCCGGATATTCTCGTCAATGCCCACCCGGACCAGGTGAGCAGGATGCTCGGCAGCGTCTCGAGCCCGCAGGCCCGGCAGGCCGCAGCGATATATCAGGCCTCGGCTCATCTCCACCGTGACACCGATCCCGTGATCCGCCGACAACTGCTCGCCCTGGACGCGGCACGTCACGGAGCGCCTGAGCTTTCCGACCGTCTCATCTCGAGCCCGGTGGAGGGAGAACCCGACGCCGAGTGGCGAGTGGAATGGGCCACCGGCCCCTCCCGCCTCGGCCACACGGCGCGCCCCGAGGACGTGGAGTTCGCGGTGGCGACCGCGGCGATCGACGGGCGTTTGCACACGGTCGTCGGCGGCCCCGATGAGTTGGTGCGGATCTGGGATCTGGCCACGGGCGAACCGGTGGGCGAGCCTCTCACCGGCCACGAAGCCACGGTGCTGGCGGTGGCGACCACGGTGGTCGACGGATGTCCGCACGCGGTGACCGGGGACATGGACGGGGCGGTACGGGTCTGGGATCTGACCACGGGCGAACCCGTGGGCGAGCCTCTCATCGGCCACGATGACGAGGTGAACTGCGTAGCCACAGCCTTGATCGACGGACGCCCGCACGTGGTGACGGTCGGCGAGGACGAGACCACATGGATGTGGGACCTGGCCACGGGAGAACCGGTGGGCGAGCCTCTCATCGACCACGAAGCCGGTGTGCTGGCGATGGCGACCGCAACGATCGACGGGCATCCGCACATGGTCACCGGTACCTTCGGTGGGGGAGTGGTGGTCTGGGACCTGCGTACGGGGGAAACGGCACGCGAACTGAACACCGGCGCCGGAACCAATGTGATGGCGGTGGCGACCACGGCGATCGACGGGCAGCCGCATGCCATCACCACCAGCTACCGCGACGTGGTGGATCCTGGCGACGATGACCGCTTGTCCCTGTGGGACCTGACTACGGGTCGGCAGGTCGCCGACCTGGAAGGGGACACCGACAAGGTGCAGGCGATGGCCACGGCGCTGATCGACGGCCGGCCTCACGCGGTCACCGGCGGACAGAGGGGAAGGCGCCACCCGGAGCTGCGGGGGACGGTGCGCGTTCGGGACGTGGCCACCTTTCGACAGGCCGGACGAGAGCTGCTGTTCCCGATGCCCGTCCACACGGTGACGGTTGCCGCCAACGGCTGGCTCATCGTCGGATTCGGCAACGAAGCCGCCGCGTTCAGCCGCCGCTGATCGAGGGGCCAGGCCGGATCCGGCCCGACCGGATCGAGGGGAAGCCACGGACGGGACGCCGGCGCTACGCCTGTCCTCCTGACGCCGAGCAGCGCTGACGGCCGAGGTGGGGGCACTGGATGTCGTGTCCGCCCGCGGCGAGTCCCTTGCCGTCGGTGCCGTATGGAATCAGGGCCATCTGAAGCCGTCCGCAGGCGCACCGGCTCCAGACCACGACACCCTTGCTGGTGGTGTGCCGGGAAACGATGGTGTTCGTGTTGGTGTTCATGACAGCAGGATGACCCCGGACAACCGTTGCGGTCTATTGCAAGTTTTGCTGGTCATATGTGCAAAATAATTTCATGATTGACCTACGTCGGCTTCATATGCTCCGCGTGGTGCACCAGCAGGGCACGGTCACCGCGGCCGCGGAGGCCCTGCACCTCACCCCGTCGGCGGTCTCCCACCACATGCGCGAGCTCGCGCGGCAACTCAAGGTCCCGCTCCTGGAGCCACAGGGCCGCCGCGTCCGGCTGACCCCGGCCGGGCACCTGCTCATCGACCACGCCGACGCGCTGCTGGCCCGGTGGGAGGAGGCACAGTCGGAGTTGGAGTCCTATCGGGTGGGCATGGCCGGACCACTGCGCATGGCGGGTTTCACCACCGCGGTCAGCGGCCTGATCGCCCCCGCGGCCGGGCGGCTGCGGCACAGCCATCCCGGCCTCCTGGTGCAGGTGCGCGAGTGCGACACCATAGCGAGCATGGACCTGCTGGTGGCGGGCAAGGTGGATCTCGCGGTCGTGGAGCCCACCGAGGGCGGGCCGCCGCTGGATGACGCACGGTTCGAGCAGAGCCACCTGCTGGAGGAGCCGCACATCATGCTGGTGCCCGCCGACCACCGGCTTGCGCGAGCGGAATCAGTGCGGTTGGAGGACGCGGCGGCCGAGGACTGGGTCGTCGCCGACCCGGGCACCTGCGACCACGCCCAGCGGGTGCGGATGCTGTGCGCGGCGGCCGGGTTCTCGCCGCGGATCGTGCATGCCGCCACCCAGTGGGCGGCGGTCTGGTCGCTGGTCGGGAACGGGCTGGGCGTCTCGCTGGTCCCGCGGCTGGCCGAGGGCGCGGCGGGCCAGTCGGTGGTGCGGGTGCCGGTGTCGAACGAGAACATGCCGATGCGGCGGATTCTCACCTGCGTGCGCCGGGGCAGTCGGCGGCACCCGCTCGTCGACCTCGGGATACGTGTGCTGGAAGAGGTGGTGAGCGACCACCGGACCATGGACGACTGGCCCCGATCCGCCTGACGGCTCAACTGTCCGCCGGACGCGGCGCGAAGGGCGATCGCTTCTACGACTGGGCCGGCCCGGCGCGCCGCCCGGGCTGTACGGCCGTCCCGTACACCGACGGACAAGAGTCCGTGCGCCGTCGGTAAACCCGGGACGGGGACACCCGCATAGCTTGGTGCCGCATCGCTGATGCTTGTTGTTGCCCGATACGGAGGATTGCCGAGTGAACGCGAATGAGTCGAATTCGGACAACGGTCACCCCCATATCCGGCACATCATGGAGCGAATGACCGAGCACCACCGCCGTGCTCAAGCCGAACGCGCGGAGTCCGCCCTGGAGGACGCGGTCGGAGAGGCAGCATTCGACCTGGCGGCCGACATCGCACATCCCACCCCCGGCCGGGCGGAATCCGGGTATGACGTCGATGCGGATCTCGGGGTGGAGCCACGTTAGACCGTCGGCGGCGTCGGGACGTTCCTCCTGGCAGAGGTGTCCGCACTGGGGGATGTTCGCACCTCACACCATTAACGAAAGAATGAGTGACCCATGCAGTTCGGCATTTTCTCGGTCGGAGACGTGACGACCGACCCGACCGACAACCGCACTCCGTCGGAGCACGAACGGATCAAGGCGATGGTCGCCATCGCCCTCAAGGCGGAGGAGGTGGGCCTGGACGTCTTCGCGACCGGCGAGCACCACAACCCCCCGTTCGTACCGTCGTCCCCGACGACGATGCTCGGCTACATAGCCGCCCGTACCGAGAAGTTGGTCCTGTCCACCGCCACCACGCTGATCACCACCAACGACCCGGTGAAGATCGCCGAGGACTACGCGATGCTCCAGCACGTCGCGGACGGCCGGGTCGACCTGATGCTGGGCCGTGGCAACACCGGCCCCGTCTATCCCTGGTTCGGGCAGGACATCCGGCAGGGCATCAACCTCGCCAAGGAGAACTACGCGCTGCTGCGCCGGCTGTGGCGTGAGGACGTCGTGGACTGGGAGGGGAAGTTCCGTACGCCTCTGCAGGGCTTCACTTCCACTCCCCGTCCGCTGGACGGCGTACCGCCGTTCGTCTGGCACGGCTCGATCCGCTCGCCGGAGATCGCCGAGCAGGCCGCGTTCTACGGGGACGGCTTCTTCCACAACAACATCTTCTGGCCCGCCGAGCACACGAGGCGGATGGTCCAGCTGTACCGGCGGCGGTACGCCCACCACGGCCACGGCCGGCCCGAGGAGGCCATCGTCGGTCTGGGCGGGCAGGTGTTCATGCGGAAGAACTCGCAGGACGCCGTGCGGGAGTTCCGCCCCTACTTCGACAACGCGCCCGTCTACGGCCACGGGCCGTCGTTGGAGGAGTTCACCGAGCAGACCCCGCTGACGGTGGGTTCCCCGCAGCAGGTCATCGAGCGGACGCTGTCCTTCCGCGAGACCGTCGGTGACTACCAGCGGCAGCTGTTCCTGATGGACCACGCGGGCCTGCCGCTGAAGACCGTGCTGGAACAGCTCGACATACTCGGTGAGGAGGTCGTGCCCGTCCTGCGCAAGGAGTTCGCGAACGGCCGCCCCGCCGATGTGCCGGACGCGCCGACGCACCCGGCGCGGGTCGCCGCCGCTGAGTCCGCCAAGGGTGCTGTCTCCGCCAAGGGCGCCGTGTCCGCCGAGGGGGAGACCGCCGCATGAAGCTCGTCGCCGTGTCCGCGGGGTTGAGCACCCCGTCCTCCACCCGTCTGCTCGCGGACCGTCTCACCGAGTCGGCCCGCGACGAACTCGCCGCTCAGGGCCACGACGTGGAGACCGAAGCCATCGAGCTGCGCGAACTGGCCGTCGCCGTCGCCAACCACCTCGTGACCGGGTTTCCGCCGCCCCCTCTGGCCGCCGCGATCGACTCGGTGACGGGCGCCGGCGGCCTGATCGTGGTGACGCCCGTGTTCACCGCTTCCTACAGCGGACTGTTCAAGTCCTTCTTCGACCTGATCGATCCGGACGCCCTCACCGGCAAGCCGGTCCTGATCGCGGCGACGGGCGGGACGGCCCGCCACTCCCTGGTCCTGGAGCACGCTCTGCGCCCGCTGTTCTCCTATCTGCGCGCCGCCGTCGTCCCCACCGCGGTGTACGCGGCGTCCGAGGACTGGGGTTCCGGCGGCGACGAGTACACGGAGGGACTGCCCGTGCGTATCCGGCGGGCGGGGGGTGACCTGGCCGCCTTGATGGCCGCTCGTCCGGCCGAGGCGGCACCCGAGGACGACGTCACCGCACTCGAACGGCAACTGTCCGACCTGCGATTCGACTGAGCCCATGCGTCGACCGGGCGCACGGCGAGCCGTCAGCGGTATGACCGAGGCGGACGACCGCCGTCGGCGCCCGGTCCAGCAGATCGACGTCCTGCTCCTGCAACGCGATCACCAGCGCTGTCCCGGGCAGCGCTCGGTCCAGCGCGGCCAGCAGCGCCTCGGCGGTGGGGCGGTCCAGACCGGCGGTGGGTTCGTCGAGCAGCAGCACCGGAGGGCGCCTGAGCAGGGCGCGCGCGGTGGCGAGGCGCCTGCGCTGCCCCTGGGACAGCTGTCGCCCGCCGGGGCCCACCGAGGCATCGAGCGGCAGGGCCGAGAGGCCGACCACGCCCAGTACGGCCCGTAGCGCGGCGGGGTCGGCCGAGGGCGCCGCCTGACGCAGATTGGCCGCCACCGTGTCGTCGGCGAGCCAGTCGTCGGCCTCCACAAGGGTGACCGTCTCGGCGACGGCCCGGGCCGGCAGCTCCTGCACCGGTGTCCCGTCGAGGAGCACCGTGCCGGCGGGAGCCGGCAGACGCCCGGCGAGCTGACCCAGCAGTGTCGACTTCCCACTGCCGTTGGGGCCGGTGACCAGCACCAGGCCAGGGCCTTGCAGAGTCGTGGTGAGCGTCGCCGACGAGCCGAGCAGCGGGAGGCCGGTCGCCTTCACGGAGCGGGCGGCCGGCCCGTACCGACCCAGGCACTGCTCCTCGGCGGCGAGGGGTGCGAGGCGGTCCGCCGCGTCGTCGGCCTGGGCCAAGTGCTGCAGCAGCCGGGGCAGCCGCTCCAGCAGCTCCCATCCGGCGGCCAGCAGCAGCACCTCGCCCACCACGACGGCGACAGGCTGGGCCGGGACCGCGCGCAGGGCGATCACCAGCACCGACGCCTGGCCCAGGGCGGCAAGAAGGCGCAGCACAAGGCGGCCCAGCCGTTCGGCTCGGGCAGCGGCCCACTCGGCGGACTCGGCAGCCGCCATGGCGGTCGCCACCGTCCGACGCGCCTGTGGCACCGCGTCCAGGCACCGCAGTTCGTTGAAGGCGGCCCGGCTGCCGAGCAGCACGGTACGGAGTGCGGCCCGGGCCTCGGCGGCATCGGCCAGATGGGATCGCGCCCGGCGATGGGCTCGCCGGGCCCAGCCGAGGCCGGCCGCCCAGACGATCAGCTCCGCCGCCCCCAGCAGCGGCATCGCCCACCACAGCAGGATCTCCACCAGGCACGCGGTGGTGATCGCCGCGACCAACGGTGCGAAGGCGTTCGCGGGCAGCCCCGCGACGGTCTCCACATCGACGGTGAGCCGGGTGAGCAGCGTTCCGTCGCGCTGTCCGCGCAACGCGCGCGGAGTGAGCCGGGCGGCACCTCGGGCCAGTCGGCTGCGCAGGGACACCTGGACGGACAACATCGTCCGGTGGTTGACCAGGCGCTCCAGGTACCGCAGACCGGTGCGGCTCAGGGCCAGCCCCCGCACCGCACCGGAGGGATACATCCAGGACCAGGTGGTGTTGGCCTGGAGCGTCACCACGGCGCAGGTCGTCAGGAACCACCCGGACACGCCCAGGAGCGCGGCCCCGGAGAGTTCGGCCGCGGTGGCCAGCAGCAGGCCGGCCGACAGGGCGCGGCGCGGCGCCGCCGTACGCAGCAGCCGCCAGGCGCTGTTCGGTTTCATCGGGCTCTCCCGTGGTCCAGCGTGACGACCTGGTCCGCAAGGGCCGCCAGCGCGGGGCTGTGCGTGGCGAGCAGGACCGTTCGGTCGCGGGTCAGGGTGCGCAGCGCGGACATGACCCGCTGCTCCGCCTCCGGGTCGAGATGAGCGGTGGGCTCGTCCAGGCACAGCACAGGCGCGTCCCGCAGCAGCGCACGGACGAGGGCGAGCTGCTGCGACTGCCCGGAGGACAGGCCGGTGCCGCGCTCGCCCAGTGGTGTGTCCAGCCCCTGGGGCAGCGCGGCAAGGAGGTCGGTGAAGCCGAGCGAGGCGATGGCGCCCCGCAGGTCGTGGTCGCTCGCGGTGGGCCGGGCCAGGAGCAGGTTCTCGCGCAGGGTGCCGGGCAGCAGATGCGCCGGCTGGCCCACCCAGGCGACCCGGCCGGGATCGGCGGGCACGGGTCGGCCGTCGAGCATGTGCCGCACCTGACCGATGTGCGGTGTGCACAGCCCGGCCGCCACGGCGAGCAGGGTGGACTTGCCGGCCCCGCTGGGGCCGGTGACGGCCAGGCATCGCCCCGGAGCGAGGTCCACGTCGACACCGTTCAACGCGGGTACGCTGCCCCCGGGGTGATGGACCGTTACGGCTTCCAGGCGCACCCCCGGTGGCGTCGCGGACGGCCGCGGCGGTGGGGCGGCCGCCGCCGCGGCCTGGCGATGGGCGTCCAGGCCCGGGGCCCCGTCCAGGACCGGGGCCAGCAGGCCGGCGGCGGCGGTCGCCCGGGCGCGGGCGTGGTAGCCGCCGGCCAGGTCCCGGGCCGGCGCGAAGTAGGCGGGCACCAGGACGAGGACGAACAGCGCGTCGGACAGGCTCATACGGTCCGGCACGAGGGGCAGCCGCAGGTAGTCGAGGAGGACCAGCCCGCAGTAGGTCGCGACGACGGCGAGTGTGCCGGTGATGAGCAGTTCGACCCACGCGGTGGACAGGAAGGCGATCCGCAGCACCTTCTCGGTGCGACCGGCGACCTCCCGGTCGTAGCGGGCCAGTGCGCCGGCCGCCTCGTCGTGCGCGCCGAGCCCGACCAGCGTGGGGAGGCCGCGCAGATGGTCCAGCAGCCGCGCCCGGTGGGTGCGGATGGCCGACAGCTGGGCGCGTACGGCGGTCTGCGTGCCCAGGCCGATGACCTTCAGGTTGGCCGGCAGCAGCGGGGTCGCGGCCAGGACGAGCAGGGCGACGAACCAGCTGCGCCAGGCGATCGCGGCCAGGGTGAGGCCGCTGCCGAGCAGCATGGTGGTCCGCGCCGGCAGATACTCGGTGAGCCAGTCGCTCAGCTCGTCGACCTCGCCGTCGACCGCCTGGGCCAGCGCCGCGTCGTCCACGCCGGACGGGGCCGGGCCGTGGTCCGGCAGCGCCGACTCGACGAGCCGGGCGCGCAGGGCCTCGCGCACGGCGCGGGCACCGCGGGCGGCGGCTGCCTCACCCGCGTACAGCAGTACGGCCCGCAGGGCGACGCCGGCCGCCGTGACCAGGGCGGGCACCAGTACGGCGGACACGGGGGCGCCGTGGAGCGCGCCCAAGCCGCGTTGGGCCGTCCACGCCAGCCCGCCGGCCCAGACGACCGTGCCCAACTGGGCAGCGCCGCGCAGAAGTCCCGCGCGGCGCAGTTCGGGGCGGCCCACGGCCGCCCACTCTCGTAGCCGCTCGGGCACCGGGTCCGCGGTGCGGTTCGCGGCCAGCTCGTCCAGCAGCACGGTCGGAGCGGTGCTCACGGGGTGCGCTCCGCCCCCGCGCCCGCCCCCGCCACCGCGTCCGCGCCCGTGTCCACGTCGAAGTATCCGGCCCGCCGGTCACGGCGGTCCCCGGCGATCCACGCGGCCAGCGCCGTGCCGGCGAGCACGGTGACGCCGATCGGGCCGATCCACTCGGCCACCCCGCCGAACACGTCCTGCGACAGGGCCGTCGCCACGATGCCGAGCACCACCAGCAGGGTTCGGCGCAGCACGGTTCGCACGGTGCCGGAGGGCGGGGGAGGGGCGGCCGGGGTGAGCGGCACGGCACGGGGCCGCGGGAGGGCGGGCTCCACCGGATCCGTGTACTTGCCGCGGAAGCTCCGCCAGGCGTAGACGTTGTAGGCCAGGACGAACGGCATGCACAGCCCCACGCCCAGCACCAGGAAGAGCTGGGAGGAGTGCGGGCTCGCCGCCTGGTGGACCGTGAGTCCGGGCGGTACGACGACCGGGGCGGTGATCACCGCCAGGCCCAGCAGCCCCACGGCCGTCATGGTGGCCACGGCGGCGAACGGCCGCCAGTCGGGACCGCGGCCGAAGCCGAACCACGCGACAGTACCGGCCCCGACAGCGGCGACGACCGCGAGCCAGAACAGTACGGCCCGCACGGGCTCGCCCAGCTGTAGCTCCTGCGGGTCGGCGCCGGGCAGCAGCAGGCCGAGGACGACCGCCATCACCGCGGTGGCCGCCAGCAGCGACCGCCCGGTGCGGCGCGTCCGCGACCGCGACCAGCCCTCGGTCTTGTCCTGCAGCCAGGCGGCCCCGGCCAGCAGGTAGAGGACGACCAGACCGAGCGCGCACAGCACGCTGTACGGGCTGAGCCAGTCGAAGGCCCCGCCCGTGAAGACTCCGCCCCGCTGCCGTGGGCCGGAGAGCAGAGCGCCGAGCACAAGACCCTGGCAGACGGCCGCCGCGAGCGATGCCCCGCCGAACAGCAGGGCCCAGCCGCGCCGGTAGCCGCCGGCCGCGCTGTGCATCTCCAGGCCGAGCCCGCGCAGGATGATGGCGATCAGCATGCCGATCAGCGGCAGGTAGACGGCCGGCAGCAGCACGGAGTAGACGCCCGGCAGACCGGCCCACAGGACGACCCCGGCCAGGATGATCCAGCTCTCGTTGGCGTCCCAGGCGGTGGCGACGATCTCGCCGTACTCGCGTCGGCGCTCGGGCTCGGCAGCCAGACTGAGCATGCCCACCCCGAGGTCGTAACCGTCGAGGACGACGTACATGCCGAGCGAGAAGAGGACCAGGGCGTAAGCGGCGTACTCAAGCAACGAGGGCCTCCGATACATCGGGCGAGGCGGGTCCGGCGGGCAGCGCCTCAGGGCCGGCCTTGACCGTACGGACGATGTAGCGGGCCCAGATGGCCAGCAGAGCGACGTAGAGCAGGACGAAGCCCGTGAGCGTGGCGGCGACCTCGGGGGTGCTGAGGTGGGAGACCGCGTCGGCGGTGCGCAACTGGCCGTACACCACCCAGGGCTGGCGGCCGGTCTCGGCGACGATCCAGCCGCCGGTGATGGCGATGATCCCGGCGGGGGTCATCCACACCATCCATCTGAGGAATCGCGGCGAGTCGAACAGACGCCGTCGCATGCGCAGGACCACGCCCGCGAAGGCCGTTGCGAACATGAGCAGCGCGGTGAAGTACATGGCGCGGAAGCCGTAGAACGTGGTCCACATGTTGGGGCGTTCGTCGGGCGGGGTCTGGAGCAGTCCGGGCGTCGTCGTCTTGCCGCTGAGGTCCTGGGCGATGACCGAGCCGAGGTAGGGGATCTCGACGTGGAACCGGTTCTCGCCCTTGTCCGTGTCGGGGACGACGAGCAGGTTGTAGCCGTTGTTGTCGCTCTTCCAGTTGCCCTCGAACGCCTCCAGCTTGGGCAGCTGGTGCTGTCCCATGAAGACCGCCGTGCCGTCTCCCACGTACAGCTGGATCGGCATCAGCACACCGAGCACCCCGAGAGCGATGGACAGGCAGCGGCGGGCCATGGGCTGGGCGTGGACCCGGTTCTTCACCAGGTACCAGGCGGAGATCCCGCCGACGAACCAGGCGGCGCTGATCAGCACGGCCAGCAGCATGTGCGGGAAGCGGTGGGCGAAGGCGGGGTTGAGCAGGATGTCGATCCAGTCCTCGGCGTGGAACTGGCCGTCGACCTTCCGGTAGCCGACCGGGTCCTGCATCCAGCTGTTGGCAGACAGGATCCAGGTGGTGGACAGCAGGGTTCCGAAGGCGACCATCCAGCTGGCGAGGACCATGGTGCGCGGGCGGATCCGCCCGTCCCCGTAGAGCATCAGGCCGATGAAACCGGCTTCCAGGAAGAAGGCGGTGATCACTTCCATGCCGATGGTGACCCCGATGACCGGCCCGACCGCGTGGGCGTACGTGCCCCAGTTGAGGCCGAACTCGAAGGTCATCACCGTCCCCGCGACGACGCCCAGGCCGAAGCCGACGGCGAAGATCTTCTTCCAGAACCGGAAGATCTGCAGGTACAGCGGATTCCCCGTGCGTACGTAGGCCGTGTACACGACGGCGAGGAGCACGGAGAGCCCGACGGTCAGCGCGGGGAAGGTCATATGGAAGATCGCGGTGATCGCGAACTGCCATCGGGACAGTTCTACGACGTCTGGCGAAGCCATGAGTACTCCCGGGGATTGGCGGTCCCGTACGGACGGATCAGCCGCGGATCAGACGCGGACCAGCGGGGTGTCGACCAGGTGTTCCGCCAGGAACCAGGACTGCAGTTCGCCGGTGCGGATGATCTGCGACACCAGCAGGTCGTTGGTGCCGTCGTCGCCCAGCTCGGCGGTGCGGGCGGCCGCGTCATGGGCTTCCGTCAGGATGAGCTCATGCGCCTCGAGCAGCCGCGAGAGCATGGCCGGGACCTCCTCCACACCGTCCGGCGGGCGCGGAATCGACGTGATCTCGGCGACGTGCCGGGAATCGCCCACGGCGACGCCGCCCAGGGTCTGGACCCGCTCGGCGAGGGTGTCGACGAGTTCCAGCTGTTCTCCCGCGTGCTTGTCCAGGAGCAGGTGCAGCTGGTAGAAGGTCGCGCCCCGCATGATCCAGTGGTGCTTCTTGTAGAGGCCGTAAAGGATCTGGGTGTCAGCCAGCACCTTGTTCAGGCGCTGGGACGAATACATGCGCGCCTCGTAGGACAGAGCGATGGGGAACTGCTTGACGGTCCCGAACTCCTGGATGACCGAGCCCTTTTGGTGCAGCCACGGCTGACTGCTCGTGGGTTTGGAGCCGGTGGTCATGAGGTGCCTCCTGCGATGCTGTGCTGAATATGCGCGGTCGACCCTAGGAGCCGAATCCGGGGTCGCTTTGCCCGGGAGCGCACGCGCAGGTGTCCATCAGCGCACCGAGCGTCCTGCCCGTCGAAGAAATCGCATCAGCGCGGCCAGGGCCGGTGCGCTGCGGGAACCGATCTCGTGCACGGACGGTCAAGCGCGGCTCTTCCCTGCTCACTAACGTGATCGAGGCGCGAGGCGGACCCGCTGTGCTCTCACGCGGCGGTGTCCGCCACAATGCCGAAATCCGAGGAGTGGCATGGCCAAGCAGACCATCGCGGAACAGTACGTCGACCTGATGGCGCGCGCCGGTGTGCGCCGCCTCTACGGCGTGGTCGGGGACAGCCTGAATCCGGTCGTCGACGCGGTCAGACGGCACGACGCGGTGGAATGGGTCCAGGTCCGCCACGAGGAGGTCGCGGCGTTCGCCGCCGGCGCCGAGGCCCAGCTCACCGGCCGGCTGGCAGCCTGTGCGGGCTCCTGCGGACCGGGCAACCTCCATCTGATCAACGGCCTGTACGACGCCCACCGCTCGATGGCGCCCGTCCTCGCGCTGGCCGCCCACATACCCAGTGGCGAGATCGGCACCGGCTACTTCCAGGAGACCCACCCCGACCGGCTGTTCGCCGAGTGCAGCCACTACTCCGAGCTGATCTCCTCACCCCGCCAGATGCCGCGCGTGGTGCAGACGGCGATCCAGCACGCCGTGGGCCGGCGCGGTGTCTCGGTCGTGGCCCTGTCCGGCGACACCGCCGCCGAGAACACCCCGGACGCCGCGCCCGAACTCGCCATGCCCCTGGACCTGCCCGCCATCCGCCCGAGCGACCAGGAACTCGCCCGGCTCACGGACCTGGTGGACGCCGCCGAACGCGTCATGGTGTTCTGCGGCCGGGGCGTCGCGGGCGCCCACGCCGAGGTCATGGCCTTCGCCGAGAAGGTGAAGGCGCCGGTCGGGCACGCCCTGCGCGGCAAGGAGCACATCCAGTACGACAACCCGTACGACGTCGGCATGTCCGGCCTGCTCGGCTACGGAGCCGCGTACGACGCCATGCACGAGTGCGACCTGCTGCTGCTCCTGGGCACGGACTTCCCGTACACCGACTTCCTGCCCCGCCATGTGCGGACCGTGCAGGTCGACGTGCAGCCCGAGCGGCTGGGGCGGCGCACGCAACTCGACTTCGCCGTGTGGGGAGACGTACGCGAGACCCTGCGCTGCCTCACGCCCGCCGTGCGGGAGAAGCCGTCGCGCCACTTCCTCGACCGCATGCTGGAGCGGCACGAGCACGCACTCAAGAGCGCCGTGAACGCCTACACCCGCAATGTCGAGAAGCACACCCCGATCCACCCCGAGTACGTGGCCTCGGTGCTCGACGAAGAGGCCGCCGACGACGCCGTGTTCACTGTGGACACCGGCATGTGCTGTGTGTGGGCGGCGCGCTACCTGACGCCCAACGGCCGCCGCCGCATCCTCGGCTCGTTCGTCCACGGCTCGATGGCCAACGCGCTGCCCCAGGCCATCGGCGCCCAGTTCCTCGACCGCGGCCGGCAGGTCGTCTCCCTCTCCGGCGACGGCGGCTTCTCCATGCTCATGGGCGACTTCCTCACGCTCGTCCAGTACGGCCTGCCGGTCAAGGTGGTCGTCTTCAACAACTCCTCCCTCGGCATGGTCGACCTGGAGATGATGGTCGACGGTCTGCCCCCGTACGGCACGTCCTACCCGCACACCGACTTCGCGGCCATCGCCACGGCGGCCGGGGCGCTCGGCATCCGGGTGGAGAAGCCCGCCGGCGTACGCGACGCGCTGCGCGAGGCCTTCGCCCATGACGGACCCGTACTGGTCGACGTCGTCACCGACCCCGCCGCGCTGGCCGTCCCGCCGAAGATCACCACCGAGCAGATCAGCGGCTTCGCCCTGTCCGCGAGCCGGACGGTGCTGAGCGGAGGTGTCGGCCGCATGGTCCACCTGGCCCGGGCCAACCTCCGCAACATTCCCCGCCCCTGACCCGGCTGACCCGGCGCGTTACCCGGACGTCACTCGATCCGATACCAAAGACCCCGACGCTGTGTCGAAGGCATGGGTCACTTCGGGCAGGGTCCCGGGGGCGAGCAGTTCACGAGCCCGCTCCTCGCGGCGGCGGTCGGTGGCCGTCAGACGGACGTGGTGCTGGGCGAGGTGTTCCGCCCAGGAGGAGACCAGGAACGTCTCGACAAAGCGTTCCGGGTCGTTGCCGTCCTGGTAGAGGCCCCAGGTGAGGGCCCCCGTACGGCGCCTGGACCGGGCGACATGGCGCATACGGTCGGTGAACTCGGCGTGGTTGTCCGCCGGGACCCGGTAGACGATGTTGACCAGGACCGGGCCGTCGGCCTCTCCTGGCTCGAATACCAGGGGAGGAGTGGGCCAGTGGTCGGACGTCGAGGGGTTGATCCACTCGGCGTCGTGCAGCGGCCACCAACGCACGCTCGCGGCGCTGAGCAGCATCACGGCGCCGGCGATCAGCAGAGAGGCGCTGAGCCCGAGCCACTCGGCGACCGCACCCCATACAGGTGCCGCCAGCGCCTGCCCGCCCTGGAAGACCAAGAGGTAGACGGCGAGTCCACGAGCCCGGACCCAGCCGGGGAGCCGCGCCTGCACGGCCGCGTTGAGCGTGGACAGCGCCGCGATCCAGGCGAGTCCTGCGGGCAGCAGAGCGAGTGCCACAAGCCACGGGGCGCGCACCGTGGCCAGCACCGCGAGCACCCCGGCGAACACCACGGCGCCGGCGGCGAGCGTGCCGTTCGCACCCAGCACGCGACGCACCCACGGCAGTGCGAAGGCGCCCGCAACCGCCCCCACGCCCACCGCCGCCAGCAGTAGCCCGTATCCGCCCGAGCCCAGGCCGAGGGAGCGGTTCGCGGTCAGGGGCAGCAGTGCCCACAGGGCGGCGCCCCCAGGGATGAACAGGAGCGTACGCAAGAGGACCCGGCGCACACCGGGCGCGTTCCACACATAGCGCCGACCGGCGTGCAGGGCGGCCAGCAGCCCTTCGTTCCCTGCCGCGGGGGCGGCCGTACTGGGGCGCCGCCACACCATGAGGACGGCCGCGATGCCCAGGTAAGAGGCCGTGTTGAAGGCGAAGACCCACCCCGCACCAGCCGCCGCGACGACCGCCCCGCCCAGTGCCGGACCGACCGCGCGGGCCAGGTTCATGTTCACCGCGCCCAGCGCCGCCGCCTGACCGAGCTGCCGGCGCTCCACGAGCTCTGGCTGGATCGCCTGCCAGGCCGGGCCCATCAGCGCGGTGCCGCACCCCAGGAGGAAGGTCAGGACGAGCAGTGCCGTCGGCGTCAGGGCGTCCGTGAACGCCAGCACGGTCAGCGCACCCGACACCGCGAGCATCGCGAACTGCGCGGCCAGCAGCACCGAGCGCCGGTCGAGCCGGTCGGCGATCACACCGGAGGGCAGGGCCAGCAGCACGACGGGAAGGCTGGAGGCGGTCTGCATGAGCGTCACCAACGCGGCACCGTCCCCGACCAGCAGCCACTGGCCGCCGACGGTCTGCATCCAGCTGCCGATGTTCGAGACCAACTGGGCGATCCACAGCGCCCGGAAGACGCGCGCCGCGAGTGGCGCCCACGGCGAGTCGGATTCTGCGGGTGCTGGTGATGATGACGGTGCTGTGCTCATACTCGTCCAGACCGGGCGCTCAGGCGTGGCGACGGGGCCGGGTGGGCCGGGGCCGCCCGCCCCATGGGTGTAGTCCCTTGTGACAGTAGGGGCCCCGCCGCCAGGTTCTTGACCGAGAGCGCATGGGACGTGGCCCGGTAGCGCAGAGGCCCGGCTCGGCCTGCTGATGGGCTGTGGTCAGACCACGTATTTCAGACCACGTATTTTTTTATTCATGGGTTCCCGGGCCCACGGCGTGCGCCGTGCCGTCCGGAAGACGGATGTCGGCCGTGGTGTTCGGCGGCACGGTGACCGTCAGGTGGACGGCCTCCTCCGAGCGCGTCCAGCCGCTGGCCACGGTGTCGTAGAGGCTCGTGTAGGCCGCCTGCGCGTGCGTGAGGGTGCCACCGGGGACGGGCGCGATGGAGAAGTGGAAAGGGCCGCATGACGTACCGACGGAGCCTGTGGCACCGATCGGGTCCATACGGGCATGTCCTGCGCGCGCGATCAGTCGAGGAACTTGTCGGCCAGAAGGCTTGCGATGGCCCAGTCCTGCATGGCGACGCCCACACTTTTGAACACCGTGCGCTCGCCTCGACTGGCAGAGGCAGAGGCAGAGGCAGAGGCAGAGGCAGAGGCAGAGGTCAGGGCGGTGCCCAGTTCGGTGAGGTCGTTCCGGGTGATGGCACCAGTCCGTAGGGCGTGGATGATCTCGCCGGACTCCTCGAGGATGGCGTCGAGTTCGTCGATGATCACGGTGCTGTCGGCCAGCAGTTCGTCCGGCAGTTCGCGCATGGTGGGGCGGAAGGAGCCGATGGCGTTGATGTGCACCTGGGCGGGCAGGGCGGACGCGGGGAAGAGCGGGGTGGTCGCGGTGGTGGCGCAGCACACGACATGGGCGTCGCTGACGGCGGAGGCCGGATCGGTGGCGGTGCGGATCTCGGTGCCGTCCAGTTCGGCCCGCAGGGCGTCGGCCAGTGCCTCGGCGCGTTCGGCCGTAGTGGCGACGATGGTGAGGTGGCGCAACGGGCGGACGGTGTGCACGGCGCGGACCTGATCGGTGGCCTGGCCACCGGCACCGATCAGGGTGAGCCGGTCGGCGTCGGGGGCGGCGAGGAGGTCGGTGGCGACTCCGACCGCCGCGCCCGTGCGCAGGGTGGTGACGGCACCGGCGTCGGCGATCAGGTGGTCGAGCCGGTCCAGGGCGCTCCATACGACGGTGCCGGTGATGGCGGGCACGCGGTCGAAGTTCAGGCTCAGGGTCTTGACCATGGCGGACTCGGTCGGCCGGTGGTGGGCCGACATCACGAGGAACTGGCCGTCCCGCAGCGCGGTGCGCGTGGGCATCTCGAACTCCCCGCCCGCCAGACCGACGAAGCCGCGGCGCACGGCGTCGATCGCCTCGCGCATCGACACGGCTTCCCGGACCTCGTGCTCGCTGAGGCTGATGGTCTTCATGGAACTCCGTCCGTCAAGGATCTCCACATACACATCGAGCAGGCCGAAGCCTCGGTAAGAGCCCGTGGGTATGGCCTGCCCGAGCCGTACGAAGCGGTGGATCCGGCCGACGGCTCGGGCGAACAGTGCCACGCCGACCAGGGTCAGGACAACGACAGCCGGAGTGGGACGCGGTGTCCGGGACCGCTCCCGGACACCGTTCGGTGAGGGAAGGGCAGACGCCTCTGAGGTCCCGCCGGTGGGTGACAATTCCCTCCGGGGAATGGCCTGGGGCCCTCCGCCGCCGTTACAACAGGCTTGTGGACTTCCCTCGTGCGCTTCGCGAACGTCGTACCCGCCGTCACCTCAGCCAGCTCGACCTGGCGCTGCGGGCAGGCACCACCCAGCGGTACCTCAGCTTCATCGAATCCGGCAGGTCCGTCCCCGGCCGGAACATGGTCGTGCGCCTGGCCGAGTCGCTGGAACTGCCGTTGCGGGAGCGCAACGAACTGCTGCTGGCCGCCGGGTACGCGCCCGCCTACCCCGAGAGCTCACTCGACGATCCGGTGCTGGCTCCCGTGCGCACGGCAATCGACCACATCCTCCGCGGGCATCTGCCGTATCCGGCGCTGGTTGTGGACCGGTGCGGCGGGCTGATCGCCGCGAACACCGCATTCGACCTGATCACTGAGGGTGCGGCCGCTGAGCTGGTGGGCCCGGGTACGAACATTTACCGCCTTGCGCTGCACCCCGACGGCCTGGCTCCCCGCATCCGCAACCTCGCCGAATGGGCGCGACACATCCTGGCACGCCTCGGTCACCTGGAGGAGTTGCGCTCCGAGCTCGCCGGGTACGTTCCCGAGTTGGAGCCGTCCGCCGGGCTGCTGGGTTTCGCGGTTCCGCTCCGCCTGCGGTCCTCGTACGGTGAGCTGCGTCTGATGACGACCGTGACGACCTTCGCCACCGCCGTTGACGTGACACTTGCCGAGCTCAAACTGGAGGCGTTCCTGCCGGCCGACCCGGCGACAGCCGAGGCTCTCTCGGCCGCCGCCAGGCCCATGGCCTCTGCTGCTGCGGGTCAGGCCCCCGGGAACATGTAGTCGGCCTTGATCCGGCCGTCGTCGTCGAGCACCAGAATTTCCAAGCCCCCACCCACAACGTCGTCGGTTTCGGCGGACACCGCCTCCCAGCCGAACTTGACGACGCCGTGGAGGCGTACCGCATCGGCCCGTGCCCGGAAGGTGAATCCCTTCTTCTCGACGAACCGCTCGTAGCTTCGCGCCACTCGGGTCTCGATGGCGTCGTACCCATGAGCCTCCAGAGTCGTCTGGTCGAAGCCAAGGTCCGCGGCGATCTCCCGAATCTCCGCGGGCGGCTGAAGGATGTGAGTGCCGTCCTCGGCCCACAACTGCTCGATGGCCGCGCGGCGTCCGGCGGCGTCCGGCACTGTCCACTGAGCCATGTAGCGGTCGGCCAGGTGCTGCGGGTCGATCTCGATCATGTACATCTCCTTGCCGGTCAGATCGCTTCGGACCAGATCCTGCGGCGCGCGGCGGAGACCGACAATTCCCCGTAGGGAATGGGCTCTCGCGCTCCAGCCGCGCCGGGAACCGTCGGGATTCGCCGGTCCCGGGCCGTGGGTATGTGTTTCAGGAAGACCGCGCACCAGGCACCGCGCCTGCCTCGTCGCTCACTCCGCTCCACGTGTCACCGTCGTGCCCCGCCGCCGTACGCCATGCCACGCCACGGAGGAGATGTCCATGCGCCGTAGCTCCCGCCCTCTGGCCGCCGTGATCGCGTTCCTCACCTTCCTCGGGCTGCTGCTGCTCCCCGGTGCCACCGCCGCCGGGGCCGCGCCGGCGGGCGGGGCCGACCCGTTGCCGTCCGTCGTGCCGCGTCCGCAGACGATGGCCCGGCTGGGCCCGGACGTCACGGTGCCCGCCGAGGTGCGCGTGGTCTACGGCGACGAAGTGGACCGGCCCACGCGCGAGCTCGTCGCCTCCGTACTGCGCCGGGCGGGGGCAAAGCGCCTGCGGGGCGGCGGCTCCGGGCCGGGGCTCACGGTGACCGTGGGGCGGCTTGCCGACGCCCGGGTCGCGGAGGCGCTGAGGGCCGCCGGGGGCCGAGTGCCCGAGGAACTGCCCGCGGAGGGGTACGCGCTGGCCGCGAGCGGTACCGCGGTGGCGCTCGCGGGCGCGGACGCCGACGGGACGTACTACGCGGCACAGACGTTGCGTCAGCTGGTCACCGGCGTCCGGACGATCGCCTCGGTGTCGATCGTGGATCATCCGCTGATGCCGCTGCGCGGGGTGATCGAGGGGTTCTACGGAAGCCCGTGGACCCACGCCGAGCGCATGGACCAGCTGGCGTTCTACGGGGACGTCAAGATGAACACGTATGTCTACGCGCCCAAGGACGACCCGTACCACCGGGAGAAGTGGCGTGAGCCGTACCCGGCTGACAAGCTTGCCCAGCTCGGCGAGCTCGTCCGGCAGGCCGCCGACCACCATGTGCGGTTCACCTTCGCGCTCTCCCCTGGCACCTCCCTGTGCTACAGCGATCCCGCCGACTTCACGGCGCTTCATGCCAAGCTGGGTGCGATGTACGACCTCGGGGTGCGCAGCTTCTCGGTGCCGCTGGACGACATCAGCTACACCCGGTGGAACTGCGCTGCCGACCGTGCCGCCTACGGCGAGCCCTCGCAGCGGACCGCGGCCGAGGCGCAGGCCGATCTGCTGAACCGGGTGCAGAAGGAGTTCCTGGACGCCCGTGAGGGCACCTCGCCGCTCCAGACGGTGCCGACCGAGTACGGCGATGTCACCGACAGCGCGTACAAGCGGACCCTGCGCGAGCGGCTGGACGCGCGGGTCGAGGTCATGTGGACCGGCACCGAGGTGGTGCCGCCGCGGATCACGGTGGCCGACGCCGCGCGGGCCGCCGCCGTCTGGGGGCGCAAGGTGTTCGTCTGGGACAACTACCCGGTCAACGACTACGGCCAGGCCGAGGGCCGGCTGCTGCTCGCCCCGTACGATGCCCGTGAGCCCGGTCTGCACCAGCAGCTCTCCGGTCTGGTCCTCAACCCGATGAACCAGGCCGCCGCCAGCAAGGTCGCCCTGTTCGGCGGGGCGGACTTCGCCTGGAACGACACCGGGTACGACCCGGACCGCACCTGGCGGGCCGCCGCCGCATACCTGGCCGGGGACCATCCGGACGCGGCCACCGTGCCCGCGCTGCTGTCCTTCTTCGACACCCAGCACCTCGCGCCCACCTTCGGCGCCGAACCCTGGCAGCCCCAGGCGCCCGGACTGGCCGCCCGGCTGGCCCGGTTCCGTACCGACTGGGACGCCGGACGGCAGCGGGCGGCGCTGGAGGCCCTGCGCCCCACCGCGGCGCTGCTGGCCACCGCGCCGGCCACCATCAGGGCGGGCGTGGCCGACCGCGGCTTCGTGGCGGACTGCGCGCCGTGGCTGGATGCGCTGGCGTTGTGGGGCCGCGCGTTCGAACGCACCCTGGACGCGCTGGGCGCCCGGCTCGACGGCAACACCCAGCAGGCCGAGCAGAGGTTCGCCGAGGCGTCGTCGCTGGCCGGGCAGGCCGGGCGGATCCGTACGATCCCGGGCGAGACCCGCCCCGAGGGCCCGGTCCGCGTCGCCGACGGAGTGCTCGACACCTTCCTGGCGGCGGCACCCGGACTCGGCGGAGCGGGAGCGCACGCCTCGTAGCGGTGGCGGGCTCAAGCGGGCAATGAGTCAGGGCCGTTCAGGAGTCAAAGCCGTTTGTCATCGGCGGAAATACAGACCGGATATCGGGAACCATCTCCTTGGCGCGAACGACCTATGAGGTGTGGAGCCCTCATTTCCCACTCCGTCACCTCGCCTCTGACCTCGGGTCTTCTGAGGAAGTCGGTTCGAATAGCAGGGTAGTTCCGCCGTGAGGGGCGGGAATTCCGCGCGCCGTGGTGGCTATATCGTGGTCCGCCCGGGGTGCTTCGTACGCCGAGGTGATCAGGCGTACGCGAATTCCCGGCGATTTCCCTACTCTGCCCACAGTGGAGCGGCGATGACTTCCCACTCGGCCGGCCAGGCCCGGCCCTCACCCCACCCCGTCGGCGAACGCCCGCGGCCCGCGTGGCCGGTCGCGGGGTTTGTCGCGCTGTTGGCCCTGCTGTTCACGCTGGCGTACGCGGTGGGTGGGCTCGTTGGCCCGGTGGCCCCCGGGATGCGCCCCGCGGGCGGTGGTGGGCAGGGGACCAGCGGGCCCTCCGATCCCGGTGATCCCGCCGATTCCGGTGACATGGGTGGCATGCACGGCATGGGCGCTCCGGGCATGGGCGCTCCCGGCGCGGGCGCCGGGCAGAGCGGGAGCCGGTGATGGCCAGTCAGCCGTTGCCCACCGCCTCCCGCTCCCTTCCGGGGGAGCCGGCGTCCACCGTCCTGGTGGTGTCAGGCATGACGTGTGCCGCGTGTGTGGGCCGGGTCGAGAGGAAGCTGGGCCGCCTCGAAGGGGTGAGCGCCACGGTGAACCTCGCCACCGGCCGGGCCAAGGTCTCCCACCCCGCCTCGGTGTCCGTCGCCGACCTCGTGGGGGTGGTCGAGGCCGCCGGATACCGGGCGCGACCCGCCGAACTCCCGGCTGGTCCCGGCGAGCTGCCGGACACCGCGCGGTCGGGCCCGAGCCGGGAGCCGGGCGACGGGCAGCAGGGGAGTGGCGAGGCAGATGAGCGTCAGGAACGCGACCGGCTTCTGACCACCACGCTGCTGGCCGTCCCGGTGCTGGCGCTGTCGATGGTGCCCGCGTGGCAGTTCCGCAACTGGCAGTGGCTGTGCTTCGTACTGGCCGCGCCGGTCGCCGTGTGGGGAGCGTGGCCCTTCCATCAGCGGGCGTTGCGCGGGCTGCGTCACGGCACGGCGACGATGGACACCCTGGTCTCCCTCGGTGTCGCGGTTTCCTTCGTCTGGTCCTCGTACGCGCTGTTCCTTGGCGGAGCGGGTGTGCCGGGGATGACCATGCCGCTGTCGTTGCTGCCTTCCGCGAGTGGCGAAGTGGCCCACGTGTACCTGGAAGTGGTCGTCGGCGTCCCGTTGTTCGTCCTGGCGGGGCGGCGGCTGGAGGCCAGGGCCCGCCGGGGTACGGGGTCGGCGCTGCGTTCCCTGGCGGAACTCGCCGCGAAGGACGTGGCCGTGCGGCGTGGGGGCGTGGAGCGGCGCGTACCGGTGGCTGACCTGGCGGTCGGCGATGTGTTCCTGGTCCGGCCGGGGGAACGGGTGGCCACCGACGGTACGGTCGTCGAGGGCGGCTCGGCTCTGGACCTCTCCCTGGTCACCGGGGAGAGCCATCCGGTCGAGGTCGGGCCCGGTTCGCCGGTGATCGGCGGCGCGGTGAACTCCGGCGGCCTGCTGGAGGTACGGGCGGACGCCGTGGGGTCCGACACCCAACTCGCCCGGATCACCCGGCTGGTGGAGGACGCGCAGACCGGCAAGGCGACCGTCCAGCGGCTCGCCGACTCCGTCGCCGCCGTCTTCGTCCCCGCCGTGATGTCCGTCTCCGTGACGGTGCTCGGCTTCTGGCTCGGGGCCGGAGCCGACCCGCAGGCCGCGATCACCGCGGCGGTCGCCGTCCTGGTCGTCGCCTGCCCCTGCGCCCTGGGCCTGGCCACCCCCACCGCGCTGCTGGCCGCCACGGGACGTGGAGCGCGGCTCGGCGTCCTGGTCAGCGGGGTTCAGGCGCTGGAACGGCTGAGAAACATCGACACCGTGGTTCTGGACAAGACCGGAACTCTCACCACCGGCCGGATGAGCGTCATCGCCGTCACCGTGCCCGCCGATGCCGATGCCGATGCCGATGCCGATGCGCATGCCGATAAAGATGCCCATGCCCATGCCGATAAAGAGGCCGGTGCCGATACCGATGCCGCGGCCGAGGTGCTGCGCCTGGCGGCCGTGGTCGAGCAAGGGTCCGATCATCCGCTGGCCCGCGCCATCGTCACCCATGCCCGTGGCCAGGGGGACGGACGCCCGCTGCCCCGGCCGGTCCGTTTCGCCGCCGTCCCCGGCCTGGGGGTGAGCGGCCTGGTGGACGGCGAGGAGGTGGCCGTGACCCGGCCCGGAGAGCTGAGCGGGATCCCCGGTGATCTGCGGGAGGCGGTCCGCGCGGCCGAGACCGCAGGCCACACCGCGGTACTGGTCCGGGTGGGGGATGTCCCACGAGCGGTCATCTCCGTGGGTGACACCCTGCGCTCAGACGCCTACCGCGCGGTCGAGCACCTGCGCCGGCTGGGGCTGCGCACCGTACTCGCCTCCGGGGACCGGGAGGCGACCGTACGGGCCGTCGCCGGACAGTTGGGCATCACCGAGGTCCACGCGGGAGCGCTGCCCGAGGACAAGGCCGCGCTCGTGGCCACGCTCCAGGGCCGCGGCAGCCGGGTGGCGGTCGTCGGTGACGGCGTCAACGACGCCGCCGCGCTGGCCGCCGCCGACCTGGGCATCGCCATGGCCGACGGGACCGACGCCGCCATCGGCGCCGCCGACGTCACGCTCGTCCGCGAGGACATCCAGGCCATCCCCGACGCCGTGCGCCTGGCCCGGCACACCCTGGCCACCATCCGCGCCAACCTCGTATGGGCCTTCGGCTACAACCTCGTCACCCTGCCACTGGCCGCGGTCGGCCGACTCAATCCGATGGTCGCGGCCGCGGCCATGTCGGCCAGTTCGCTGTTGGTCGTGGGCAACAGCCTGCGCCTGCGGACCTGGAACCCAGCCCGGCCGCACCGCCCCGGCCGCCGTTCCGGGCGGGCCCGTACCGCGACCCCATGGGAGAGGACACCGTGATGGGCCGACCCGCTGACGGCATACGGGTCCCCGCGCCCGGCACGGACCGTACTCCCTGGTGGCGTACCCCTTGGTGGCCGCTGCGCGCGGCGGCGGTCCCGCTGCTGGCCTGCCTGCTGACCCTCGGCACGCTCGTCGCGTGGACCATCACAGGCAGTGCGGGCACCCCCGCCGTGCTGAGCTTCCGCGACGGACGCGTCTTCGTACCGCAGAACCCCGAGGCCACGGCGGCCTTCTTCACCATCGTCAACAGCGGAGGCAGCGACGACCGGCTGATCGGCGTCACGGCAGCGGCCGGAGGGCGCGCCATGCTGAGCCGACGGGTCGTGACCAGCGAAGGCATGCACGGTATGCAAATGGTCTCCGCCGTCACCGTGCCGGCGGGCGGGACCCTCCGGATGACCGCGAACACCGTGGATGTGATGATCAAACCGCCGCCCCGGATCGCTCCGGGCGACCGGCTCACCTTCACGCTCCACTTCCGCGACGGCCCCCCGGTCACCACCCGGGCCCTGGCGGTACGCCCCGGCCGGTAACCGGGGCGTACCGCCACAGCGCCGGGGTCGTCCGGTGTGGCGTTGTCCGGTGTGGCGGGGTCAGCGGGCCTGGGCCAGCTGCTCGACCCGGTGGTGCAGATGCTCGACGTGGTGTTCGGACTCCGGCTTCATGAGGACGCTGCGGAGGATCCGGGCGCCGTCGGCGTCCGCGGCGATCCTGGGGTGGCGGGCGGTGAACGCCTCACGGCCGGCTCTGAGCGTGCTGAGGAAGACGGGGTCGGGGCTGGACATGCCCTCCGCCAGGATACGCGCCGAGGCCGCGTCGATGCCGGTGAGGGTCGCGGGGGCGACGGCGGGGAAGCAGGTGACGATGTCCAGCTGGGGTGGCTGGTAGAGCTCCAGGAGGTCGGATGCCTCGATCAGGTCCGCCCATGTCAGCGCGGCTCGCCGACCGGCCGCCAGGACCTGGCCGAGGCCGTCGGGGGTGGGCGGGAGGAGCTGGAAGGTGAGCCACAGGGCGGCCGCGGAGGCGCCGGCGCGGGAGCATTCCAGGCTGATCTCGCCGAGGTGGAGCTCGGCGGAGGTGAAGTAGGTGTAGGGCGAGTCGTGGAGGTAGAAGCGGCCCACCTCGGGATCGCGGAAGAGAACGGCGCCGCAGCCGTAGGGCTGGAGCCCGTGCTTGTGCGGGTCGACCACGACCGAGTCGCACCGCGCGATCGCCCGCCAGGGCTCGGGCGGCAGCCCCTCGGGCCCGTCGGCACCGGCCAGCAGCGTGAAGAAGCCGCCGTACGCGGCGTCGATGTGGATCCGGACGCCGTAGCGCTCGGCCAGGGGCAGGGCCTCGTGGACGGGGTCGACGGCGCCCAGTCCGGTGGTGCCGGTCGTGAGGACGACGGTGCCCACCTCCCCGGTGCGGAGTACGTCCTCCAGCGCGTCGAGGTCCATGCGGCCCTGGCTGTCGGTGCGGACGGGATGGCTCGTCACGCCCAGGACGTGGCACATGCGGCCGTGGGTGTAGTGGGCATCCGCGCTGTGGGCGATGCCCCGGCCGGGGTGGAGTTCGCGGGCGACGAAGAGGGCTTCGAGGTTGGCGATCGTGCCGCTGGTGGTGAGGTGGCCGAGCGGAGCGTGGTCGGAGCGAAGGGGGGCACCGCCCGGGCCCGAAGGGCTGCGGAGGAGGGTGTCATAGCCGAACATGGCGGCGAGCCGGGCGATGACTTCGCGCTCCATCGCCGCGGTGGCGGGGCCGCCGTCCAGGGCGTGGTTGTTGGGGTTGATCAGCATGGCGGTGAGGTAGCCGACCACTGCGGCGGGGTGCGGGGGCTTGAGCATCTGGCCCGCGTAGTGCGGATGGAAGAAGGGGTAGTTGTCCTTCAGCCTCCCGGTGAACTCTTCGAAGGCCGACGCGAAGCGGTCGTCGTCCACCTGGAGGGACGGGTGGGGCTGGTAGGGGCCGAAGGTGTCGGCCCAGTCCTGTATCGCGTGGGTGGCTCGGCCGAGCCAGTGCTGCAGATCCACTGATCTCCCTCTCCCTCTCGCTCGCGGGTCTGCACCCCACTCTAGAATTTGGATTTCGGTCTGCTGATCAAGAGCGCCACCCGCCTGGAGCAGCGGATCGACAGCGCGCTACGGCGGGAGTGCGGGATCAGACGGCTCTGCCGTCGGCCCGGCGAGGAGATCTCCCAGCGGCAACTGGCCGACGACCTCACCTTGACCAGCAGCGGCACCACCCGCCTGATCGACCGCATCGACAAGGCACTTCGCGCGGACATCCGGTGAGAACAGTCCAGGTAACCTCTATCACCCTCAGCTCAGGGCCGTCTCGTCAGCCCAACGGGCTTCGGAAGGAACGGAGTTGACTGTGGGCACACAGGACGCGCAGGACGCGCAGGACACGGCCAAGAGGCTGCGGGCGATCAGCGACGAGCTGTCGGACCGTTTCTACGAGCGGGCTGACGTGGTGCGGACGCTGGTGGTGACGCTGTTGGCCGGGCAGCACTCGCTGGTGCTCGGCCCGCCCGGAACGGCGAAGTCCGAGATGGCCCGGGAACTCACGGGCAGGGTCGAGGGCGCGGCCTACTGGGAGATCCTTCTGTCGAAGTTCACCGCGCCGACGCGGATGTTCGGTCCCATCGACGTCGCCGCGCTGGCCCGGGGTGAGTACCGCCAGGTCTACGACGGCCGCGCCACGACCGCGCATGTCGCGTTCATCGACGAGATCTTCAAATGCTCCACGGCGGCGCTGAACGAGACGTTGGGCTACCTCAACGAGCGGATCTACCACCCCGAGAGCGGCGGCGAGCCGATCCGCTGCCCCCTGATCGGGGCCATCACGGCGAGCAACGAACTGCCCGGCGAAGAGGACGCGGCCGCGATCTACGACCGGCTGCTGGTGCGGATCGAGGTCGGGTACCTGGAAGACCCCTCGAACTTCGCCGCGCTGGTCCGCTCCGCAATCAGCCGCCCGGCAGCACCGACACGGACCACGGTCGAGCTGGCCGCGTTGCAGCACGCCGTGACCGAAGCCGTCCCGGCCGTGGACGTTCCCGATGCGATCGTGGATGCGGTGTGTACGCTGCGGGCGGCCCTGCGCCGCAAGGAACTCGTCGCTTCCGACCGCCGCTGGCGGCAGGCGGTGGGCCTGCTCCAGGCGTCCGCGTACCTCGACGGCCGCCCGGCGGTCGCCGAGACCGACCTGTCGGTGCTGACTCACGTGCTGTGGGACTCGCCCGCCGAACGCCCGACCGTCGAGCGCGAGGTGCTGCAACTCGTCAACCCCGACGCCGGGGAGGCGCTCGACCTGGCCGACGCCATCGAGGAACTGGAGGCCCAACTCGACGCCATGGCCGGACAGTCCCGCGAGGCGCTGAGCGAATGGGTCATCAAGAAGGCCCACAACAAGCTTGCCATGGCGGGGAAGCGGCTGGAGAAGCTGCGCGAGGAGGCGGCGAGCGCCGGACGCTCCACCGCCGCCATCGACCGAGTCACCGGCCGCCAGCGCGCCGTCCGCGCCCGCGTCCTCACCGAGGCCCTCGGCATGGACGCGAGCATGGTGCAGGCCCAGCTCTGAACACCGGCGGGACAGGACCATGGACAGGACACCGAGCACGCGGGGCGAGTCGGCGAGCCGGGCCGGGAAGTGGCTGGGCCTGCCCGCCGCCGCTTCCGAGCGGCACACCGCGGCCGTGGTCGCGGACCGGTTCGACCAGATCACATGGCGCGACACCTACGAGCAGTCGGCGGGCCTGCGCGAACTGGCCGAGGAGCTGAACGAGCGATACGACTGCGCCACCGATCTCCTGACCGACGTGTTCCTGGCCGCCTACAAGGTCAGCCCGCGGGTGCGCGAGCGCGCGGCGATGGACCCCTCCAGGCTGGTCAACCACCAGGTCATCACCGCGCTCATGGAGTCACCGGAGTTCGCCGAGCTGCGCCGGGAGACGGCCGGCGACCCCTACGCCGCCGCCATGGCCGTACTCGCCCAGGCCGCCGCGCTGCGCGGAATGCTGGAGCGCTCCCGGCAGGCCCAGGAACAGGCCGAGCGGGCGAAGGCGTCCCAGCAGGACGCCGATGACACGGCGACCGCCGTGAGCGAGGCGCTTCAGCAGCCCGCCGACGAGGCGGGCCGGCCCGACGAGGCAGGCCGGTCCGAAGGGGCCGGCACCGTGCCCGCCCCGGCCGTCGACGCCGTACAACAGGCGATCGAGGCCGCCCAGGCTGCTGCGTCCGCCGCGCGGCGGGCCGCCCAGGACGTCGCGCAGGCTCTCGCGGCGGCGGCCCCCGGTATGCGTGCGGCCGCGCGGAAGGCGGCGGCGAAGGCCGCCGAGGCCGTACGGGAGGAGGCCGCGCTGATGCGGGCATGGGGCGTCGGCCCCGGCGAGCTGGAGCGGATGCCGTTCGACCAGCGCGCCCGGCTCGCCGAGCGGCTGCGCACCGGCCGTCTCGCACAGTGGGCCGAGCTGATCGGCCGCTTCCGGCAGATGGCCGGCGGTGAGCGCGCCCGCAAGGTGGAGAGCGCCCCCGGGGAGCTCGTCGGTGTCACGCTCGGTAATGACCTCTCCCGCGTCATCCCCTCCGAGCTGGCCAACCTCGGCCTGCCTGAACTGCGTGCGGTGTTCGCCGTGCGCTATGCCGCCGGGGAGCTGATGCTCTACGACAGCCAGGGGGAGCAGACCACCGGCCAGGGTGCCATCATCGCGTGCGTGGACACCTCGCACTCCATGTACGAGGCAGGGCCCGGCGGAGTCACCCGGGAGGCGTGGGCCAAGGCGTGCGCCCTGGCGCTGCTGGATCAGGCCCGCCACGCGGGGCGTGACTTCGTCGGCATCCTGTTCTCCGCCGCCGACAAGATCCAGGTCTTCCGCTTCCCGGCGGGCCGGCCCGCCGGCATCGACCGGATCCTCGACTTCGCGGAGACCTTCCTCGGCGGTGGCACCAGCTACCAGGCGCCGCTGACAGCGGCCGGCGCACTGCTGGAGGAGGAGTTCAACGACGCCGCCCGTACGCGCGGCGACATCGTGATGATCACCGACGACGAGTGCGGTGTCACGGAGGAATGGATGCGCGGCTGGAACGACGCCAAGCACCGGTTGGGCTTCCGGGTCTTCGGCGTGGCCATCGGCGCCCCGCGCGCCGCCGAAGCCGGCTCGGTCCTGGAGGCCCTGTGCGACAACCTCCGCTCCATCGAGGACCTCACCGACGTCCACGCCGCCGCCGACCTCTTCCGCGTGATCTGAGGACACCGCGTGGAGTTGGAGTCGCGGCGGACGGCCAGTCGAGAAAGCCGGTCGACAGACGAGTCCGCGGGGCGCTGTGATGGCTCCGACTGCCCGCCGCTGTATGGAGCGGGCCCATCGCAGGAGTCGCTCTTGGCCATCGGGAGAACCGCGGACCCGCGCCCCGCGATCGATGCCGCACTGGCCAGACGCCTGGTCGGCGTTCGAGCCAGCCGGGGTGGTACGGGTTGGAAGGGGCCGCTCGGCCGCCGGGGAGGCGGCGGTCGAGGTTCGCCGGAACTCGCTCGGGTTGACGCCTCGGACCCGTTTGAACGCTGCGCTGAACCCGAACGGGTCGGAGTAACCCACGGCGCGGGCAATGTCCGCGACGGTTGCGGCCTCCCGCTCGACCAGTAGGTCTGCCGCGAGCGTCATGCGCCAGTGGGTGAGGTAGGTCAGCGGCGGTTCGCCGACCAGGTCGGCGAACCGCTTGGCCAGCGTCGAACGCGACACCCCGGTCTGCTCGGCCAGTGCGGCGACCGTCCATGGTGCCGCTGGTTCAGCGTGCAGCAGGCGCAGCGCATGGCCGACCACCGGGTCCCACTGGGCGGCCCACCAGGCCGGGGGCTCGCCGCCGGGCCGGTCAAACCACTCGCGCAGCGTGCAGACCAGCATCCAGTCCAGCAGCCGGTCGAGTACCACCTGCTGGCCCGGCGTGTCGACGGCGACCTCGGCGGCGGGTGGTCCAGTACGGAGCCGTGCCCCCGGTGTCCACGCGCAGCACGACGGGCAGCGCGTCCAGCAGCCGGCGGCTGATCTCGCCGCGCACCGGACAGGCGCCGACGATCAGGGTCGTCGCACCGCGGCCGTCGTCGGCGTCCCCGCCGCGGTCGTTCCAGCCGCGCGGTGCCGGGTCCCGCCCTGCTCGGGTGTCGCGCAGTGCTCGCCGCACGCGATGGGTTCGGCCCGGGTGTCGACCTCGTCGACGAAGGTGAACGTCGCAGGGCCGCGCACGACGACCGTCTCGCGGGCGCGAAGCGGCTCGGGCGGACGGTGCTCCGGCACGATCCAGCCCGCCCCGGTGAGGACGGTGCACAGGGTCAGCGGCGCGCCGTCCACGAAGTGCAGTGCCCTGGGCGGGGACAGGGTCGAGCTGCCGAACAACGAGCCGTGGGCTCGCACCCCGCGGATCAGGTCACTGAACGCGTCCACCTCAGTGAGGTTAGACGAATACGCAGGCGATCCGGCTTCTCGCCTATGGGCTCGTCCGAGTCGGCCGTGTTCAATCGGCGTCATGAGCACCGACGCCAGTTCGCTGACCACCCAGGATCTCGAGTTCCTCCGACGCCCCCTGCACGGGTTTCTGTCCGTGGCCTGGGGCCACTCCCGCCACAGCCCCGGCCAGTGTGGTTCGAGGCCACGGCCGAGGGCACGATCCAACTGTTCACGGCCCCGGACTCGCTCAAAGTGCGTCGCCTGCGCCGCGACCCCCGCGCCTCGATCGTCGTCGCCGCCCCAGTGGGTGAACGCGAGCGCTGGCTGTCGGTCGCCGGCCGCACCACGGTGGAACCTGACGGAGCACACGACCTGTGCGCCCGCCTGGCCGCCCGCTACTGGGACCTCGACGACCCGGCCCGAGCCGACGACCTCGCCGGGATCCTGGCCGCAGACCAGGTTCGTCTTGTCATCCACCCGGAGACCGTGAGTCGCTATGTGTATTGACCTCCGCGAGGACTTATTCAGGTGCGCTGCCCGTACTCTTCTCACCACAGAGCAGCCCCAACAGGAGACGACAGGATGTCGGCCAACGCCACCGCGCATGTGCGCATCGCCCGCCCGTCACATGATCTACAAGCGGCGGAGAGGTTCTGGGTCTCCGGCCTCGGCCTCGACGTCCTGTACCGGCATGTGTCGGATGGCACCCCCGGTGACCATTCGCTCCTGATGGTCGGCTGGCCGCAGGCCGCCTGGCACCTCGAACTCACCCGCGACCCCCACGCCCCGGTGGCCCCGCGGCCGACGCCCGAGGACCTTTTGGTGATCTATCTCGGCGAACCGGTGCCGGATTCCCTGGTCGAGAGGCTCGAACGACACGGCGGCAAGCGAGTACCGGCGCACAACCCCTACTGGGACACCTGGGGCGTGACCATTCAGGACCCGGATGGCTACTTGCTGGTGCTGTCCACCCGCTCTTGGTCCAACTCGTGACGGCCTGAGCGGGCTTGGGCGGGCCGGGTCAGCGTTTGATGCGGCCGCGGACGGCGAGGGCGCCGAGGGCGATGAGGGTGGGTTCGAGGAGGCGGGAGACCATCTCGATGTAGGTGCCGGCGGAGGTGAGGTTCTGTCCGGAGGAGCGGAAGATCACCGAGTTCACGGCAGCACGGGTGGCTTTCTCCGCGCGGGCCCAGGTCATGCGCTGTGACCATGTGCCGTGCAGCGCGGCGGGGTCGGGGGTGCTGGTGCTGAGGCTGATCCGGTTGCCGTGGAGGGTTCCGGTGGTGGCGGGGTCGGGGTCATGGGTGGGCAGGCCGACGCCCATGAGGAGCAGTACGGTCAGCGACATCGCGGCGAACAGCCAGGTGAAGGCGCGGGAGGCGCGCAGTCCGTAGCCGGACAGCAGCCAGTAACCCCACAGAATGCGGCGTTCGCCCTTCGGGGTGGCGGTGTCGTCGTGGCGGCGCATCTCGCATTCGCCGTAGTAGAAGTCGGCGGCGCCGGGTTCGTTCTTGCCGTCTTCGAGGGCTTTGCGGAGTTGCCGGTAGAGGGCGGCGACGTCCTGGGGCTTGGGGGTGGAGCCGCGGGCGTGCTGCGGGCGCGGATGCCACTTGCGGGGGTCGTCTCGGGCGGTGATCGCTGGGCGGCAGTGGTGTTCCTCGGCCAGGGTGCGTCGGCGTGTCCACCGCGTCGGGCGGATTCCGCGGCGGTGCCAGCCGGTGGGCGTGGGCGCGAAGACGGTGTGGCCTTCCAGATGGATCTGGTCGAGGTGGAAGGCCCCGAAGAACAGGCAGTCGGTCAGGTCGGTATCGATCAGTACCAGATGGGCGGCATCCACCCCCTGTACCGAGGTCACCCGCACCCCGTCGCAGTCGCCGCCGTGTGGCAGCAAACTCTCTTCCACGGCGTCATCCCCGGCAGTGAAACAGGTGGGGTGCGCCGTGACCGCCACCGGCGCCGACAGCACCGCATCCTCGAAGTCTGCCGTGGCGTAGCGCAGGCGCACCGTCGCCGTCGACTCCCACCGCGTCCGCTTGCAGAGCACCTCACGCGCCGCGACCTCCAGCGTCACCGGGTCCTCGAACACGGCCCTGGACAGGTCCACCACTCCCGCGCACACGAATGGCCCTAACTCCGAAGCCACCACGAACCGCGCCCTGCCGAACCCGGCGCCGCTGGAGAACTGCGCCCCGCCGAATTCGGTGTCGCCGCAGAACTGTGCCTCGTCGAACCCTGCGTGGCCGGAGAACTGTGCCCTGCGGAACCGGGCACGGCCGGAGAACTGCGCCCCGCCGAATACGGCGCCGCCGGAGAACTGCGCCCCGTCGAATCCGGCGTTGCCGGAGAACCGCGCTGAGCCGAACCGGATGTGGCCGGAGAACTGCGCCCCGTCGAATACGGCGCCGCCGGAGAACCGCGCCTCATCGAATTCGGCGTTGTCGTAGAACTCTGCCCTGCCGAATTCGGCGTTGCCGGTGAACTGCACCATGCGGAAACCGGCGTAGACGGAGAACTTCGCCCTGTGAAACTGGGCGTTTCCGGAGAACTGCGCACCATGGAATATGGCGTTCCCGGTGAACTGCGCCTCGTTGAATTCCGCGTTGCCGGAGAACTGTGCCTTATCGAATTCGGCATTGCCGGTGAACCGCGCCTCACTGAACTTGGCAGTGCCCATCTGGGGTTTTCTTGTGATGGGGTCGCTGAGCGCCCTCAGAAGCTGTCGAAGCAGGTCTTCGGTGAAAGGGGTGCCGCGGTGGTCGGTGTCGGCGCCGGGGGCGAGTCCCACCAGGTAGGCGTCGCGGTCCGTATAGGACAGGTGGGCAAGGCATGCGGTGTGGCCGGGCACGCGGCTGCCGCGGCAGCCGACGGGATCGACCGCAGCGTCTGCGCCGTGTGCGCAGTACGGCCAAGACGGCGCTATGTGGTCCGGGGGTGTGCTCATGGCGTGGCGGCTCCGCTGTCATGTGCCGGTTCCGGGTCTCGTGCAGGCAGGACGGGCGGTGGGGTCGGTGAGTTCTTCCCGCGGTGGAAGGGTTGTACCCCGGGTAAGGGCTCTCATCGGTGTCGCGGCGGTGGTGGCTCTTCGATACGGCGGGTCCGGCACACGTCCATGGGGCAAGCGTGTGTGGGCCATGTCGGCGGTGCCCCCGCGAGGCTCCTGTGCGCGCCCGAGGGATTGGGCACGCCGATGTCGGTTGCCGCATCGCAGGGCAGGGGAGGGGTGAGCGGTGGACAACGCGTTGTCCACGGACAGCCGGGCTGTCCGGGCGGCGTCCTCGCTGGCCGAGATGGGCCGCACAGCCATCGTCAACTGGCGCGCCGAACCGCCGCGCGAGCCGCCACCGTTACCTTCACAGGCGGGCCGACGACATCAAGACGTCCCGTATGCCCACTCAATTCCCAGCTCCACGAGCACGGCACGCTGCACGTCCGTGAGCTTGTCGCGGCGGCTCTTGGTGTTGCTCATGAACACCCCCAGCTTCACGATCACCGGCGCGGCCTCGCCTTCCACCGTGATCTCCTCGGCGTGGGCCCTGGGTACGTGGTGGTGGCCCTCGCGGGCGATGTACTGCGCGAGGGCCTCAACACCTCGTTGGAAGGCCGCTGACACCTTCCCGCTGCCCTTCGCCGCCGGAGCCGGGGTGGGCCGCTCAGCGGGCGTCACGCCCAGTTCGGACAGCCGCCGCTGCTGTTCCGCTGCCAGCTCCGCCCAGCCACGGCGCTGCTTGGCCAGCCATTTACCGATGTCATCGCCCTCGAAGAAGACACCTGGTTCGATCTTGGGCAGGATGCCGTCGGCGTCGACCAGGTCGGCGAGCACGCGGTAGTGCCGCTGCCAGTTCAGCGGCCACGTACAGTCCCAGTCGGAGTCGATCGCCGTGAGTTGCTTCGCCCGCTGCTCGGCCCGCTCGGAGTCCTTGCCCAGGCCGCCTTTCCGCCTCAGGTTGGCCATGTGCTGCCCGATCGGCACCGGCTCCCCGCTCTCCCCTTCGCCCCAGACGGCGTCCTGGCGGGGCGCCAGGTGGCCGTGCGCGCGCCGGTAGGAGCGAAGTGCGGCCAGCTTGGTCTCCCACGCCTCCTCCCCGGGCTCCCACACCATCCCCTCCTCGTCCAGCTGCTCCTTGCGGTGTGCCTCGAGTTCGCCGCCGCGGTGGGCGCGCCGCTGCTGGTGCACCCACCGGCCCAGCGGAAAGGTGGTCACGCCAAGCTGGACCTCGGTGTCGTACGGCACCGCGTGGAGCCCGGTGATGTTGTTCTCTGCCCGCCAGCTGCGGAGGGCCTGGTAGCCCTGGAGCCATACGGTGCTGTCGGGCCGGATGATGCGGGTGCGTACGAAGGCGGCGATCGTGGCGGGGTCGCGCGGCGCGGCGAAGTTCAGCAGCGCTGACTCGAGCGCGGACTCGTGGTGCTCCTCCTCGCCCTCTTCTTCCACGTTCTTGCCGCCGGCATCGATGATCCGGCCCTTGGCATCGCGTTTCACGTGCGTGCGTCGGCCGGATTCACGCTGCCGGGTCAGGGCGCGGGAGGCGAGCTGTTCGACGAGGCTTTCGTCGTGCGAGCGCAAGCCTTGAAGGATGTCGACGAGAGGCTGGTAGCTGGCAGAGGCGAGCATGTCAGCCGGGTCTTCGCCAGGTTGAAGGAAGATCGGCACGATGATGCGGGCCACCTTGGTGGTGCCGTCCGTGTTGGGGCGCAGTGCCCTGCCGATGTTCTGGACGATCTCGACCTGGGAGGTGCGGGTGTCGGCGAAGCAGATCGCTTCCACGCCGCGCTCGCCGGTGATGTCGACACCCTCGCCGAGGACCCGTACCGAGGCGAGGAAGGCCCGGTGCACCCGGCGCCCCTTGTCGTCGATGCCGTTGGCGAACTGCCGGATCACCTCTCGCCGCTCACTGACGAGGTGGTCGCCGCACAGCCACGCCGCCCACACCCGATCCACGGGGACGTGCCGGAAAGGCTCCAGCTCACCGGCGCTCGCCCCGATCGGGGAAGCCGGACGCCCGGCCGCCTCCGTCACCGCGGATGCCGACACCTCAGATGTGTGCAGATCGGCCGCGGTCTCAGGAAGCTTGGCCGCGAAGGCTTCGGCTTCCTCCACGCGCTGGTGAAAGGTCATCACTGTCTTGATGTTGTGCGCGGCGGCGTGCTCCAGGAGCGCGGCCTGGAGCAGAGCCAGGCGCCGGCCCCGCCGCGCCTCGTCGGACAGACCCACGAAGAAGTCCGGGTCCTCGATCTCCAGCACATCGATCTCAAAGCCGGCAAGGATCCCTTTCTCGATCGCTTCTGACAGCCCGAGCTCGAAAATCCACTCGCCGTAGCTGCCCGCGGAGTCGCTGTGCATCGACGCGATCTCCAGCTCCCGACCGTCCTTGCCCTTCAGCGGGCGTGGCGAGGCGAGGATGCGCGGGGTCGCGGTCAGGTACAGCCGAAAGTCGATGGGGAGGCGGGTGTTGTCGTGGATGGCGGCCCAGGGTCGGCCGATGTCTCCGGCGGTGCCATGAGCTTCGTCCACGACCGCGAAGTCGAACGGCTCCATGGTCTGGCCGTACAGCCGCTCTCCGCCTGCCAGTGCGGCCTCCAGCGGCCCACGTACCTTCGCCGTCGGGGCGTCCGGGGCGTCCGGGGCGTCCGGGGCGTCCGGGGCGTCCGGGTCTTCCCGGTCGACGAGGGAGGCGTAGGTGGCGAGGACGACGACCGGCCCCTTCCCGGCCCACAGTGCGAGCCGGATCGGGTTCGTGGTCGTCCGTACCCCCAGCCGCCCCAGGACCTCGTCCTTCTCCAGCGAGCACACCGCGACCATCGGCCCGTCGTGGCCGACCCGGCGCCACTCCTGCGCGGTCTGCACCAGCAGATCCAGCGTGGGCACCATGACAAGGATCCGGCCGCCCCGGAAACAGTCCAGCGCGGCGGAAGCAGCCGTGATCGTCTTCCCGGACCCGGTCGCGGACACCACCGTGGCCCGCGCTCCTTGAGCAGGTACGGATGACCGCGCCGGGAAACCAACCCACCTGCGGATACGCGATTTCGCGTCCACCTGATGTTCGCGAAGCCGAACCACAGGCATTGTGCGACCTCTCCCATCGACTTCTTCCCAAGCGGACGTATTCCGGCCGGTGCGGCTGGCAGCCGTCGGCCCCGCAACCTACCACATATGTGAAATCAACGAGCGAACAACATGCGATCGACGTGCGTATTGATTGCATGTTGATGTGCGTTTCATGTACCATTGAAGGGTGGAGGTGAGCCCCTGTGCCCAACGATCAAGACGCACTGTTCAGTGCGGTCGATGCCCTGCTCGAACAGGTCGCCGACCCTCTGCCACCGCCCGCCGAGCGCAAGCGCCTGCGAGAGGCGGCAGGGCTGAGTCAGGCGCAGATCGCGGAGGCGCTGGACACCCGGCGTGAGTCGGTGGGGAATTGGGAGACCGGCCGGGCCGAACCGCGGCCGCCGAAGCGCGCTGCGTACGCCCGACTCCTGGAAAAACTCGCCGCCCGCTTTCCCGCCCCGGCTGCCGAGCCCTCGCAGGAGACGGCGGCGGCGCCCGAGGCGTTCACCGGTCCCGCCCCCTTGACGGATGAGTCGCCGGACGGGCGGGCCGCGGCCACAGGGCCGGCCCCGGAGGCTGCGGCCGTGACCATGGAGAATGCCCCGCAGCGTCGCACCTCCGTTGCCCCGCCGCGTCCGGCGGCCACCGCCAGGTCGGTGTCGTCGTCGCGCCGCCCGGGCGCGAAGAAGGCCGTCCCAGGGAAGGCCGCCGCGGCGGCCGCGGCCGATCCGCGGTTCGCTCATGGGCCGCTTGCCGTCGTGGACGCCGACGAGGGCCATCAGGTTGTGGCGTACTGCGTCGACGGCCTGCTCCTGGACGTACCCGCCAAATCCCTCCCGGCGCTGGTGGAGTGGACGCTGGCGGAGGCGCGGCTCGGCGCGCCGAAGCTGAACGGGTCGGGCAGGGACGCCGACCCGGTGCTCGTGCTCACCGAGGCCGCGCTGGAGCGGTACGGGCTGCCGGTGACGCTGTCGGAGTCCGAGCGGCTGGAGGGACGGTTGCCGGAAGGACACAAGATCCTGGGGCAGCTCGACCGCGCCAACTGGCAGCTGACGAAGCGCGGGTTCGGTCCGTGGGCGTGGATCTACCGTCCCGCCCAGGGGCGGCAGCGGCAGTGCGTACAGCTGTGCATCCCGTCGTGGAACGCGCTCGATGCCCGTTCCTGGGGCGACGCCGCCCAGCTGCCGCCGGCGGAGCTCGCCCTCCTGCTGGGCACCTATGCGCGGCGGGTGATGACGCCGCGCGGCTCCACCGCCGTCACCGGCCTTGAGCTCATGACCGCCCTCAACCCGCCTACGAGGGCGAGCGCGCCGGACGAGAATGGTCAGCGGCACAAGGAGCACCGGCCCGGGTCGTTGGGCGAGCAGCCGATGGACTGCGCGCCGTGCGAGGCACCCGACGGGCACCCGCTGCTCGCCGACCTGCCCCGCTTCCACCAGCGGGGGCCGGCCGAGATGCTGTTCGAAGAGGCGTACGACTGGGCGCGGGAGCTGACCGATACCGAGTGCATGAAGCGGTTCCTGGTCGGCATCGACATCAACCTCGCCTTCGGCGCCGCCGCCCACGGCGCGGTCGTCGGCCTCGCCACACCGCCCGAGCATGTCACCAACCCCGAGTTCGACCCGGCGCTGCCCGGGGCGTGGCTGGTCGACCTTTCCCATGTCGACCTCTCTCGTGTCCTGGTGGGCAAGCAGTGGCGGCAGCTGGACGGCGAGTTGCTGCCCAGCCCGTTCACGCCGACCGGCGAGCGCCCGGCGGGCCCGGCCTGGTACGCGACGCCGACCGTGGCGTACGCGGTGGAGCTCGGCTATGACGTCGCGCCGATCGAGGCCTGGGTGCGGCGGGAGAAGGGCAAGTTCCTGGACGGCTGGTACAAGCGGCTCCGGGATGCGTACGTCCACACCATGGGCGACCTGGGTGTGGCCGAGAAGCTTCCGCCCCAGGAGTTCCTGGCGGCGATGGACGGCTACAAGCAGCGCGACCCGGACATGGCGATCGTCCTGGATGCCATCAAGTCCACCGTGAAGGGCGGCATCGGCAAGCTCCGCGAGCGGGCCCGGGGCGGCAAGCCCGGGGAGGCGTGGCCGGCCCTGTCCCGGCCGACATGGCGGCCCGACATCCGCGCCGTCGTGATCTCCCGAGCCCGGGTCAACATGCACCGCAAGATGATCAGCCTGGCCGCCGCCACCGGCCAGTATCCAGTGGCGATCCTGTCGGACTGCGCCGTATACGCCGCCGACGGACCCTCCCCGCTGGACGTCCTCCCGTACGACGCCGACGGCAAGACGGTGCCCGGCTCGTTCCGGATCGGGGTGTCGCCGGGAATGGTCAAGCACGAGGGCACCCAGACGACCCTGTGGGGCGAGGAAGTCCGCGAGCAGTACAGCCCGAACCTGAACCTGGCCCGGTACATCAAGACAGGCGAAGTCACCGCCAAGGACGACGGAGAATAGGGAGAGCGAGCCGATGGTCACGGTCGGGGAAGGGCTCGACAAGGCGGTCCAGGGCGCGTTCACCCGCCCCATCCCCAAGTCCGCCGGCGCCCAGATGCGCTACCTGGTCAAGCAACTCAAGGGCACCAGGGCGGTCGCCCAGCTGCTCGGGATCACCCAGCGCACCGTCGAACGCTATGTAAAGGACCAGATCAAAAAGCCCCGCAAGGACCTCGCCAAGCGGATAGAGCACGAGGTCAAAAAGCGCTGGCAGCCCCAGATCCGCGCCAAGGCCAAACAGACCGCGGCCACCACCACCGGCATCGTCATCGACGTCCGCGCCCGCTTCGGCTTCACCGCCGCCCCCGGTACCACCGACGACGCCCGCCTGCGCCACCTCCCCACTCTCGCCCTGCCACCGCAGCACGCCGCCCGCCTCTTCGAAGCCCAGGAAACCGGAGCCACCGAACAGCAACTGCGCGACATCACCGCCGAGGCCCTGGGCGAGGTCTACTTCCGCGACAACGGCCGCCGCGCCCACGGCCTGGAAGTGGAATTCACCGACCTGGAACACCTGGAGTTCGATCTGTAGATGAGGTGCTGACGGCACAAGCCCCGGGCCGCTTCTGGTGGGGTTGGCCGCGTAGGCGAAAAGCGAGAGAGATGTTGGTGGGGAGCGGAATCATCCGACGGTAAGGCGGCTCCGGAATGCTGCTGAGTTTTGGGAACACTCACCGACGTTTTCTCAAGGGTGACCCGCTCGGGCATGGTTGAAGCGCCACGGCGGTTGCCCGGGCGTCCTACACTCACGGAATGACGATCACATACGAATGGCGGGGCGAGTTCGAGAACACAGCCGTCAACGCGCTGCACGCGGAGGGCTTCAACCATCGGGTCCTGAACATCGACTGGCTGGAGCAGGTCCATCGCCACAGCCTCGGTTGGGTCTGCGCCCGGCGCGACGGCGAACTTGTCGGCTTCGTCAACGTCGCTTGGGACGGTGGGGTCCACGCCTTCATCCTGGACACCTTGGTCAGGGGCGACCTTCGCCGCTCCGGGATCGGGGCCGAACTGATCGCCGCAGCTGTCCAGGGCGCCCGGGCGGCGCAATGCGAGTGGCTGCACGTCGACTTCGACGGCAACCTGCGGGCGTTCTACTTCGACGCCTGCGGATTCAAGCCGACGGAGGCGGGCCTTATCGCGCTCTGACCGGGCGCCAGAGATCTGTCGGCGGTGGTCTGCAGCCGCCCTCGCCCTCAACCGAATCTGGAATTGATCACCGCTGAGAAGACGTCACTGGTCCGTGCCGGACGTTTCCAGCCAGGAGGGCGCGACACTTGCGAGAGCGAGGAATCCATGAGCGATGATGTCCTGTCGATCATTCCGACTGATCCTCAGTGGCAGCCGGGACGTGACGCGGCTGGCCGCGTCGTCTCGCTCGTCGAGGAACTGACTCCGGGAGTTGTCGACGGTGTGGAGGTGGAGATCGACGTGATGTGGCACGACGTCGTGACCGTATCGCGATCTGGAACCCGAACGCCTCTGGTTCAGTACGGACGAGCTGACGATACTTGCGGATGAGCTGGGGCATCCCGTGAAATAGATCCGGGCTCGTATCTGAGCCTCGACGGCTCAGCCGAACTCGGGTCGGCGACCATCGCGGACAGGTCGGCGGCGGAGGCCGCCCGCCGCCCGAACGTCACTCCCCAGGCCGAGGCCTGGCTGGTGGGCACGCATCGAGGGCCGGGACCAACTGGAGCGCCGTCCGCACCCGCACCATCGCCATGTGCAGGAACTCCACCTCACCGACGCCGGTCGCGAGGTCCTGACTTCCGCAGACCGTATCGGTCTTCGAATGTTCGGAGCCGGTCCCTGACCTGGGCGAGGTCGGTGAAGTCGTTGGGTGGGACGAGGTTGACGCGCATCGCGCGGGCCTGGCCGGGGGCAAGGGTGGGGTGGCAGCGGCAGCGGGCCTGGATCGAGGTCTTCTCGTCTGCGCTGATGACGTACTCGTCCTCGCCGAGCGGGACGCCCTGCCAGGTGCGGGCGTACAACCCGAGCGCCCGCTCGGGCTTGATCCGGAAGTCGGGGTCGGTGATGAAGATCCAGGAGCGCTGCTGCCAGGGGTTGAGCGCGTCGTCGGCCAGCCAGCGGCGCACGGTGGAGGCGGAGACCGAGCCGGCGATCGCCTGGGCGACGACCTCGCGGGCCAGCTCCGGGCACGACCAGCGCGACAGCGGTACCCCGGTCTCGGCCGACAGCCGGCAGGCCAGGGCCTTGACCTGGGCTGCCGGCAGCGCACTGAACGACGGCGGTCGTCCGGACCTTTCGCGGTCCCTCAGCCTGCCGAGACCGTGCTCGGCGAACCGGTCCCGCCAGCAGCGGACCGTGTCCAGGCGCAGGCCCCCGTTTCCCGGGCGATGCGCGCGTTGGAGCGTCCTCGTGCGGCATGCAGCACCACCTGCGTGCGCGTGCGTAACCGGTACTCGGTTTTGTGACCGTAGGCCATCTTCTTCAGCCGCTCGCGCTCGGCGGCGCGCAGGGCTATCGGGCAGGCGGTGGCAACGGGCAAGGCAGGCAGGCCGATCGGGAGAAGTGGATCACGACCTACTACGGCCGGCAGCGACTGCTGCGAGGACTCCCTGCTGCCCACGGGCGGCCCCACGGGCACCCCCGCAGAAGCACTCCTGCGCCCGCCAGCTTTACCTCGCCGCCCCCGGCATCTGACCAGACACCGACCGCAACTGTCCTGTCTCATTCGCCCTTGCTGCCCGGGGATACCCTGACCTGCGGAGACACAAAGCCGGGTGCGACACCGGAACCTTGCCGTCTCACTTGAAGTCGTCGGCAGAGCGGGAATGGCGGTCTCCCCTTCGCGCGAGGTTTGTGTTGGACTGTCCCGACATAATCCGTACACGACAATGGGGTGAATGCTATGCCTCTTGAGGGCGAGTACGAGCCGAGTCCGGCGCAGTGGGTGCGCGAACAGGTCGAGCTGTATGAGAGTTCGGGTGGTACACAGGGCACAACGCTCTGGGACACGGGCCTGCCGGTCGTCATTGTCACGATGCGCGGCGCGAAGAGCGGCAGGATCCGCAAGATTCCGCTGATGCGCGTGGAGCACGAGGGGCGGTACGCGGCGGTGGCCTCGAAGGGCGGCTTCCCGCGCCACCCGGTCTGGTACTTCAACCTCAAGGCCGACCCGCAGGTGGATCTCCAAGACGGCCCCGAACGCCAGGGCATGATGGCCCGTGAGGTCACCGGGGACGAGAAGGCCCTGTGGTGGCAGCGCGCGGTCGCGGCGTATCCGCCGTACGCCGAGTACCAGGAGAAGACCCACCGCGTGATCCCCGTCTTCGTACTCGAACCCGAGCACCTGGCCGGGCCGGCGAACGCCCCGGCGCCGACGAGGAACTGAGCTTCGGACCCCACTCGCTCGGCCCGGCAAGGCGCCGCGCGGCGGGGGACAGGAGCCCGGCGCCGGCCTGGACAGGCTCACCTGACCTTGTTCCCGGAATGCGAACTGAACAAGGTCAGGTGAGACAGAGACGACGTCTCGTGAGACGGGACAACACCCCTGCCTCCGCCGTCAACCCCCGAAGGAAATCCGGACCGGACCACTTGGGCCGAGTGCTCCCCGGACGGCGCCGACATCGCGGATTCGGGCGGCCGCCACCTTCACCAGGGCTTACGGCGAGAACGTTCGACAGGGGCGGAAGAGCCGCGGACAGGGTTCCGACCTGTGTGGATCATCTATCGGCCCCCGCACCGTTCTGCCGCCATTCTGGCGAACGAGTCGATGTCACACGCGTCAAATGCCTCCATGATGGACACCGGCGCACCGCACTCCTGCTTGACCAGACTCACGATCTGCATGATGGACAGAGAGGTCGCTGCCAGATCGAAGAAGTCCTTGCGCACGTCGAGGGTGTCGACGCGCAGGACTCGACGCACGATGTCGAGCACGCACTCATAGGGGCTGTCCTGCATCGAGGCCCTTCCTCCCGCTGTGGACGCCGTGGCGGTGACGGTCCGCTCACCCGGCTCGGTCCGCTCACCCGGCTCAGGGGAGCTCAGAGAGACGGACAGCTAAGAAGGCGGCCGCAGTGCCCGTACCACATGGGAAACGATCTCCTCCATGGCGTCCTGTACGAAGAAGTGGCCTCCCGTGACACCCCTGGCCTCGAAAGAGCCGGTCGTGTGGGAACGCCACCCTGACACTGCCTCGGCGCCGACGATCGGGTCGTCGTGGCCGACGAACGCCGTGACCGGGCTCTCGAGTTGTGGGCCGGGCCGATACTCGTACGTCTCGTACCAGGTGAAGTCCGCCCGCAGCACCGGAAGCAACAACTCCATCAGCTCCTCGTTCTCGGCGATCTCCGGCGGAGTACCGCCCCGGGTTCGGAGCCGCTGTACGAGCTCCGCGTCGTCGAGTGTGTGGAGCTTGGTGGCAGAGCGCGGCACATCTGGGGGAGGCTCCGCGCTGAGGAACAAGCGGGTCGGCGCGGGCTGTCCTCGCTCTCGCAACGCGCGGGCGAGCTCGAAGGCGAGCAGAGCCCCGCCACTGTGACCGAACAGTGCGAACGGCGTGTCGGCCGTGTGCGGTGCGATCGCGTCGGCGAGTTCGTCGACCAGCGTTTCGAAGCAGGTCTGCGGAGGCTCCACGAAGCGGTCCTCGCGCCCCGGCAGTTGCACCGCCCACAGCTCGACGTCCAGCGGCAGCACATCCGCCCAGGGCAGAAAGGCCGAGGCGGCGGCGCCCGGAAAGGGAAGACAGAACAGGCGATGGTGCGCGTTGGGCCGACGAACTCTGCCCAGGCAGGGTGTGTCGAATGCGAACGTAGCCACCGGCCCAGCTAATCACACGGCCCCGGCCTCTCGTAATGCCACGCATCCCGCATCCTGTAGTCGGCGGCCTACGATGTGGGAATGGACCAGCGGCCACTGTCGTTCAGCCAGGAAGCACTGTGGTTCCTCTGCCGGCTCCAACCGGCCAGCCCCTTCTACAACATGTCGCGTGGCTACCGGCTGTGCGGGGCGCTGGAGCGACAGGCGCTGGAGAACGCGTTCGCCGATGTGGTGCGCCGTCACGCCATCCTGCGTACGAGGATCGTCGAGCGCGACGACCGCCCCGAGTTGATCGTCGATCCGCCGCAGTCCCGCTGGACCTTCGAAACGGCCGACGTGAGCGGGCTGCCGACGGCACAGCGGCAGGCGGAAGTGTCACGACTCAACCTCGAGCTCGCTCGGCGCCCGTTCGACCTCGCTCATGACCTCCCCGTCCGCGCCCGGCTTACCCGTCTGGACGAGACCGAGCACTTGTTGCATGTGGTGTTCCATCACATCGTGGCCGACCGGTGGTCCCTGGACCGCGTCTTCGCCCCCGAACTCGCCGAACGGTACGCCGACCACCTCGCGGGCGACGCCGCGCCGATGCCCGAACTCCCCGCCCAGTACTGGGACTTCGCCCGCCGACAACGTGAGGAACTGACCGAGGAGAAGCGTCGGAGCCGACTCCGCTACTGGTGGGATTCGCTGATCGGTGCCCCGGCGGTGCTGGAGGTTCCCGGCGACCGGCCTCGCCCTCCGACGCGGGGGTTCCGAGGCGAGACGTACGCCTTCTCACTCCCGGATTCCCTGGTGAAGGGAGCCCACGAACTGTCGCGGCAGGGCCGCACGACGATGTTCATGACGATGCTGACGGCATTCGCCGGGGCCGTGGCGCAGTCCAGCGGTACCGACGACCTGATCATCGGCGTACCGGTAATGAGCCGGGGACGGTTCGACCACCCTGAGCTGATCGGCATGTTCGTCAACACGCTGCCGCTCCGCATCGACCTCCGTGGCGGCCCGCCAGCCCTGGCCGCGCTCAAGCGGGTGCGGTCGGCGGTGCTCGGGGCGCTCGGAAACGGTGAGCTTCCGTTTGAGCAGATCGTCGCGGGGCTGGACATCGACCGTGACCTCTCCCGCAATCCGCTCATCCAGGTCGTGTTCCAGTTCGAGGACGTACCGCCGGGGGCGCGGTTCACCGAGCCGGAGGTCTTCGCGGAACCGGTCGGCGTCTCGTCGCGGTCGATCCGTTTCGACCTCGAACTGCATATGTGGTTGCGGGCCGATGGTGGTGTCTCGGGCAAGGCCGCCTACGCCACCGATCTCTACGACCGGGACACGATCGCGACGCTGGTGAGCCGGATCGAGAGGGTTCTCGGCGCGATGGTCGTGTCCCCCGACCAGCCCCTGCCGGGTGTTGCGGCGACTCGCAGCCGGCGGCCGTCGGACGGGTCGGCCACATCCGTGCACGGGTCGGCCACATCCGTGCCGCGGGTGCGCCGCCTCGATGATCGGCCGGATGCGGCCGTGACCGCGCCGGACTCTGTCGCGCGGCCGCTGACCCCCGCGGAGCGTCTGGTGCTGGACGTCTGGCAGGAGGTGCTCGATGTCACCGGCATCCGCCCCGGCGACAACTTCTTTCATGTCGGCGGCAGTTCGCTGCGTGCCACCCGGGTCGCCGCCCGGCTGCGCCAGCGGCTCGACCTGGAGGTGCCGCTGCGCCTGCTGTTCCAGCACCGCACCGCCGAGAAGCTGGCGGCGGCGCTGCCGGCCGCGCCCAAAGCGGCGGGCGGCGAACTCACCGGCATCTCCCGGCCCGCCATGCCACCGCTCTCCTTCGGTCAGGAACGGCTGTGGTTTCTGGATCAGTTGGTGCCGAGTAGCACGGCCTATGTCATGGGCACCGGGTTCCGGCTCGTCGGCGACCTGGATCCGGTGGTGCTCCGGCGCGCGCTCGACGAACTCGTCCGTCGCCACGAGGTCCTGCGGACGTCCTTCCCGCTGGACGTGTCCGGGCGCCCCTGGCAGTCGGTCGCGTCGGCCACGTCGGCCACACCAATCGCTCTTCCGGTGGTGCAGGTGGCCCAGGCCACCGACGAGGACATCACCGATACGGTGGTCCGTCTGGCCCGGAAGCGTGTCGAAGAAGGCCTTCCGCTGGCATCCGGCCCGTTGCTGCGGGCCACGCTCTTCCGCTTCACCCCGCGGCTGCACGCGCTCGTCCTGCACATACATCACTCGGTGTGCGACGCGGTCTCCCTCAACCTGATCGCCCGTGAAATCTCCGCCCTGTACACCGCCTTTGTTCAAGGGGTACCGCCGGATCTGCCCGAGCCGCCACTCCAGTACGCCGACTACGCCACCTGGCAGCGGCAGCGGGCTGAGGGTGCCGACGCCGAGCGGGAGATCGCCCACTGGCGGCGTCGGCTGGCCGGACTGACACCGCTCGACCTGCCCACGGACCGGCCACGCCCGGCAGTGCAGAACCTGACCGGCGGAAGGTACTCCTTCAGCCTGCCCCAGGACCTGACCCGGGCGATGGCGCGGTCCGGCGAGGACGAGGACGGCACACCGTACCTCGTCATGCTCGCGGCCTGGGCCGCGCTGCTCGCCCGATACTGCGACCAGGACGATGTGTGCGTCGCCACGCCCGTCGACAACCGGACCCGGCCGGAGCTGGAACAGCTGGTCGGGTTCTTCGCCGACACCGTCGTCATGCGGATCGACTTCGGCGGCGCCCCATCGTTCCGTGAGCTGCTGCACCGCGTGCGCGACACGTTCCTGGAGGCGCACGAGCACCGGAACGTGCCCTTTGAACGGCTGGTGGCCGAACTCCCCGTGGAGCAGGACGCCAGTCGTAACCCACTGGCCCAGGTGGCCCTGGTCCTCCATGACGGCCGTGTGCCCGCCATCGGCCTGGGGCCGGTGCGCGCCGAGCCGTTCGGCCTGTCCAATCCGGCCACGAGGTTCGACCTCGAACTGCATATGCGTATCGAGGCGGACCGGACCCGCTGCCTGCTCACCTACGCGGCCGACCTGTTCGACGAGAAGACCGTTGCCCGTATGGCCCGGCACCTGGTGAATCTGCTCGGTGCGGCCGTCGCCGACCCGGAGCGGCCGGTGTCCCGGCTGGAGCTTCTGGAACCCGAGGAGCGGCACGAACTGCTCGTGACGTTCAACGACACCGATATCGACCTCGGCGGGTTCGCCGCGCTCCACGAACTGGTGGAGGAGCAGGTACGCCGCTCCCCGGACGCTCCGGCCGTCGTCTTCGGCGACCGTACGCTCAGCTACTCCGCACTCGACGCCGGTGCCGATCACCTGGCCGCGCATCTGCGGGACCTGGGCGCCGGTGCCGAGCGCATCGTGGCCGTCTGCCTGGAGCGGTCCTTCGACCTCGTCATGGTGCTCCTGGCGACGCTGAAGTCCGGGGCCGCTTTCATGCCGCTGAGTCCGGACGACCCGCCGGGACGCCTCGCCGCACTCCTCGGTGACGCGTCCCCCGCCGTCCTGGTCACCTCCGAGTCGCTGCGTCGGCGACTGCCCGTGGTCCTGCCCATGGACCTGCCGGTGGTGGTCGTCGACGCGGTCCGGGCCGAGGAACCGCGGCCACCGGCGCCTCGGGCGCCGGTCGAGCCGCGCCGGATGGCGTACGTGCTGTACACCTCCGGGTCCACCGGGAAGCCGAACGGGGCCGTCAACACCCACGAGGGCATCGTCAACCGGCTGCGCTGGATGCAGGCCCAATTCCCGCTCGACGCGGGGGACGCCGTCCTGCAGAAGACGCCGGTCACCTTCGACGTCTGCGTCTGGGAGTTCTTCTGGCCACTGATCTCCGGGGCCCGGCTGGTGCTGGCCGAGCCCGGTGGACATCGCGATCCGGACTACCTCGCCCGGGTCATCCGGGAGCAGCGGATCACCACGGTGCACTTCGTACCGTCGATGCTCCACCTGTTTCTGGCCCGGCCCGGGGTCGAGGAGGCCACTGCGTCTCTGCGCCGGGTGCTGTGCAGCGGGGAGGCGCTGGACCCCGGGTTGCAGGAGCGGTGTCGGCGCAGGATCGCCGCCGACCTGTACAACCTGTACGGCCCGGCGGAGGCCGCGGTCGATGTGGCCTTCTGGCGGTGCCGGCGCGGTCCCCGTCCGGATACCGTGCCCATCGGCCGCCCGATCGCCAACACCCAGCTCTATGTGGTCGACAGGCATCTGCAGCCGGTGCCGGCGGGGGTACCGGGCGAGCTGTGCATCGGCGGTGTCGGCGTAGGCCGTGGCTATCTCGGGCGCGACACCCTGACCGAACTCCGCTTTCCGCCCGACCCGTTCCGCCCCGGCCCCGGACGACGGCTGTTCCGGACGGGTGACCGGGCGCGCCACCGCCCCGACGGGGCACTGGAGTTTCTGGGCCGCCGCGACGACCAGGTCAAGCTGCGCGGAGTCCGGATGGAACTCGGCGAGATCGAGGCGGCGCTCACCGCCCACCCGGCGGTGGAGGCCGCGGCCGTGGCACTGCGTGCGGACACCCCCGGCGGCCCGCAGCTGGTGGCCTACGCCGTCCCCGAGCCGCGGCGGGCGGGCGTGCCGCGGCGCCTGGCGGGTTTGGACCGCACCGGCCGCGCCGTGGGGCAGCACAGGACCGTGCTGCCGGACGGTACGCCGGTGTTCCACCGGCATGGCGGAGAGACCGCCTTCATGTACGGCGAGATCTTCCCGGCCCGTACGTATGCCCCGCCCGGTGTCCGGCTGCCGGACCGTGCGGTGGTCTTCGACGTCGGTGCCAACATCGGTCTGTTCAGCCTCTTCGCGCACCGCGACTGCCGCGATCCGCTGGTGTACGCCTTCGAACCCGTGCCCCAGGTGTGCGACATCCTGCGCCTCAACGCCGAGCTCCACGGCATCGACGCGCGGGTGTTCGACAAGGCGCTGGGTGACCGGCCGGGGACCGCGGAGTTCACCTTCTACCCCGGTGTCTCCATGCTCTCCGGCCGATACGCCGACTCCCGGCTCGATCGGCAGCGCATGCGTACGATCGCGTCGAAGGATCTCGGGCCGGCCGCGTCCGGGCGGGATGTGGAGGACATTCTCGACGCGCGGCTCGGCGTGACGCGGATGATCCGACCCGTCATCACCTTGTCGAGCGTCATCGAGGAGCAGGAGATCGCCCGGATCGATCTGCTGAAGATCGACGTCGAGCGCGGCGAACTGGATGTGCTGGCCGGGATCACCGACGGGCACTGGCCACTGATCCGGCGGATCGTGATCGAGGTGGACGATGCCGACGGTCGGCTGGCCGCCGTGCTCGAACTGCTGCGGTCGCGCGGCTACACGGTGGCCGTGGACGACAGCACCGGCCAGGCGGCTGCCGACGGGCTGCGCGTGGTCCACGCCTCGCACGCCTCGCGTGAGGCGGCTGGGTCCCGTGAGCCCGCTGGACCGCGGGGGACCGGCGGGTGTGACGGGCCGGTCGCCGACTCGGGCCGGGAGGACGAGGCCGACCGGCTGCTCGGGGAAGAGCACGGCGGCCCCGAGGAGAGGTACATCAGCCCCGACCGGCTCGCCGGTGACCTCCTGGCGTTTCTGCGCCACCGACTGCCGCTGCCCATGGTGCCCTCGTCCGTGGTGTTCCTCGACGAGCTGCCACTGTCACCCAACGGCAAGACCGACCGTCGGCGCCTGCCCGCGCCGGGCGACCGGCCGGAACAGCGCGGCGCGGTGTCTCCGCACGACGACACCGAGCGCGCCCTGACGGAGTTGGCGGAGGAGCTGCTCGGCGTGTCGCCATTGGGCGTGACGGACGACTTCTTCGCGCTGGGCGGCCACTCGATCCTCGCCGCACAGTTGATGGCCCGCGTCGAGACCGCGTTCGGCCGCCGTCCCTCCCTGGCCGCTTTCCTGCGGGAGCCGACGGTCGAGCAGCTTGCCGGATCGCTGCGCGCGGACCGGCCCCCGGATCCGGCCCCCGACGGTGTCGTACAGCTCCGCGCGGGCACCGGCGACCAGCCGCCGCTGTTCCTCTTCGCACCGCTGGGCGGCGGAGTCCTGTGCTACCGGGACCTGGTCCGGCACCTTCCGCCGGGGCCCGCCGTGTTCGGGCTGCGGGCCCCCGGCTTGGACGAGGGCACCAGCCCCGAGAACGACCTGGCGCGCCTGGCCGCCCGTCAGGCGGCGGTCGTCCGACGCGTGTGGCCGACCGGACCGTATCGGCTGGCCGGCTGGTCGTTCGGTGGTGTTGTCGCGTTCGGGGTCGCGTGCGAGCTCGTCCGGGAAGGACTGCGCGTCGAGCCGCCGGTGCTGATCGACAGCTATCCGGTGGCCGAACCGGCCACGGCCGGGCACAGGGCGGCCGAGTTCGTCGCCACGTTCGCCCGAGAACGAGGACTGTCGGCTCCGCCGACACCGCGGCGGTCCGCCGGCACCCAGGACAACGACCCGCTCGGATGGATCATCAGCCGGCTGCGGGAGATCGGCGTGCCGCCGCGGGAGATCGACGACGAGGAGGTCGCCCGGTACTGGGGCGTCTTCGACGCGGCGGCACGGGCCGCCGAGCGGCACCGGCCCACCCGTTTCCCCGGACCGCTCCTGCTGCTTCGGCCGCGGCGCCCGGGACGGCCGCAGGCCGGTCCGGCGGGTGGCTGGGGCGCTCTGGCCGACGGCGGGGTGGAGGTGCGCCGGGTACCGGGCGACCACTTCACTGTCCTGGGCGCCGAAGCGGCCGCGGAACTCAGCAGGATTCTGACCAGCTGACCAGCTGACCAGCTGACCGGCTGACCGTACCGGCCGACCGGCTGACCGACTCACGGGCTGACCGACTCACGGGCTGACCGGGGCGTTGGCGGTGGCCGGGGTCGTGTCGCCGACGCCCCGGCGTCAGCCCTCCTGCTCCCGCAGGGCGGTGGCGAGAGCCCGTACCGTCGGATGTCGGTACAGCGCGCGCAGCGGCAGCCTGCGTTCCAGCCGCCGGGCGACCTCGTGCTGCAGCCGTGCGGCGAACAACGAGTTTCCGCCGACTTCGAAGAAGCTCTCCTCCCGGCCGATGAACCCACGGCCCAGGACGTCGCAGACGACACGGGCGATATCGGTCTCAAGACCCGCCTTCGGCGGCTGGGTCCGTGAAGGATCACGGCTGCCGATCGCCAGGCGTGCCAGGGCGGTGCCATCGATCTCTCCGGCCGGGGTGTGCGGGAGGGTCGGTACGGAGGCGACATGGACGGGCACACCGCCGTCGGCGACACCTGCCGCGGCCTTCAGCACGTCTTCGGCCCGCGCCCCGCCTGTGTATCCGAGGAGAACGGCCCGCCGGGTCGCCGCGTCGGCCAGCAGCGGGCTGATGTCCGGGTTGTGCGCGTCCAGACCGATCAGCAGGTGGCGTTCGGCGCCGGCGCGTGCCAGGAGCAGCGAGCCGAGCCCCTGTGCCGGTGTGATCGGGCGGAATCCGCGGGCCGCCGCGGCTGCCGTCATCGGCCCGTCGGCGTTCATGCCGACACCGCTCCACTGGCTCCAGGCGAGCGACCGCACATCACGGCCCCTGGTGGCGGCCCAGTAGGCGGCGAAGGTGTCCTGGAAGCTGCTGGCCGCGGCGTAGGCGCCGAAGCCGGTGCCGCCGAAGTAGCCGTTCACCGAGGAGAAGAGCAGGAGAAAGGTGTCCGGCCGGTCGTCCAGCAGATGTGCCGCCGCGAGTGTGCCCACCGTCTTGGGCGCGAGGGTCTGCTCGTATTCCTCGGATGGTGCGTGTGCCACCACATGCGCGGTGATGTCGTCCCATTGGTGGCGCAGGGACCGCCCGGCCAGGTGGAGTACTCCTGCCAGCGGCTGCCGCCATGCCCGCTCGGCCCTGGCCACCGCGTCGCCGAGCGCGTCGGTGTCGGTCACGTCGGCGCGCTCGTAGCGGATCTCGCCCTTGCTCTCCGGCGGCAGCGGGGAGGGAACGGGCGTCTCGGCGGCGTCCTGGCGCCCGAGCAGCAGGACCTTGGCGCCGTACGCGGTCGCCAGGTGGTGTGCGATCTCCTGGCCGATGCCGCCGAGGCCGCCGGTGATGGCGTACAGGGCGCCTTCGCGGAACGCGTCGCCGGGGCGGGAGAGGGCCGGTACGGCGATCGGCTGGAGCCGGGCGGCCAGGCGCCGCCCGGCGGCGTAGCGCGTCAGCGTCTCCCCGGGGCAGGCGAGTTCGGCGCGGATGGCGGTGATCAGGGCCGCGCGTCCGGCGTCGTCGGCCACGTCGACCAGGCGGGTCACCCCCTCTCCACGCTCGGTCGCCACGCTCCTCACCAGCCCGGTGAGCGCTCCGTTGGCGAGCGCCCCCGGGGTGGTCGGCGCGGGCGAAGCCCCCTCCGGAGCGACGGGGAGCCGGGTTGCCACCAGGAGCGGGGCGGTCGGGAACGGGCTGTCGGCCAGCGCTCGGACCAGCCTCGCGACGGACAGCGCCCCACGGCGCAGGCCCCCGGGGATGTCCTCGGGGGCGTCACCGGCGAGCGACCAGGCGTGGACGATCCCGTCGACTTCCGGGTGTTCGCGCGCGACGGCCGCCAGCAGCGCTCGGTAGCCGGCTTCGTCCTCGGGGTCCAGCCGATAGCCGTCCGCCTCCTCGCGCAGGCCGTAGGGCCCGTCCGCCGGGCGGACGACGATCACCGGGCCGGGCGTCCGCGCCGCCGCGGCCCCGGCCAGGAGGCCGTCCTCGTGGTCGTCGGCAAAGACGACGAGGGGGTTGGGAGACTTCGCCGGGGGTGCGGCGGCGCGCAGCGGGGCCTCTTCCCACACCGGGGCGAAGAACCAGGGCGGCACGGTGTGCGGGCCCTCCTCGACGACTTCCAGCCGGCGAAGGCGCTCGTCGAAGGAGCCGGCGGTGTAGGACGCCAGGAGCTGTCCGCGCTGGATCTTGCCCGACACGGTGCGCGGGAACTCCTCGGCGGCCAGCGGCACGACACGGTACGGAGCGAGGCCGGTCCGCGCGGCGACGCCGGTCGTGATGGCGCGGACGAGGTCCGCTTGACGTGAGAGGCCGTCGTCGTCAGACCGTTCTGACTGTTCAGACCGTTCGGGCCGACCGGGTCGCCCGGTGGTGTCGGGCGCGGGGTCGGGTACGTCGGGTACGTCGGGTACGTCGGGTACGAAGAAGACCAGCAGGCGGTCGGTGCCGATGTCGGGAGAGAAGAGTCCGCAGGCCGCCGCCGAGGACGGTGCGACGCCCGGGATCGAGGTCACGACGTCCTCGATCTCGTGGCAGAAGTAGTTCGCCCCGTTGACGATGATGAGGTCGCGTTCCCGCCCGGCGATGACGAGACCGCCGTCCCATACGAAGGCCAGGTCCCCGGTCCGGAACCAGCCGTCGGCGGTGTACGCCTCGGCGTTCGCCTCCTCGTTGCCGAAGTAGCCGGTCATCATGGTCTCGCCGGTCACCTCCAGGCGGCCCACACGGCCGCGTGGCGCCACCGCCCCGTGCGCGTCGACGATGCGCAGCAGGGCCCCGGGCACCGGCTCGCCGACCGAGGTGAAGGTGACGGTCCGGGGGGAGCCCGGCCGCGCGGGCCGCAGATCCCCACCCAGGGAGTCCTGGTCGACCACGACCACGCCGAGGGTCCGGTCGTCGCGCGACAGCGGGGCGTGGGTGACCGCGGAGGCCGTTTCCGACATGCCCCAGACGACCATCATGGCGTCGGGTCGCAGACCGTGGCGGGCGAGGAGGGTGAGAAAGGTGTGCGCGGTGCCGCTGACCACCGGCTCACCGCCGTTGTAGATGACCCGCAGCGAGCTGAGGTCCCACCGGCCTTCGGCGATTTCGTCGGCGTACCCGTTGACCAGCGCGAAGGCGAAGTTGGGGGCCGAGATGTTGGTGACGCGGTAGCGGTCGATCCAGTCGAGCCAGTTCAGGGGGCGGGCGGCGAACATGTCGGGGGTGACGTTCACCTGGGCGCAGCACAGAAACACATCCCGGGTGTGTGCCATCACCGAGCCCATCACATGGTCCATCGCGATCCAGTTGAGGGTGACGTCGTCCTCGGTGAGCCGGTTCACCACGGCGTCTCCCCAGGTGCGGGCCACGATGCTGTGGTGGTTGTGCCGTACGCACTTGGGTAGTCCGGTGCTGCCCGACGTGAGCAGGTTGAGCGCGGGACTGTCAGGCCTCGCCGCGAACCAGTCCCGGTCCCTGCGGTCGGCCATGATGTCGGCGATGGCGGCCACCCGGACACCTGTGCCCCACTGCCCTGACAGGGCGTCCGCCAGCTCCGCGGCGTCGAGGTCGGTGAGGATCAGCGGATGGCCAAGCAGCGACCAGGTGTTGCGGAGCTTGCCCGAGCCCCGTTCCCCGTCCGGGACCACGGCCATCGGGGCGGGCAGGAAACCACCGAGGACGCAGGCCCAGAAGGCGGTCACGAAGGAGTGGTTGGCGTCGAACTGGAAGAGGACCGAGTCGCCCGGGCGCAGACCGAGCGCGCGTAACCCGGCCAGGGCGCGCTCGGCGTCGGCGAGGAGCCTGGGGTAGGTCATATGGACACTGGTGCCTTGCCGGGTCAGGAAGGTGATCCCTCGCTCCGGTGCCTTCTCGGCGGCCCTGGCCAGGGCCGCGTGCAGGGTACGGGGGTGGTCGACGGGCAGGCCGAGTGAGCCTGAGCCGAGGACGGAGGGTTCCCGGGCATCGTCCTCGGCCGGTGTTCCGTCCTCTGCCAGTGTTTCGTCGTCGGGGGCCGCGGTGGTGTCTTCGGCGGCGTCCGCGCCCGGCCCCTCCGCCGTGTCCGTCGGCTCTCGCCCGGATACTGTGGGCAGCACATCGGCGAGGTGCCGGCCGCGCGTGGGCAGCGGGACCCGCCAGTCCAGCGCGACCGCGTCGGACACCTGCGGGAGCGCCTGAACGGCCGACCTGATCATGCCAAGCACCTCGGCCGGAACATCGGACATCTGCGCACGGGGCTCGTTCATCGTTTCTCCTCCTGTCTTCGAGGCGCGGCGGGGCATCATCGGGTCACTCGGTCACTCACGTATGTCGGCCTTTCCGAGCGGGCCCAGCCAGAAGCAGCCGGTGACGGCGGCCATGAGCACGGCCGTTCCGGCGTACACCACCGCGATACGTCCGGTGGCGCTGACGAGCCAGGCGCCGATGAAGGCGCCGATGGGCTGTGCCGACCAGGCGAGCACCTGTCCGGTCGTCTGCACACGGCCCAGAAGGTGGTCGGGCACGACCGTCTGACGTAGCGTCAGCGTCCTGACGGCGTAGACGGACGGCAGCCCGGCCGCGCACGCCCAGAACACCGCGCCGAGGCGGATATCGGTACTGACCGAAAGCCCCAGCACCAGGACGCTCCAGCACATCATCAGCCCCAGGGTGGCCGTGGTGAACGACACCTGGCGTGCGAGGCGGCTGAAGGTGAACAGCGCGACGGCTGTGCCCAGAGCCCCGCAGGCGAACAACAGGCCGACCTGCGCGTCGTCGGCTCCCAGCCGCTGATGGGCGAACAGGACGAGCTGGGAAGTGACGGTGGAGCCGATCAGGTTGTACAGCGCCGCGTGCAGGGCGATACCGCGCAGCACCGGGTCGGCCAGCACATACCGCAGTCCGGTGCCGATGTCTGAGGTGACGGAGCGCCGCTCCTTCCGTGGCGGGTTCCCGCTGAAGCGGGTGCGGATGGCCAGCAGCAGGGTTGCCGCGAGCCAGAACGAGACGGCGTCGATGGCGAAGACACCGGTGACCGGTAACCCGCCGCCGATCAGCGCTCCCGCCAGAAGCGGCCCGGTGACCTGCGCCGCCGCGTAACCGGCGCGCAGTTTCCCATTGGCGTCCGCCAGTTCGTCCCGGGACACCAGACTGGGGATCGCCGTGCTCTCGACGGCGGAGGAGACGATTCCCAGAGACGTGTTGACGAACGCGACCGCGTACACGGCCCACACCGTCAGCACGTCCAGGCCGCCGAGGACCGGCAGGACCGCGATCGTCAGCCCCCGGGCCACCACCGCGCCGACCAGCGCCCGGCGGCGGTCCACCCGGTCGACCCAGGCGCCGATCACCAGGCCGAACAGTATGTAGGGCAGGAATCCGGCGACGGTGGTGAGCGCGAGGTTCACCGCGGAGCCGGTGAGTCTGAACACCAGGAGTGGCAGGCCGAAGGCCGTGAAAGACGATCCGACATTCGATATCGTCTGGCTGATCAGGAACAGCCGGTAGTCGCGCCGCCGCGGCATGGTGCCAACCTACATGAGGCGATCGGGGCGTTCGAGACCCAGCGAAGAGGCAGGACCGTACATGCCTTCTCCCCAGCAGGAGTCCACGGAGTCCACAGAGCCCACCGTCACCATCGGCGAACGCATCGGGCAGCTGGCCGCCGAACACCCGGCCGCCACCGCCGTCCTGTCGGTGGCGCCGAACGGCGGTGTGTCGAAGCTGACGTGGGCCGAGCTCGAGCGGCTGACCAACTCCGCGGCGCGCGGTCTCGCCGAGCGCGGTGTCGCCTCGCGGAGAACGGTGGCGGTGGCCCTGCCGGCCGGTCCGGACCATGTGGCGGCGACCGTCGCCGCCTGGAAACTCGGCTGCCTGGTGGTGCCGCTCGATCCGCAGGCAACGGCGGCCGAGCGTGCCGCCCTCGGCGCCGCGATCGGCGAACACGTGCTGATCGGCGACGTCGACGGGGCGGATATCCGGCCGGGGTGGTGGCGCGAGCGCCGGCACAGCGACACTCCGCTCCCACGGCAGGGCACGCCGCGGTCCGCCACGCTGACCGGCGGTACGACGGGCCTGCCACGGGTGATCGTGCGGCCGCGGCCGTGGACGTACCGGCCGGGCGCCTGGGAGGCTCGGCACGACAAGGCGCAGGGCATGCGGCTCGGTCAGACGCAACTGCTGGTCCTGCCGCCGTACCACACCGGGTTCCAGGCGCTGTACCAGGGCCTGGCGCTCGACCACCGGGTCATCATCATGGAGCGGTTCGTCCCGTCGCTGTTCCTGAAGCTCGTGCAGGAACACCGGGTCAGCTATGTACGGATGGTGGCGGCGATGATGCGGATGCTGCTCGATGTGCCGGGGCTGAGGGACTACGACCTGTCCAGTATCGAGACGCTGCACCACGGCGCGGGTCCCTGCCCGGAGAAGGTCAAGCGGGCCTGGCTGGAGCTGATCGATCCCGGGCGGGTGTATGAGATCTACGCCAGCCAGGAACGGGTCGGCAGGACGGTGATCCGGGGCGACGAGTGGCTGAAACGCCCGGGCAGCGTCGGCCGTCCGACCGACTGCGAGATACGGATCTACGACGACGGCGGGCGGCAGCTGCCGGCCGGTGAGGTCGGCGAGGTCTTCATGCGGACACCGGGCGTCGGGCAGCCGAGCTACCTCGGCGACGGACCGCGCCTGCCCGAGCGGGACGGCTTCCTCACCGTCGGCGACCTCGGCCACCTGGACGCCGACGGCTACCTCTACCTCGTGGACCGCAAGAGCAACGTGATCAACGTGGGCGGGAAGAACGTCTATCCCGCCGAGGTCGAGGCGGTGTTGCTGGAGATGCCCGGCGTCGCCGACGCCGTCGTCACCGGACGACGGCACGAGTACCTGGGACAGGCGGTGCACGCGCTCGTCGTACCGTCCGACCCGGCCGATCCGGTCACCACCGCGGCCGTCGACGCGTACTGCCGCGAACGGCTGTCCGACGCCAAGGTGCCCATGACATGCCAGATCGTGGCGAGCGTCCCCCGCCAGAGCAGCGGCAAGGTGCGCAGGGCCGAACTCGGGGAGCGCTGACCCGGCGGCGCCGGGCGGGTCCTGCCGGAACACGGTTCATCTCCGCCGCAGGCGCGTGGTGCGCAGAAACGCCGGATCGATACGGGCGCCGGCCCCGTCCCCCCGCGCCTGGGTGGCGGTCACCGGGACCATGGCGAACGGCTGCCCGGGACCGAGCAGCGGTGAGTACAGGGGGACGAAGCACTGGTCCCGCAGAGCCACCGCGAACTCGCGGGAGACGACGCCCCGGGTGTCGATGGCACCAGTGGCGTGCGCGGACGACAGGGCGGTGCCGCCCAGCAGGTTGAGACCGATTCTGCCGGGCGTGGGCCGCAGCGACACCTGCACTCCACCGGGAACGAGTTTGGACCGGTAGCCGGTGTGCGCGTCGGCGTGCCAGGTGGCCACGTACCGGAGGGTGTCGTCCCACGCGGTGGTCAGGACCTCCTTGCGCGCCGCGATGACTTCGGGTGTCGCGCAGTCCTCGGCCAGGTTGTACAGGTCGGCGTAGACCTCGCTCCACCACGATCCGGTGGCGGGCATGGCGCCGGGCAAACCCGGCGTCCGTACGGAGAAGACCAGCGACCGGAACAGATCGGCGAAGTTGCCCCGAGGGTCGCGTATATCCGCCTCGCGGAGCGTACGCAGCGGCCCCAAGGTGATGTCGAGGCCGCGCAGGGCGGCGCGGTACTCGGCCAGAATACGGGCCCGCAGGGCCCGGTGGGCCGCCACGAACGCGGTGCCCTGATGCCGTTCCGCGAGTTCGTCGTAGGCGACGATCTCGACGACTTTGCCGGACAGTCCCGCGGCTCCCGCGTATCTGCTCATGGTGAGCATGCCCTCCTCGAGCTTCGCGGGCGAGTGGGCGCGATAGTGCTGGTTGTCCGCCGCCAGGAAGAAGAACAGACCGGGGGGGTACACCTGATGAACGGCCTCCATGAGCTCCAGGAGGCGGACCAGCATCGCGAGCTCGGCGAGATCGGGAAGGTCGCCGACTGCCTTCAGCTTGCTGTGGGCGAACTTGTTGGGGAAGAACACCATGGCCATCGGGACCGGTTCGCCGCGCCGGACGAAGGGGAGCATTTCCCGCAACGCCAGCTCGGGTGGGTAGTTGGAGCTGGGCCCGTGCTTGAACTGTTTGCGTTGCAGGATGTGATGCATCAGGCGCACGGTCCGCTCGGCGTCGGACGGCGCCCCGACCAGCCGGCGCCCCAGCGTGTCCCGGGCGGCGCGGGCGGTGCGGTCGGCATTGCGCCGGGCGGCCGTGACCAGGTGGTCGACGAACAGCCGGGTCTCCTCGCCACTCCACCGTACGGCGTGCTGTTCGATCGCCGGATTGTGCCGCAGCACATCCAGCCGCAGGGACGACAGCGACCTCGCGGTCGGCAGTGTCGGAGCGGGAGGCGTGTTGACCTGTGCGGTGGCCGGCGACTGCATTTCCAGGGCCTGCACCACATCCGGCTCCGGTCGATCCGGAACCTGTGGCGTGGGAGACGAGGGCATGGGCACGTCACCGGACCCGGCGCGGGCGTCATCCCCGATGACCAGCAGCGTGGCTCGCGGGAACTGGTGCGCGAACGCCTCCCAGCCGACCGGAGCCCGCGCGGTGGGGTCCAGGACCGTGAGACAGGCGACGACTTCCGCTCGCCGATCCCACCGGGCGAGCGCCGCCGCGGCCGCGGCGGGCCCGGCGCCGTCTGCCGAGCGCGGGGTCAGCACCGTCGGATCGGGCACTCCGTACCGTGCGAGGCCCGACGCGTACCGAGCCGCCGGGCAGCCCGGCCCCTCGGCCAGGAAGACGGTCTCCCCGCCCGCGTGCCACACGTCCCGGCATAACTGCGGCAGGCCGGGCAGGGCCCGCTCGACAACATCCGTCAGAGGACCGATCAGGACCACAGGCAGCGGCTTGTCCGGGAGGACCCGGCACTCCCGTGCCCGATCCTGGAGCCTGGCCAGCAGGCGCGCGAGGGCGCGCTCCTGCTGTTCCGGCACGCTGTGTGCCCATGCGGCCCAGCTCGCGTGCGCGGAGAGCAGACGTGCGGTGTCCGACCGCAGATAACGCATCTCCGCCGCAAGAACCTCCCTGAACGCCGCACCCGGGTCCGTACGCGAGTCCGGACGCGCCCGTGAGAAGGCCTCCGCCAGGGCATGCAGCGTGCTGGGGACGGCGGTTGCCGCACTCCTCGACGACCAGGTGGTGAGGGCGCCCAGGTCGGTTTCCGACTCCCGCGCCGCTCGCAGGGTCGCCGCGCGACGCGTCATCAGACCGGCGGCCCCGGCAACGGACAGGCTGTCCATGACCAGGACCCGGCCGGTGGCCGCCAGGTCCGTACGCAGTTCGAAGGCCGTGTCCGGCCCAAGAGGGTCGGCGAACACCAGTCCGTAGCTGTCCAGTGCGGTACGGAAGACCCGTACCAGGGGCCGCACGAAATACTCCACGACGAAGGCGAGATCGTCCGTGTCGGCGCCGTCCGGACGACTGTCCATGATCTTTCGGAGCAGTCCGGGACAGTTCTTGAGGGCCCTCGTCGTGACGGCCAACGCCCCACCATGGCAAGCCGGGTGAGCCGGAACGACCTCGATCGGCCCTACGGTCGTGCAGCCGTCATCGCCGCTGATCGCGGCGGTCGGGCTACCCGGTGGACGGAGAGCTACGTGCAGTCGCAGCACAGGATCGTCCCAGACCAGACGCCGCGCAAGGGCATACGGCGGCCGAGGCGGAGACGGCCCGACCGAATCCACCGAATCTCCATCGGCCCGCGTCGGGACGAGAGTGTCACCCATGGGTCCAAGACCTCCCCACGCTCAGTCAACAGGCGCGGCCACGGGATGAACGGGACTGTGTACTATGCCGCAGTCACGCTCATACCATGCCCCATCATCACCACTAGCCAAGAGTGGGCGCTTCTACACCACGCAGGCATCCAGCAGCCTCACCGGGAAGGCCCCCGTCACGATGGCGTCGCGCAGAGCCGGGGAAGGCCGCCGCCGACGGCTGCACCGTCGGCGGGCCCGCGCTGAAGCCCGGTGTCAACGCCGAACACAAGAACGCCGAGGCCATAACCCCCGGATTGGGTTGCGATACTAACCTCCGCTTCCCAGGAGCGCGTTGAGCTCGCCGTAGTCGAGCCCTCCGGCCAGCGACTCGTAGGTCCCCGCGCCCAGCAGTTCCCGCGCGGCGCGGCGGACCACGGCATGTGCGGCCTGGGTGATGCCCGATCCGACGCTCACGCGCGCGACGCCGAGCGCGGCCAGTTCGGCGACCGGAGGTGCCCCGGGGCCCGCCATCACATTGAGCGGACCATCGATACCCTCGGCGAGCGCCTTCACGGTCACCGGGTCGACAACCCCGGGGACGAAGATCCCGTCGGCGCCCGCGGCGAGGAAGGCGGCTGCCCGTTCCAGGGTGCCGTCCACTCCTCCTGCTCCTCTGAGGAAGGTGTCGATCCGGGCGTTCACGAACAGCGGCGCCCCCGCCTCGTCTGCGGCCTCGCGGGCGGTGGAGAGGCGTTCGGCCTGCTCGGCGACCGGCCGGAGCGGGCCCTCGCCGCTCCCGTGCAGCACGTCCTCCTCGTACAGCGCGTCCTCGATGTTCACGCCGACCGCGCCCGCCGCGATCACCGCGCGGATCGTGTCGCCGACACCGGCTGAGTCCCGCGCGTAGCCGCTCTCGATGTCGGCGGTCACCGGCACCCGGACCGCGTCGACGATGCGTGCGACGGCGCCCAGGGCTCGGTCGCGGTCCAGCCGGTCGCCGTCCGCCGCTCCCAGGGCCCAGGCCAGCCCCGCGCTCGTGGTCGCCACCGCGGAGGCCCCGGCGTCCTCGATGATGCGGGCGCTCGGGGCGTCCCAGGCGTTCGGCAGGACGAGCGGATGCCCGGGGACGTGGCGGGCTCGAAAGGCGAGGGCCTGGTGGTGGAGGGTGTGGTTCGGCGTCATGTGGATCACTCAACCAGCCGGCCTCGGGCGATGGCTGGCGGAAATCCGACGGGAACGTGCGGCTACGAAGGCGCTGTCAATACCGGGACTGCGGCCGGGGGACGTGCCTACTCCTGGCGAGCGATCGTGCGACGGACGGCGTAGGCGGCGGCGCCGACAGCGAGCACGACGGCTCCGGAGATCACGGAGGACGCCGGGAGTGCGAAGGCCAGTACGAGGCAGCCGACCAGGCCGACCGCGGGGATGATCCGGACCGGGCGGCCCTCAGCGGGGCTCAGGGTCCATGCGGAGGCGTTGGCGACGGCGTAGTAGGCGAGGACGCCGAAGGAGGAGAAACCGATCGCTCCGCGCACGTCCGCGGTCGCGGCCACCGTGGCGACGACGGTACCGACGAGGAGTTCGGCCCGGTGGGGGACCTTGAACCTCGGGTGCACGGACGCCAGGGCGTGGGGCAGATGGTGGTCGCGGGCCATGGCCAGGGTTGTACGAGAGACGCCGAGGATCAAGGCGAGCAGGGAGCCGAGGGCGGCAACCGCGGCGCCGATGCGTACGACCGGGACGAGCCAGGCGGCGCCGGCCGCCCGGGCGGCCTCCGTCAGCGGTGCCCCGGTGGCGGCCAGGCCGTCGGGGCCGAGGACGAGCAGGACGGAGACGGCGACAGCGGTATAGACGACGAGGGTGAGGCCGAGCGCGATCGGGATGGCACGCGGAATGGTACGGGCCGGGTCGCGGACCTCTTCGCCGAGGGTGGCGATGCGGGCGTAGCCGGCGAACGCGAAGAACAGCAGCCCGGCCGCCTGCAGCACGCCACCGAAGCCGGCGTCCGAGCCGATGTCCAGGCGGGCGGCCTCCACGGCGCCGGAGGTGAGGCAGGCGACCACGACGGCGGCGAGCACCGCCAGGACGACGGCCACGATGACGCGGGTCAACAGCGCGGACTTCTGCACCCCGGCGTAGTTGACCGCGGTCAGCGCCACCACGGCGGCCACGGCGACCGCGTGCGCCTGGCCGGGCCAGATGTAGGTGCCGACGGTCAGGGCCATGGCCGCGCACGAGGCGGTCTTGCCCACCACGAACGACCAGCCGGCCAGATAGCCCCAGAACTCACCCAGCCTCTCCCGCCCGTAGACGTAGGTGCCGCCGGAGGCCGGGTAGCGGGCGGCGAGCCGCGCGGAGGAGGTCGCGTTGCAGTAGGCGACGACCGCGGCGAGGGCCAGGCCGAGCAGCAGACCCGAGCCGGCCGCGCGGGCGGCCGGGGACAGGGAGGCGAAGATCCCGGCGCCGATCATCGAGCCCAGGCCGATCAGCACCGCGTCCGACGCTCCCAGGCGACGCTGAAGTTCGTCCGGTACCCCGGACGAGGGTGAGGGCGTGCTGCTCAACTTCGTCACTCCGTTTCGGCCGTGCTTGCGTACATGCTCCGCGATCCGCGCGCACGATAAGGGATCGACCTGAACAACCCGTGGCCCGCCTCGGCACCTGGGGGCGGCCACCGGCCGGGCTCGCCGTGTTCGATCAGAGAGCGAACGTCAGGAACTGCGCGGCGCTGCCAGGCCGGATTCGTAAGCGAGGACCACGAGTTGGGCCCGGTCCCGGGCACGGAGTTTGGCCATGGCCCGGTTGATGTGGGTCTTCGCCGTCATCGGGCTGATCACCATGTGGCCCGCGATCTCGTCATTGGACAGGCCCTGCGCGACCAGCACGACGGCCTCGCGCTCGCGGCTGGTCAGCTCCTCCAGCCCGGTGCCGACGCCGGTGCCGACGCCGGTGGTGAGCGGCAGGGTGATGTACCGGTTGATCAGCTTGCGAGTGATCGACGGTGCCAGCAGGGCGTCGCCGCGCGCCGCGACGCGGACGGCGTGCAGGAAGTCGTCCGGCACGATGTCCTTGACGAGGAATCCGGCGGCACCGGCGCGCAGCGCGTCGAGGATGTATTCGTCCAGGCCGTAGTTGGTCAGGATGACGATGTGCACCCCGGCCAGGGTCGGGTCGGCTGCGATGCGCCGGGTCGCCTCGATGCCGTCGACGCCGGGCATCTGGATGTCGATGAGAGCGACGTCGGGCAGGTGCTCCCTGGCCAGGTCCAGGGCCTGTTTCCCGTCGGCGGCCTCGGCCACCACCTCGATGTCCTCTTCGAGGTCGAGGAGCGCGCGGAATCCGCTGCGAATGAGCGGCTGGTCGTCGACCAGCAGGACACGGATCACGATGTCCGGTCCACGGGGAGGTGGGCCTGGACGGTGAAGCCGCCCTCGCCACGCGGTTCGGCGCGCAGCCGGCCGCCGAGGGCGGTGACTCGTTCGCGCATGCCGAGCAACCCGACGCCGGGCGTCGGGGCGGTGTCCGGCGTTGCCTGGCCGTCGTCGTCGATGTGGACCATGAGGGTGTCGGGGCGGCAGTCGATCCGGACGGACGCGGTGGCGGCGTTGGCGTGGCGAGCGATGTTGGTGAGCGACTCCTGAACGATCCGGTAGACGGTCCGGCCCACCGCGGCCGGCATGTCGTGTCGTTGTCCCTCGATGGTGAGCGTCGCGTCCAGGCCGAACGTACGGGCCCGCTCCACCAGTTCCGGGACGTCGTCGAGCCCGCGCGGCGGGGCCGTATCGTCGTCGCGCAGCGCCTCCAGCGTCGCGCGCAGCTCCCGGGCCGCCTCACGTCCGGCTTCCTGGATCGCCAACAGGGCCTCCGGTACCTGTTCGCCACGCTTACGGGCCACATGGACGGCGACCTCGGCCTGCACCTTGATGACCGAGATCTGATGGGTGAGCGAGTCGTGCAGCTCCCGCGCGATCCGCAGCCGCTCCTCGTCGGCGCGGCGCCGCGCGGCCTCCTCCCGGGTGCGCTCGGCCTCCTCCGCCCGCCGCTCGGCTTGCCGTAGCGCCTCCCCGGCCGCGCCGGCCGCGATCAGCCAGGCCAGTTCGAGCGCGCCCCGAGCCCGTGCGAACGCCTCGCCGGTGTCGTGCAGGCCGGAGGCCAGAGCCGCGAGGGGGAGAGCGGCCAGCATGGTCACGCTCGCCGCCACCGTGATGGCGCGGTGTCCGGCCCGTACGGCCGCGTACACCGCGAACAGGTACGCAACGACAGGCACATCGAACCCGGCCGCCTGGTAACCCACCGCGCACAGCCCGGTGACGGCCAGGACGGGAACCGGAGCTCGGCGGCGCGCCACCAGCGCGAGACCGCCGGCCGCCAGCAGCGCGTACCCGAGCAGGTCGAAGCTCGTGGGGGACGTGGGGGAGTGCTGTCCCGACTGCCCGGTGATCAGCAGCGTCGCCGCCACCCCGGCGGCGAGCACCCAGTCCATGACACCGACCCGGGCATCGGACCGTCCTGTACTCATGCGCGAACCCTAGCCGGACGGCCGCGCGGGCGGCTCGTGCGCACGGACGATCAGCCGACTACCGCGTATGCGGTACCGCCGCGGTTCCTGCGGCGCCCGCAGTAGCCGCTACGGCATCGACGGCAGCGCAGATTGTCTTCGTCTGCTGGACGACCGGGGGCGGGTCCGACGGACATGATCAGGAAACGTCCACTTGAAACATGAAGAGGGAGCACCTCATGTCCGTCCGACGTACGTTTGCCGTGGCCGCCGCAGTCCTCTGCGGAGCTGTCGTGCTTGCCGCACCGGCGGCCGCTGACGCCTCGGCCCAGCCGGTCGCCGCCAGTGTGTACACCCTGAGCGCCGGGCGACTCGGGGCCATCGTGGCGGCGTTGCTGGCGCTGACCGGCGCGGTCACCGGTGGACTGGCACTGGCCCGCTCCACCGGCCGCATCAGCACCGGGCCCGGGCGACGCGGCGCCACCATGGCCCTGGGAGGGGCATTGATCGGCATGGCCCTCGGCGCCCTGGTGGCGGCGACCGCCTCCGGTGGCCTCGGCACCGGCAACGGACTGGGCGGGGCCATAGTCGCCTTGATCGTGGGGGTGATCGGAACTGCCCTCAGTGGGCTGGCTCTGACCCGTCGGCACAGCTCCTGACAAGAACTTTACGTACTCGATCAACTACCCTTTGTGTTCATGCGAGCTGGGTCGGTCTCTCCGAGCAGCCGCTCCGTATCGGGTACCGGAGCGGTGCTCTTGGTGTTGCTGGCCACGCTCCTGCATGTGCTCGGCTGTGCGCACGGTCCGACGGCGACCGCCGCGGGCCGGGCGGACACTCTTGTACTGGCTTCCTCCGCCGCTTGCGGACAGGCCCCAGCGGAGTCACAGGGGCCCACGGTCCGTGCCACAGGCCGCGGGACGGCCCCGGAGCACGACCGCGGGGTGCACTGCTGGGGCCCGGACGAGCCGAGCGGCCAACCGCCGCGCGGGATCGACATGGCCGGGCCGTACGTCCCCGGAGCCACGCCCGCTGAACCCGGCGATGCCCACCCCGTCGGCCCACCCATGACTTCTCAACCGTCCCGTACGACGCACGGTGCGTCATCGGCGGGGCGTACCCGAGCTCGTATCGGCGTGTGGCGGACCTGATCGGGCCGTCGCCGCGTCTCCCGTCCCGGGGCGACGCGCGGCCACCGATCATCCGCATCCTCCCTCGCTACGCAACGACCGGCTGCCGCGCACGGCACCGGCCGTAGGAGAAGCACGCCATGAACCACCCCACTCGTACGACCGTCCCCCTCTCCCCGGCGGGGTTGCTCGCCCATCCCAAAATCCCGGCGCACACCCCTGCCGGTCTCGTCGGCGACACGCCGGTGCTGTGGATCGGCGAACCCTTCACCGCCTCCGGGCGCGGCTTCTGGGCCAAGCTGGAGGGCCACAACCCCGGTGGCATCAAGGACCGCACCGCCCTGTACATGGTCCGTGCCGCACGCGAGCGCGGTCAGTTGCCGTGCGGCGCCCGCATCGTCGAGTCCACCTCCGGCACGCTCGGCCTCGGCCTGGCCCTCGCCGGCGCCATCCACGGCCATCCGGTCACCGTCGTCACCGACCCGGGCATGGAACCGCTGATGTCCGGCCTGCTCGCCGCCCACGGCGCCGAGGTCGATGTCGTTACCGCCCCGCACCCCACCGGTGGCTGGCAGCAGGCCCGCCGTCAGCGTGTGGCGGAGCTCCTCGCCGCTCACACCGATGCCTGGTGCCCGGACCAGTACCACAACCCCGACAACGTGGCCGCCTACGCGCCGCTCGCCCATGAACTCGTCGCACAGCTCGGCCGGATCGACACCTTGGTCGTCTCTGTCGGCACCGGCGGCCACTCCACCGGCATCGCCTCCGTCCTGCGCGGTTACTTCCCCCGCCTGCGCGTCGTCGGCGTCGACACCACCGGTTCGACGATCTTCGGCCAGCCTGCCGCACCCCGCCTGATGCGCGGCCTGGGCTCCAGCATCTACCCCCGTAACGTCGCCTACCACCTGTTCGACGAGGTCCACTGGGTCGCCGCCCCGGAAGCCGTGTGGGCTGCCCGGCGCCTGGCCCGCGACCACTACGCCACCGGCGGCTGGAGCGTCGGCGCCGTCGGGCTGGTCGCCCGCTGGCTGGCGCGCACACTGCCCGCCGAGGAACGCATCGTGGCCGTCTTCCCCGACGGGCCGCAACGCTACGTCGGCACCGTCTTCGACGACACCTACTGCCGCAGGCACCACCTCCTGGGCCAGCTGCCACCCGACGACCCCGACCGCATCGACCACCCCGGCGAGCACACCGTCACCCGCTGGACCCGCTGCACCCGCGTGATCGACCCCCTCGCCACCGGCAGTGGCCCCCGCATCGCCGGAGCCGCCCGGTGAAGCATCTGTGGCGGCAGACCCGCTCCTTCCCGCCCGCCGGACGTCTGTTGATGGTCAACCAGTTCGCCATCAACCTCGCCTTCTACATGCTCATGCCCTACCTCGCCGCCCATCTGTCCGGCGAGCTCGGCCTCGCGGCCTGGGCCGTCGGGCTCGTGCTCGGGGTGCGCAACTTCTCCCAGCAGGGCATGTTCCTCATCGGCGGCACGATCGCCGACCGCCTCGGCTACAAGGCCCCGATCATGGCGGGCTGCCTGCTGCGCACCATCGGGTTCGGCCTGCTCGGCTGGGTCGACAACCTCCCCGCGCTGATCGCCGCGTCGGCCGCGACGGGCTTCGCCGGAGCCCTGTTCAACCCCGCCGTACGCGCGTACCTCGCCGCGGAAGCGGGTGAGCGCCGTGTCGACGCCTTCGCCACCTTCAACGTCTACTACCAGACCGGCATGCTCCTCGGGCCCCTCGTCGGGCTCGCTCTCCTGGCCGCCGACTTCCGCCTCGTGTGTACGACCGCCGCCGCCATCTTCGCCGTACTCACCGCCCTGCAGTGGCGGGCTCTCCCCGCACGCCACGGCGATTCCGCCGGTGCCGCGACCGGCAAGGAGAGCGTGCTGGCACAGTGGCGCACGGTGGTTGCCAACCGGCCCTTCCTGCTCTTCTCCACCGCGATGATCGGTTCCTACGTCCTGACCTTCCAGGTCTACCTCGCGCTTCCGCTGGCCGCGTCCGACGCCCTGGGGTCGAGCGGCACCGCCATCACCGGCGGGTTGTTCGTCGTCTCCGCCGCGACCGCCGTCGCCGGGCAACTACGGCTGACCGGCTGGGCCAAAGACCGCTGGCACCCCAGCCAGGCCCTGGCCCGCGGGCTGGCCGCGATGGGGCTGGCCTTTCTTCCTCTGGCTCTCACCCCGCGAGGCTCCTCGGCGGTCGTCCTCGTCGCGCTCGTCATCGCCGTGGTGCTGCTGGCGGCGGGGAGCGCCGTCGTCTACCCCTTCGAGATGGACACCGTGGTCACCCTCTCCGGCGACTCCCTCGTGGCCACCCACTACGGCTTCTACAACACCGTCTCCGGGCTGGGCATCACCTTGGGCAACCTCGCCACCGGAGCCCTGTGGGACTTTGCCCTGCGCCACGACGCACTCTGGCTGACCTGGTGTGTTCTGACCGTCACGGGGCTCGGAGCCGCGGCCTCCGTCTCCGCCCTCGCCCGCACCGGCCGCCTCGCCGTGCGGCCGCCGCGACCCATCTCCGTATGAGCGCGTGTGCCCCGGACCGCGCGGCCCGGGGCACACGCCGTACGCGTCATGCCACGGCAATAAGGACGGGATCAAACCTTTCCCGTCGGTTCACCCATGGCTGATGGTTTGGAGTCTGTTGTCATCCGCATTCGTTGTCATCCGCATTCGTCCTCCGGACGTTTCAAGGAGTCACTTCCATGCACAGACCCTCCCGTCGTCACCTCGTGATCGGCACCGCCGTGGTCGCCGCCACTGCGGCCGCAGCGGCCGTCACCACCAGCGCCGGCGCCTCCGACAGCAAGGCCGCGCCGAGAACGCGATCAAGGGTGGCAAGGCGAAGAACGTCATCCTGCTGATCGGCGACGGAATGGGCGACTCGGAGATCACCCTCGCCCGTGACTACACGGTGGGCGCGAACGGCCGCCTGAACATGGACAAGTTCCCGCTCACCGGCGCCTACACCACCTACGCGGTGCACGCCGACGGCACCCCGGACTACGTCACCGACTCCGCCGCCAGCGGCACCGGCTGGGCGACCGGCCGCAAGACGGTCAACGGCCGCATCTCCAAGACCCCGGACACCGACAAGGCGATCCCCACCGTCCTGGAGCTGGCGCAGAAGAACGGCTACGCCACCGGCAGCGTCACCACCTCCGAGCTCACCCACGCCACCCCGGCCGTGCTCGCCTCGCACGCCACCGACCGCTCCTGCCAGGGCCCGGCCGACATGGCCAAGTGCCCCACCGACACCATCGCCGCCGGCGGCCCCGGCTCGATCGCCGAGCAGTCCGTCAACCACAAGGTCGACGTCCTCTTCGGCGGCGGCAAGGCGCGGTTCGACCAGAAGGTCACCGACGGTACGTACAAGGGCCTGACCGTCACCGAGCAGGCGCGGAAACTGGGCTACCAGGTTGTCACCGACTCCGCCGGCATGAAGAGCGCGAAGGCCGACAAGCCGGTGCTGGGGCTGTTCGCCTCGGGCAATGTGCCCACCGAGTGGACCGGTAAGCCGGCCGCGGTCGGCGGCACCGACCCGCAGCGGTGCGTGACCTCGAACCCCAACCGCCCGTCGGCCACGCCGAGTCTGGCCGACTCCGCCACCAAGGCGATCCAACTGCTGGAGGCCAAGCAGAAGCACTCGGCGAAGGGCTTCTTCCTGCAGATCGAGGGCGCCTCCATCGACAAGCAGGACCACGCGGCCGACCCGTGCGGCCAGATCGGCGAGACCGCCGCGTTCGACCGTGCCGTGAAGGTGGCTCGCGACTACGCCGCCAAGCACCCCGACACGCTGGTCGTCACCACCGCCGACCACGGCCACACCAGCCAGATCGTCCCGCTGGAGGCCACCCCGCCCGGCCTGTCCTCCACCCTGGTCACCAACGAGGGCCAGCAGCTCAAGGTCAACTACTCCACCAACACCCCGGGCCAGTCCCAGGAGCACACCGGCACCCAGGTGCGCATCGCCGGCCAGGGGCCGCAGGCGTACCGCGTCCTCGGTGTCACCAACCAGACCGACCTGTTCGCCACCATCCGCGAGGCCCTGAACCTGCGCTGACCGTACGTATCCAGGAGGGGAGGCCGGTGGCCTCCCCTCCATCGGTATCCGCGCCACTCCCGGACGCCCCCCGCTCTCGAGCAGGCCGCCCAGGCGGGCCCGGGCCGGTGCGCCACGCAGGGCTGTCACAAACGGGGAGGCCGTCCGGTCCTTCCTTGCGACAGTTCCTGTTGGGAGAAGTACATGAGCGCTGAGCACGCACACCTGCCCCCAGGCGTTGAGGTCATCACGACCCTGCCGGAGGCGACGGCCCGGATCCCGGCCGGCGCCGAGGCCAGGACCATCCGGGTCACCCTGCCGCCCGGTGACCCCGGCGCGCCGCCGCACCGGCACCCCGGGCCGCTCTTCGGCTATGTGACCGAGGGCGAGATCCTCTTCGAGCTGGAGGGGCAGCCGCCCCGGGTGATCAAGGCCGGTGAAGCCCTGTTCGAGCCCGGGGGCGACGTGATCCACTACCAGGGCGCCAACAACCTTCCGGACGCGCGGTCGCAGCTGGTGGTGACCATGTTCGCGCCGCCGGGTACCCCGGTTCTGACCGTGGTCAGCGCGGAGGAGCTGGCCGAACGACGACACCTACGGGTTGGCCGGCCGTGAGGTAGAAGCACCGCCTGCGGCAGACGGTGATGGCGCCGGGCACAGGGCGGGGATCGCTACGTGGTGGTCGGCAGCACGTGATCCCCGACCTTGTCCGTGCTCAGGCACAGCGAGCAGACGACCGCGCCGTGGGTGGCGCAGGCGGTCAGGTCGGGGCGCTCGTAGGGCTGGTGGCAGACGTGGCAGTCGAGGGTGAGTGCGCTCGGGTTGCCGTCGGCGTCCAGGAGAGGCTCGGCGATGCCGTCGTCGGTGCGGCGCAGGTAGTACCTGCCCTTGGTGGTGATCGCCATCAGCGGGGTGAGGACGAAGGCGATCACCGCGGCGGCGACCGGGGAGTACGGCTGGAGGGTGTCGCCGAGGAGGTGGAAGTACATGGCGATCGACAATCCCGAGGCGGCGACGAACGCCACGACGCCGACCGGGTTGACGGCGTACAGCATGCCGCGGCGGAACTCCGGCTGGAGCGGGGAGATCTTCAGCAGGTACTTGTTGACCCCGATGTCGGTGGCGACGGTGACGACCCAGGCGATGGCGCAGTTGGAGTAGAAGCCCAGGATGTCGTTGAGGAAGCTGAACATGTCGGCTTCCATCAGGGCGAGCGCGAAGCCCAGATTGACCAGGACGAAGACCATGCGGCCCGGATAGTGCTTGGTGACCCGGGTGAAGGAGTTCGTCCACGCCAGCGAACCGGAGTACGCGTTCGTCACGTTGATCTTGATCTGGCTGATGACCACCAGGGCCACGGCCAGCGGGACGACCATCCAGGACGGCATCATCGCGTCGAACGCTCCACGGAACTGCTGGATCGGCTCGGTCGCGGCGGCCGGGCCGACCTTGGCGAGGATGTATACGGCGAGGAAGACGCCGATGGCCTGCTTCAGCGCGCCGAGCACCACCCAGCCGGGGCCCGCCATGATCACGGCGGCCCACCAACCCCGCTTGTTCGCCTCGGTCTTGGGCGGCATGAAACGCAGGTAGTCGATCTGCTCACCGATCTGCGCGATGAGCGAGAGACACACGCCCGCACCGAGGAGTACGGAGGCGGTGTTGACGCCACCGTCGCCGTCCGTGCCGGTGTAGGCCAGGAAGCGGTCGACCGTGCCGGGGTCGGTGATGACCAGATAGACCAGCGGTCCGACCATGAGCAGCAGCCAGATCGGGGTGGTCCACACCTGGAGCTTGCTCAGGGCCTTCATGCCGTAGATCACCAGGGGGATGACCATGAGAGTGGAGACCAGATAGCCCAGCCACAGCGGGAGCCCGAGGCCGAGCTTGAGGCCCTGAGCCATGATCGAGCCTTCGAGGGCGAAGAAGATGAAGGTGAAGCTGGCGAAGATGACACTGGTCAGCACGGAGCCGTAGTAGCCGAAGCCGGAACCGCGCGTGATCAGGTCCAGGTCGATGTTGTAGCGGGCGCCGTAGTAGGCGAGCGGGAAGCCGGTGATGAAGATGACCGCAGCGGCTACGGCGATTGCCACCAATGCGTTGCCCGTGCCGTGCGCCAGACCGATGCCGGCGCCGATGGAGAAGTCGGCCATGTAGGCGATGCCGCCGAGTGCGGTGGTGGCCACGACCATCGGGGTCCAGCGGCGGTAACTGCGGGGAGCGAAACGGAGGGTGTAGTCCTCCAGTGTCTCCTTGACCGCTTGATCAGTGGTGGTCATCGTCGTGCCTGTTGTCTTCAACGGTGACTCGGTGGTGCTCATGTCGCGCCTCCCGATGGTGCTGGGCGCCGGTGCTGCGATGCAGTGGAGAGCCCCGCGTGGCGTCATCGGCAGAACGGGGAGTCTCGACGGGCTGTCATGAGTCGTTCCGGCGGCCCTGTATACGACTCGGATCCCACGGCCGATCACGCTAGAAAGCAGTTGTTACCGTCGAATTCCCCTTGTCATGAACGCAATGTTTCCGGGAGCTCACGGCGAACGTCACGCGACGGCTGTGCAGCGGGGGGCTCGGGAGGCAATCAACCCTCCGCCTCGAACAGCGCTACTTGGCGTCGGTTTCTCCGAGGCCGAACTCCACCAGGCCGTGCTGCTGGCCATTGACCTGGAGCTGCACGGCGTGGGTTCCGGGGTAGTAGACCCGGGTGCTGATGGGGCGGAAAGAGTGGCGGCGTACCAGGTCGGCGGATTCCCCAGGGGCCAGATTGCGCTTGGTGAGTTTGAACACCTTGGGCGCCAGCTTTCCGTTCGCCTTCTTGTGGTGGATGACGTAGTCGATGGCCAGGGAGACGGGCTGGTCGGAGACGTTCTTGATGTGTGCGGTGAAGGTGAGGGTGCCGCCGACGGGGATGGCGGTGTCGGCCAGCAGCGGGCCGGTCACCTGGAGGCTTTCGCGGCTGCCGTGGAAGCCGACCAGTTCCAGGGCTTTCGGGTCGCCTTTCTTGACGAGGGTACGCATGGCGTGGCGTACCAGGGCGGGCGTGGTGGACGCCGCCGGGTGGTCCATCCATCGCGCGGCCGTCTCGGCGGCGAGGTGGGAGTCGAGGCGCGAGATGTCGTTGAGGTGGTTGGCCACCGAGCGGCGTACGTCTGCGGAGGTGTCGGTGTGCAGTTCCCCCAGCAGGGGGACGGTGGCTCGGGGGTTGCGGTTGAGTTCGGGGACCTGTCGGGCCCAGGGCAGTTTGGGGCGGGTCCCCTCGCTGGCCAGTCGGCGAACCGCGGGGTCGGGGGAGCCGGTCCACGCCGATGCTGTGGCCAGGGTGCGTGCCAGGTCGGTGTTCAAGAAGGTGCGCAGTGCGAACTCGCCGGTCAGACGCGGGGTGAGCTGCGCCAGCAGAGCGAGGCCGTCGTCGAAGTGCTCGGTGGTGCCGGATACGGTGGCCGCCGTGGCGACGGCTTCGGTGACGGGCCAGATCATCCAGCCTGTCAGGTCCTCGCGTCGCAGGGCCTTGCGTACGGCGCCCGCCAGGTGCGGGTAGTCGAGGCCGGAGTCGGCCAGCAGCGCGTCGCCCACGGTGCGCGCCCGTTCGCTGAGTCCGAGCGAGCCGAGCGTGGTGGAGCTGTCCGCGACGGTCTGCCAGCGAGCGGTGGAGGGCGAGGTGTCCTGGAGGATGGCGGCGAGCTGGCGGATGCTGTCAGGGCTGATCAGCTCATCGGCGGTGGGCACGGATCCTCCAGGGATCGAGGGTTGTTCGGGCGGAACGAGATGGTGCCTGGGGCGTGTTTCGGCGCGGTGTTCGTCAGTGTCGAGTGGCGGATGGTGTGTGGGCACCGTATCGGGCGCCCGCACACCACGGCGTGTCAGTGGCCGGACCTGTTGCCGAGGGTGATCAGCCGGGCGGGCTGCCCTGGATGCCGCGGTTACGGTGCGGGGTCGGGAGGGAAGTCGGCGCCGCGTGACTCGGCTTCGTAAGCGCGTACCTCGGCGAGCATGTCTTCGAGCCGACCGTGGACGGCGTCGTAGCCGGCGGCGCCGAGGACGATCCGGCGGGGAGGGGTCTGCTGCCGCATGGCGTTCATGACGGCCCGGACGCCGCGGGCGGGATCTCCCGGCTGCCTGCCGTCCTGGCCGATCATGGCGGTGCGGACGGTCTCGAGGAACGGCAGGTAGGCATCGACGGTCTCGGCCACCGGCTCGTCGGCGAAGCTCGCGTAGGCGCGGGTGCGGAAGGCGCCGGGTTCGACGGCCAGCACATGGATGCCGAACGGCTCCACTTCCTCGCGCAGCGCGTCGGTGAGGCCTTCGAGAGCGTGCTTGGCGGCGCTGTAGTAGCCGAAGCCGGGCACGCTTTTGAGGCCGGCGACCGAGGACATGTTGATGATCCATCCGCTGTGGCGGGCGCGCATACCCGGCAGTACGGCGCGCAGGATCGCGGTGACGGAGAAGAAGTTCAGCTCGAAGGAGCGCCGCACGTCGGCGTCGGGCATGCCCTCCACCGAGCCGTACCAGCCGCGGCCGGCGTTGTTGACCAGGACGTCGATGCGGCCGAAGCGCTCCTCCGCGGTGGCCACGGCGTCGCGGATCCGCTGGGTGTCGGTGACGTCCAGCGGCAGGACGAGCGCGTTGTCGCCGTGGCGGCTCGCCCAGTCGTCGAGCAGGTGCGGGCGGCGGGCGGTGAGTACGACGTTGTCGCCGGCCGCCAGGGCGGCCTCGGCGTAGGCCATGCCGAATCCGCCGGGGGTGCCGCCGGTGATGAACCAGGTTTTCATGGGTGCCTCGTGAACGGTGTGGCGCTGGGGTGGCGGGCCGGGCGGGCCGTCAGGGGGCGATGACGAGGCGGCGGATCAGGCCCTCGTCGAGGGTGAAGCGGTAGCGCAGATCAACGCTGCCGCCGGGGAAGTCGCCCTCGAGGTGCTGGGTGACGGTGTACTGACCGACTCCGGTGTGCTCGGCCGCGACGGGCGTTGTGGTGTAGGTGAACTCGGTGCGGATCTGCTCCAGCCAGCCGGTGATGGCGTCGATTCCCTCGTAGGTGTGGCCGTCGTCGGTGATGCTCGCCTCAGGCGTGAGGGTGGCGGCGACAGCGGGGATGTCGTGCGTGTCGTGGGCGTGCAGGTGGCGGGTGACGACCTCGGGCACGTCGGTGAGGTCGATGGGGCGGGGGATGGCGGTCATGGCTGTCTCTCCTGAAGGGTCGGGTTGACGGTGGCCCGAGCGCGCCGGCCGGGGAGGGGGCATCGGCGCTGGACCCAGGGGCGGGGGTGTCCCGCGCGGGCACGCAGGGCCGCGGCACCAGCAACTGCTAAAATAGAAGCCAGTAACTTCTACTTTAGCAGTAACTCGGGAGGATGCCATGCCGAGCCGGATCCGGCTGGAGGATCGTGAGTGTCCGCTGTCGACGACGGTGGAGCACGTGGGGGAGTGGTGGACGCTGCTGATCCTCCACGACGCCTTCGACGGCTACACGCGCTTCGATCAGTTCCAGCAGAGCCTGGGCATCTCCACCAGCATGCTCACCACCCGGCTCAAGACCCTGGTTGCCGACGGCCTGCTGGAGCGGCGGCCCTACCAGACCAACCCGGCCCGCCACGAGTACGTGCTCACCGAGCGCGGCCGCTCCCTGCGCCCCGTGATCGTCGCCCTGGCCGCCTGGGGCAACCAGCACCTGGCCCCCGAGGACCGCTCGATGATCCTCGTGGACGCCGCGACCGGTGACGAGGCCGAACCGGTGGTGGTGGACGCGCGCACCGGCAAGCGCCTCGACGACAGCGACGCGTACGTGTTCACCGCCGGCCCGGCGGCCAGTGCGCCGATGCGGGCACGCTATGACGAACTGGACCGGCAGCGGCACGTGCCCGCCCCGCCCCGGGCGGCACGGGCGACGGCGTAACCCGCGGCCTGCCCCACCCGCACTGTCCGTCGACCGGCGCCGCCCGGTGAAGGGACGGGATTCGCCATGACGGCCCGCATCGTCCTCGGGACAGTGCCGGCACCGCGCAACCGTCAGCTGACTGATGCGCTCCAGCCATCTGGGGCGGCGACGCGCATGGCTCCGTGGTGCAGGTCGAGGCTGCAGGCGGCAGTGGGCCTCCCTGTTTGGGTGAGTTGGCCGGGGCCCTGGAAGGCGTCGGTGTGAAGGCGGAAGGCGTCGGGCTCGGCGCAGCTGACGGTACGTAGCCGCCAGGGCGATGAGGGGGGCTCGTCGCGGCGGGGCGGCAGGGCGAGTTGGAGTTCCGCGGCGGCCGGACGCTCTGTGCGGTAGTTGGTGTGCGCCGCCGTCCAGGCGGCCATGACGAGAGCTGCCTGCGCGGGCGTGCCGAACACGGGTGAGCCGTCGGCGAGGGAGGGGGGCGTCCGTTCGGGAGACCGGGGCATCTCGATGATGTCCGGGCGGTCGGCGCGCTCCTTGAGAATGGCGGCGATCCAGCGGGTGAGAGCCGGGCCGCTCCGGTCGGCCCAGGTGCGGATCACGTCACGGAAGGCTGCCTCGCGGCGGGCGGCGCCGCGTCGCGACCCCGCGGCAAGGATCGCTTCACCCGCTCCTGCGAAAGCCCGGCACAGATCGAGCACCGGGACACGATCGGCACGGGCGGCGTAACGCACCGAGCGGAGCTCCCACATGGCGTGGCGCAGCAGGATCGCGGCGGCCCGGGCGTCGGCCCCCAGGTCTCCGGCGGGCGGTGGAAGTAGGCGGTCCGACTGGCCGGTGCGGGGCGGGGTGACCGCGTCGGCGCGTCGGCCGGCGGCCGACAGATGCCATGAGCGGTCGTCAAGGCGGTACTCGCCGCTTGCGGCGCGGAGCCGGCCGCCCGTGCCCAGAGATATCTCAATCCTGCCCGCGCCGGGGTCCAGGGCCGCTCCCCGGGTGGCGGAGAGGTCGAAGACGGCGTCGGTGACGCCCTCCAGCGCCACGTTCAGCAGGGCAGGTTGCGCGGGCATGCTCTCGTCGACTGCGTACCTGCGGGGAGCGACCAACTGGAGGAAGGCGGTCAAGCGAGTCCCGGCGCGCTCCACTCGAAGGTGGCGGACGGCCGCCGTCGCCAGGTCGTAGTCGGGGACCAGGTCATCCACTGTCGGCTGGGTGAGCCGGCATGCCGGTGTCATGACGTCTCCGCGGTAGTCACGGCCCGGTGTGTCCGGCTTGGCCGGCGGCAGGAGCGGTTCAAGTTCGTACCCCGCGATTGCGGCCTGCTCGGTCATCCACCTCCGCCGCCGCTCGCCAAGACCGGCCATCCACTCCAACGCGGTCAGAGCCCGGCGCTCGCGCTTGTCGGCGCTGGCCGTGCTCGCGGCCCAGAACAGCGGAAAGAGGTTGTTGTCCCACACATCCGATGCCGCACGAATCGCTTCCCGGTCGTAGCGGCGGACGTCCGCCGCGGCATCCGCGATCTGCTCGACCGAGCGGTCCAAGAGAGCCGCCAGCGCAGGCATGGCCGATGCGCGGCTCGCGCGTGCGGGTGGAGTACCGGGCGGCAGGGAATGAGGGTCGGTCATGTCGCGATCGTGGCACACCATGGGGCGCGTCTCGCACCGCTATGTCAACGGCAGAGCGCTCACCGCGCGCGCTGACGGCCCGACTCCGTCGCGCGGCAGATGGGCGACCGCGGTTGACGGCCGGGTTCAGGACCAGGCGATGTCGCCGTGTCGGTCGACGAAGCGGCGGAGCCCGCGCCGGGCTTCTCAGTGGCGAGGGCGACGATCGCGTCCGTACCCTCGGTGACGGTCTGCGTGCCGCTGTCGCCGGTGAGATCGGTGGCGGTGTAGCCGGGGTCGGCGGCATTGATCCGGATGTCCGGCAGAGCCTTGGCGTATTGGGTGGTCAACATGGTCAGCGCCGCCTTGGGACGAACCGCGTTCCGAGCGCGGCGGCGGCCTCCGCGCCCCGCTCCGGGGCGCGGGCGCCGACGAGCACGGTGTGGCCGAGCTCGATGAGGCGGCGGGCGGTCTCGCGGCCGAGACCCTTGTTGGCTCCGGAGATGAATATGGTGGTCATACATCCATGGTTCGGCCACCTGCGGGCGCCGGCCAAAGCCCCCTCGGCGGTAGGAACAGCAGTGCCACCTCGATCGCGCCGCGGGCCGGGCCACCGGGCTGCAGGGTTGCGGATCTGCCGGTGAGTCCGACACGCCGCGCGGCCGGGCTGCGCCGCGAAGAGCTTGCCGACCTTGCCCGGTGGACTACATCGTGCGCCTGGAGCGGCGGCGGGCCACCACGCCCTCGCCGCGGACCGGCGGCTGATCGGGTGGAGCCGCCACGGACGCCGGCCGCCCTGGCCGCCCACCAGGAGCACCACAAGACCGTTGAACTCCCCGCAGCCGGGCCGGTCACCGTGGACTGCGATGTGATGACCGACGGCGAGGTGAAACTCGCTCGCCCTGGTCACGTCCTTGACGAGACCCTATGGGCATGGAATTCCTCTGTTACCACCGCGACCGGCCCGGCTCCCTGCCGCTCCGCGACGAGCTACTGGAAGAGCATTGGTCCTATATGGACCAGTACGCAAAGGAGATGATCGCCCGGGGCCCGACCCTCGCCGACGACGGCGACACACCCACCGTCACCGGAAGCGTGCACATCGTGGACCTGCCCGATCCCGCCGCTGCCCGCGCGTTCGCCTTCGACGAGCCGAACTACCAGGCCGGCGTCTACCGGGATGTGCTGCTGCGAAGGTGGCGCAACACCCTGGGGCGCACCATGTGGGACTTTCCCGGCGGCCGGACCGGCGGCAATCGATATCTGGTGCTCGGCCTCGGCGCGGGGCAGGCCGCCGACCTCGCTGTGCCGCCCGACCGGGACGAGCTGATCGCCTACGGACCACTGCTGTCCGACGACGGCGCCACCTGGCTCGGCACGGCGGCGCTGGTCCGGGCGCCGGACCCGGACACGGCCCGCGCCATCCTGACCCCGGACCGGTACGCCGACATTGAGGTGCACAACTGGCAGTTCGGCGGGCGACCGTCATAGCCCGAGGTCTGTCCGGCCGACACCACCGCCGAAGTCCGCCGGATCGCGCAGGCCCGGCCGACGCCGGAGCCCCGGTGGTGTCGCCGCTGCGTGTGTGGATGGCCCGGCTGGGGCCGCCTCTCAGTGGCTGACCCGGACCCGGACGACTGAGCGGCGCCCCGACGGCTACCTGAAGAGCGCCCACTGGAAGGCCCATTTGTCACGTACAGTCAAGTCCGTGACGTTGAGTAATGGAGTGTATGGCTTCGGGCCGTCGGCCGGCCGCCTGCTGATCAAGACCAGCCGCGTCGGCCTCGGCCGGAAGGCGGGTCACGACCTCACCATCGAGGCCACCCGATGGGCCGGGAAGGCGGTGGTCGTCGCCGACGATCCTGGGAAGTCATCGGTGACCGTGGAGGTCGAGACGGGTTCGCTGACCGTCCGGGAGGGGGTCGGCGGGCTCAAACCAATCGCCGACACCGACCGGGCCCAGATCAAAAGGACGCTGGAAGGCGAGGCTCTGCTGCACACCTCGCGGCACCCCACCATCGTCTTCCGTTCCACCGGCATCACGGGAACGCTTCAGTCGTTCGAGATCACCGGCGACCTCACCATCAAGGGCCGGACACACCCAGCGACCGTGCACGGTGGCAGCGATGGGAACGGAATGGTGTGCGGGTGGGGAACCATCACCCAATCCACCTGGGGGATCAAGCCGTACACAGCGTTCCTGGGCGCGCTGAAACTGGCCGACGAAGTCCGGATCGAGTATGCGGTGACCGAACTCGAACGGATGCCCGACCTGGACGGCTGAGCCGGATGGCTGAGCCGGACGCGCCGGGAGACAGCAGACACTGACGAGGCGCCCCCGCGGGCTCCACGCAGCACGGGCGACGGCTGAACAGGCGAGCTCGGCAGCGCCAAGACCGGAACCGCCTGTTGAGGCATCCGTAACATGCGGAATTGCAAAATTTCGCAATTGGTTAGATGCTGTCTTGGCTGTGTCCGTCGTCCCGTCCCTGCGGGCACAGCGTTTCGTGTCCGCCCCCCGAGGTGGGGCTCGTAGGGGAAGCCGAGGGGTTGTGTCCGTTCCGCTGTACCAGGCCAAGGCCGAGTTCTTCCGCAGGCTGGGGCTGCCGGCCGGGCTGAGGAAAGCCGGGGTCGCCGCGTGATGACCTCGGGACTCGGCCGGGTGTGGGCCCGGATCGCATCGCTGCTGCCTGCCCGTGTCGACCTGGTGGAGGTGGGGCGCAACCCCCGGCGGGACCTGTTGGCCGGGCTGACCGTGGCGATCGTGGCGCTGCCGCTCGCCCTCGGCTTCGGGGTCTCGTCCGGGCTGGGCGCGGAGGCGGGACTGGCGACCGCTGTTGTCGCGGGGGCGCTGGCGGCGTTGTTCGGCGGGTCGAACCTTCAGGTGTCGGGGCCGACCGGTGCGATGACAGTGGTTCTCGTGCCGATCGTCGGCGAGTACGGGCCGGCCGGCGTTCTCACGGTCGGTCTGATGGCCGGTGCGATGCTTGTCGCCCTGGCCGCGCTGAAGGCCGGGCGCTATATGCAGTATGTGCCCGCGCCGGTCGTCGAGGGTTTCACTCTGGGCATCGCCTGCGTGATCGGCTTGCAGCAGGTCCCGAACGCGCTCGGCGTGCCCAAGCCGGAGGGGGACCGGGTGCTCGTCGTCACGTGGCGGGCGTTCCGGGAGTTCGGCGAGGCCCCGAACTGGACAGCCGTCGGCTTCGCCGCCGCGGTGGCCGTGGTCATGCTCGTCGGCGCCCGGTGGCGCCCGACCGTGCCGTTCTCCATCGTCGCGGTGGTAGCCGCCACCGTTGTGGCGCAGGCCGCTCATCTGGACGCGGCGAAGCCGATCGGCGATCTGCCGTCCGGGCTGCCTGTGCCGTCTCTCTCCTTCCTCGACCTCGGCTCGTTGGGCACGCTGCTCGCTCCCGCGGTGGCGGTCGCCGCGCTGGCCGCCCTGGAGTCCCTGCTGTCGGCCTCGGTTGCCGACGGCATGACGGTCGGTCAGCAGCACGACCCGGACCGTGAGCTGTTCGGCCAGGGGCTGGCCAACATAGCCGCCCCGCTGTTCGGCGGGGTTCCCGCGACCGGCGCGATCGCCCGCACCGCGGTCAACGTCCGCACCGGGGCGACCTCCCGGCTCGCCGCGCTCACCCACGCCGCAATCCTCGCTGTGATCGTCTTCGCCGCCGCGCCCCTCGTCTCCAAGATTCCGCTCGCGGCGCTGGCGGGCGTGCTGCTGGCCACGGCGATCCGCATGGTCGAGGTCGGTTCGCTGCGGGCGATGGTGAAGGCGACCCGTTCGGACGCGTTGATCCTCGTCCTGACGGCCGTCGCGACCCTTGCCCTGGACCTCGTGTACGCCGTCGTCATCGGCTTGGCCGTCGCGGGTGCCCTCGCGCTGCGTGCCGTCGCCAATCAGGCACGCTTCGACCAGGTGCCCCTTGACCGGGGCGACCACAGTGCGGAAGAGCACGCCCTGCTGGCGGAGCACATCGTCGCCTACCGCATCGACGGCCCGCTGTTCTTCGCCGCCGCCCACCGCTTCCTGCTGGAGCTGACCGAGGTGGCCGACGTGCGCGTGGTGATCCTGCGCATGTCGCGGGTGTCGACGATGGACGCGACCGGGGCCCTCGTCCTCAAGGACGCTGTGGAGAAGCTGGAGCGGCGCGGCATCCTCGTCCTCGCCTCCGGGATACGCCCCGGGCAGCTCCAGGTTCTCGACTCCGTCGGCGCTCTCGACCTGCTGCGGTACGAAGGCCGGGAGTACGCCACCACCCCCGAGGCGATCCGCGGCGCCCGCGACCACCTGGAGCGCGTCGGCGTCCTGCCTGCCCTTCCCGCCCTTTCCGCCCCCGAACCCCGGACCTCCGGCGAGGAAGCCGCGCGATGAGCACTCCTCCTGTTCCCCTCCGTATGGTCGAGATCTCCGGTGCGGAGGCCCTGTGGCTGCTGGAGGGCAGCACACTGGGGCGGCTGGTGTATGTGCAGCGAGACCTGACCGTGGTGCGGCCCGCCCGCCACGCGTGGGAGTACGGCCGTCTGGTCGTCCGTACGCCCGTCCCCGCCGCCGCGGTGCCCGCGACGGTGACGTATCACGCGGAAGAGATCGGCGCCGTGCCCGGCACCGGCTGGACGGTCACCGTCTCCGGCCCCGCCGAAGTGATCGCCGACCCCGACGAGGCCGCCCACCACCGGCGCTCTCTCATCGGCTGGATCCATGGCCCGCACGACACCCTGCTGCGTATCCACCCCAAGACGGTGACGGGCTTCCGCCTCGCCCGAGCGGAGGCGTGATGTTCACACAGCTCCAAGCCCTGCCCCACCGGCATGTGCTCACGCTGCCCAGCGAACCCGCCGCCGTCCGCAGCGCCCGCGAGACGGCCGAGCAGGCCCTGGTCGAGTGGGGGATCGGTCTGCGCCACCCCGTGGTGGGCCCGGCCCTGCTGATCGTCAGTGAGCTGGTCACCAACAGTGTCCGGCATGCCGCCGAGCTCTCCCCGCAGCTCACGGTGATCTACGCGGCGAGCGCGGACCACCTGGCTTTCGCCGTTCATGACCGACACCCCTACCAGCCGCCGCTGTCCGAGCTGGCCAACAGCGCCGGGACCAGCGGCTTGGCCACCGTCATGGAACTCACCTTCGCTCAGGCAGGCAGCGCGATCATCCGCGGCGACGCCGACGGCCAGGGCAAGAGCATCTGGATCACCCTCCCCCTCTGACCGAACCGCAGCCCGTCATCGGCAACCCCCGCAGGGAAGCTCACTGCCATGACCATCGACCGCCGCCGCGGACACCGGAGCCCGGACGCCATACGCCGCTTCAGGGGACGCGGGAAACAGATGGTCACCGCAGTGCTTCGCGGCCGGTTCCTCGGCGCGGATTCGGTCTGGCCGGTGCCGCACGCGAGGATAGGCCGCATGTTCTTGATGAGTGGGTGGATGCGATGCGCCGAAGTCCGGCCGGTGGGGCCGTGCTGCTGGGCCGGGAAGGGGGCGGCGCGATGAGTACGCCGCTGTACCAATTGAAGGCCGAGTTCTTCAAGACCCTCGGTCACCCAGCGCGTATCCGCGTCCTGGAGCTGCTGAGCGAACGCGAGCACGCGGTCGCGGAGATGCTGCCCGAGGTGGGCATCGAGCCCGCGCACCTGTCCCAACAGCTGGCCGTGTTGCGGCGGGCCAACCTGGTCGTGACCCGCAAGGAGGGCTCCACGGTGTACTACTCGCTGACCAGTCCGCACGTCACGGAACTCCTCCGGGTGGCGCGCACCATTCTGTCCGGGGTGCTGGCCGGCCAGGCCGAGCTGCTCGCCGATCTTCAGACCAGCCAGGGAGCGGGGAACCCGCCGTCCTAGCCGGCGGCCGTTGACCGGCGGACTCGGCAGTCCCCTCGCCCTGTCCGCCGCTCGTCGGAGAGCGGCTGTCGCTGGTGCCGTTGGGCGCCCCGGCCGACGCCGGCGTTCACTGCGGCGGCCCGGAGCTCCCGGCTCGCACCAGGCGATAGCCGCTGACGATCTCCGGCCGGATGCGCACCACCTGCTCCATTCGGGCGTCGATCCACGGTGTGAGCTGCTTCTGGTACCGGGCGAGTTCCTGGGCGTCCGTCACCCGCGTCGCCGTGCCGGTGACCACGACACTCCATCCGGTCCGCGTCTCCAGGTCGATCTCGTCGGCCTCGTAGGCCACCACCTCGGACAGCAGCGCATGCCCCAGCAGCTCCGACCCGCCGTGCGTGCGGACGATGATGTCGCCTTTGTTCATGATGTGATCGACCGGCCGGATCGCGGGCAGTGCCTGATCCGTGACACGGGGGAAGGCGGCTCGGAAGGCGCGGCGCTCACGACAGCTCTCCCCGTACGTGATCACTTCCGGCGTCCCCTCTTCGTACGTACACATCGCCGGCTCCGGCAGCCGATCCGTGCTGAGCGCATGCCTCGTGTCCGGAAGGGCCCGCCGCTACTTATCGGCGTGCTGCCCCAGATAGAACAAGAGCATCACGAACCCGGCGATGATGTGGGTGCCGAAGATGTAGACGAAAACGCGCAGCTTGAGATTGCGCTCCTTCCAGCTCTCGTCGTTCGATCCCAAGCTGTCCTTCTCTGTCTTGCTCACTGCGTCAGCTCCCTGCTGTGTCGGGATGCGGTGCGTGTGCCACGAAGGAATCCGGAACCGTACGAGGACGACCTTGCCGCCCGCCAGTGCCGGTCACCGTGCCGCCTCCGCCGCCCGCAGTTCGTCCAGCAGGTCCTGCCGACCCGTCAGCAACACGGCCAGGATCCGCCGCGCGGCGGCAAGCAACTCCGCGACATCGCCGCCCGCCAGCGCGTAGACCACCGTCGAACCGGACCGCGTCGCAGTCACGATTCCCGAGCGGCGCAACACGGCCAGCTGCTGCGACAGGTTCGACGGCTCGACCTCGATCGCCGCCAGCAGATCCCGCACCGGCTTCGGTCCGTCCTGCAGCAGCTCCAGCACCCGGATACGCACCGGATGACCGAGCATCCGGAAGAATTCGGCCTTCGCCTCATAGAGCGGAACAGGCATCCCGGTCACCCCTCTCCCGCTTCCGTCGCGTCGGTCTCGACACCAACCCCAAGCTCCCGCGCCACCCGCACCGCGTCGTCCAGCTCGTCCTCGGCCACCGCCACGGCATAGGCGTCCTCGGCCTCCAGCGCCGCTTCCAACGCCGCTCGCGCCTGACGCACCCGCTCCAGCAGTGCCTCGGCGAACACGGGTCTGCCCATCCGGGTCTCCTCCCCGATGACCGCACTCCACGGAAACTAGTGAATTGAAGAACTCTTCAAGAGTAGTCCACGACGGTACAGGTCCCGCAATCCGCTACGGTGGCGCCCGGCCCGTCAACCGCTCGCCCTGAGCCCAACAGGCCGGCACCGCTGATCGCGAGGCCCGGTCACGCGACCAGGCGCAGCCAGGCCGCCGCGAGTGCGGCGTGGCCGGCCGGCGTCGGGTGTACGCCGTCCGCGGACCAGTACTCCGGCGCGGTCGTCGCGGCGAGCTCGGCGAACATGCGGTCGGCCCCAAGCAGATGCGCGCCGTACTTGCGGGCGAGCTCGCGCACGACCTGGATCTTCGGGTCCAGGTCGGTGCGCCGTTCCTTTCGCTCTTTCTCTCCGATGAGCGCGGCACCGGCACCGGCTTCGATGACGTGGTGGATCGGCAGGAGGAATGGCTCGATGAGGATCAGCTCCGTGCCCGCCTCGGCGAGGGGTGCGAGCAGACGGTCATAACCCGCTTCGAACTCCTCGGCGGGGATCACGTACCCCTGGGGGTCCAGCGTGTGCCGGCCCATGTCGTTGACCCCGACGAGGATCGACACCACGTCCGGGCGCGCGTCGAGTACGTCTGTCTGCCAGCGGGCTTCGAGGTCCATCACCTTGTCGCCGGCGTGCGCGGTGTTCAGCCAGGTCACGGGCCGGTCCGGGTGCTGGAGTCCCCACTCGCCCGCGACGCGCAGCGGGTAGCCGAACCCGAGGCCGTCTCCGCTCTCCAGCCGCTGGCAGTCGGTGATCGAATCGCCGGTGAACATCACGGTGCTTCCCGGCCGGACAGTGATCGTCATGTGTGCTCCTCGAACTCGGGTGAGGAGAGGAGAATGGATGAGAACATTGATATTCCGGAGATTGAAATCGCATCGGAATGACTGCCTTCGCGCCCTTTCAGCGCCCGCAGGAACGAAGAGGGAACGGAGTGGCCGCAGAGGAGAACGGGGTAGCTGCTTTGGATTTCCGGGTCCCCGAACCAATGGCCGGCGGCCCGTTCAAACGCTTCACGATCAGGGATGCGATCACCTGCCCAGGCGACTACGCCGTCGGGTCGGACGAGCACGGCACCCAATCCGAGGTCGTTTCTCGCCGGACCGGCCGCGTACCGCGTCCGGCTCTCCCAGCCCATCGCTGAACCTCGCAGGCATCGGTCGGTGCTGAAAACGAGCGCGACGCCCCGCCCGTCCCGCATCAGGTCGCCGAGGCGAGTGCCGTCTTCGAGGCGAAGGTCCGGGGCGTTGCGGCCGACCAGCGGATGCTCGCTGCCAAGTCGTAACGGATTGACGATCCCGACATCCTCTCGAACATGTAGGTCGTTCCGTCACGGGTCCCGATCAGGTCGCGAAGCACTCCTTGGACCGCCTGGCCATGCGGGTCCGGCCGCATGGCCGCCGCCTGGGCGCGCGACCAGTCGAGCACCCCTGCGCCGATCGGATGGCGCTCGCGGGTGTAGGTGTCGAGTAGCCCGTCCGGCGCATACCCGTGGACGGTCGCCGCGAGCTTCCAGCCCAGGTTCATGGCGTCGCCGATGCCGGTATTGAGCCCCTGCCCGCCAAGGGGCGAGTGGATATGAGCGGCGTCGCCCGCGAGCAGGACGCGCCCCCGCCGGTAGGTCGTCGTCTGCATCGCCCGATCGGTGAAGCTCGAGGCGAGATGTACGTCGCTCAGCGTCACGTCGGTGCCGGATACACGGCGCGCGGAGGTACATGCCCGTCGGCGTCAGGTTGATCCCAGAGCGCAGCTTCTCGGAATCGGTGAGGGTGGTGTGCATGGTGTAGCCGGTGAACTGCGGCTCGGTGCCGACGAATTCGAAGTCCGCGAGCCCACGCACCGCACTGCGTCCGCCATCGCAGCCGACGACCCAGCGCCCCGCGTACTCGTGCTCGCCGGCCTGCGCGACCGCGCTCTCATCGTTCTGCGCGATGGCTGAGACCGTGACGCCGTGCCTGATTTCCACGCCGAGCTGGGATGCCTGCTCGGACAGCAGCGTCTCGACCGCTTCGAGGTAGGTCAGCATGCCCTCCATCGCCGGGCTGGGAAGCCGGTATGGCAGGGCGGCGACGTCGACCCGGGCCGGATCGAGCATCATGCCGGCGAAATGGCCCACGCCGCGAGGGGGGGCTCGTGCGCGTCCGGGTCCGCGTCGGGATCGGCGTGGACGCCCGATGCCGTCAGCAGCCGGTGCAGCATCCCGCGGCGGTGGAACGCCTCGACCGACGCGGCGGACAGGCCCCGCGTCCCGAGCGGCTTCGCCTTGAACGGGGAGTCGGGCTCCGGCTCCCGCTCAAGCACCAGGACAGAACAGCCCGCGAGGCCAAGCTCGCAAGCAAGGAACAGACCAACCGGGCCAGCGCCCACGATCACTACGCCGTGCACGAGTGATCCCCTTTCCTAACCCACAGCCGGCCGCCGACACCACGGCTCCGAAGCTGCCAGTACGCGATCTCGCCCGCTCCGAGGCGTGGTACGGGCGCACGCTCGGCTACCGGCGGGCAGCCGAGTTCGTCGAGCAGGGGGTGTTGATTGAGATCGTGCTGAGCCATCCGGCCCCGATGGCCACGAGGTGCGTTTCTACATCGTTGAGGAACACACCTCGCATGAGCCCGGTGGGGTCATGCGCATGGTGGACCCGCCGGAGAGCGCCGAGCAGGTGCGGCCCGCCGCGCCGTAGGCGGGTGAAGGCGTCGTTCGCCACGGGCGAGGATGCGGCCCCGGACCCGAACGCGGCCACCTTCGTCAACCCCATCGGCTGACCGCGCCCGCCCCTGAGTGGCTGTTCCGAGGCCGGGTGTCCGAAGACGTATCCGCCCGGAACACCAATCGGCTGGCGAGTCGTCATCCTTGAGGCGCCGAAAGCTTCCCCCGCATGGCGGACCAGCCCCCACCGCGCGGGGGACGCAGGCGGATGGGACGGGCTGCGATCTTCGAGATGCGTCACGCGAACGATGCCTGACGAATCGAAGGAGTAGTGATGTCCAACCTCCGCCCCGAAGCTCCCCCGGCGAACGGGCACCTGCGCACCCCTTGGGACGTCGGCCGCGTCCCTGTTTCCCCGGTGCCCCGCTGGGCGCGGATTGCCGCGCATGCAGTGCCCTTCATGATCTTGCCCTCGGGACTGTGGCGCATGGGGGTGATGCTGGCCATACCCGGCTTCGGCACAGCTGAGGCCCGCAACCACGGCGCCGGGCTCGATCTGTATCTGATCCTGCTCTTCGTCATCTCCGAGGCACTCGGGTTACTCACCCTGGGACTGGTCCAGCCATGGGGCGAGGCGGTGCCGCGCTGGATACCCCTGCTCGGCGGACGCCGCATCCCCCCGCTCGCCGCGGTGGTCCCGGCCGCGCTGGGCGCACTCGCCTCCACGGGGGTCGTGTACTACTTCTTTCTCTCCATCCTCTTCGCAGGATTTCCCCCCGGACACACGACCACTGAAGAGATCATCTTGACGGTCTGTTATCTGCCACTGCTCGCCTGGGGGCCACTTCTGGGATCGGTGACGTACGCCTACTACCGCCGACGCACGAGCAGACAGGGACCGCACACGCACACACCCACGCCCACCCCCTCGCCCTGAGCCCATCCATGCAGGCCGCAGACCTGGGGGCGCTGCCAGGGCTCATGCGATGCCTTGCCAGGCGTCGGCTCCGAAGGTGCCTTTGACATCGGAGGCGATGGTCGTGGGGTCCACCGTGGCTTGGAGGGCGTAGACGGTGGTCTTGCGTGCGCCGCGGACACTGAGGTGTACGGGGTGGTCGCCGGGGTGGGCCGCGAGGATGCGTTTGAGTTCTCTGACGGACTGTTCGGTGATGCGATGCGAGGGGAGCGAGAGCTTCACGGGTGGCTTGCCGCCGGTTTCGGCGGAGGAGATGTCGAGGACGGAGAGTTCGCGACCGAAGATGTTCATTGTTCCGTCTCTGTCTTCGATCTTTCCCTTGACGGCGATGACGTTGTCTTCGGTCAGTGCGTGCTGTACGAGCTGGTATGCGGCGGGGAAGAAGAGGACCTCGATGCCGGCGTCGCGGTCCGCGAGGTTCACGATGGCCCAGGCGTTGCCCTGTTTTGTCATCTTGAGCTGGATGCCGGTGATCAGTCCGGAGAGCTGTACGTCCCCGGAGGTGCGGCCGGAGGCGAGCAGTTCGGCGATGGAACAGTCCCGTGCCCTGGAAAGGATGTGCTCGGCGCCGTCCAGCGGGTGGGCTGAGACGTAGAGGCCCAGCATTTCGCGTTCGGTTGCCAGGAGTTGTCTGCGGGGCCACTCCGCGTCGTCGATGGGGAAGTCGAGGCCGAAGGCCGGTTCGTTGCCTCCTTCGCCGCCCAGGTCGGCGAAGAGGTCGTCTTGTCCGAAGCTTGCCGCCTTCTTCACGGGGATGATCGCGTCGATGGCGTCCTCGTGGATGGCGGTGAGGCCCTTGCGGGAATGGTCCAGGGAGTCGAAGGTGCCGGCCTTGATCAGGGATTCCACAGCGCGTTTGTTCAGTGCGGGCAGGTCGACCTTGTCGAGGAAGTCGGCGAAGGAAGTGAACTTTCCGTCCCGGCGGCGCGCGTCGATGACGGCCTCGATGACGTTGTCGCCGACGTTGCGTACGGACCGCAGCCCGAACCGTACGTCGTCACCGACGGCGGTGAACTCGGCGACGGACTCGTTCACATCGGGTTGGAGGACACGGACGCCGTTCTTGCGGGCGTCGGCGAGGTAGATCGCGGCCTTGTCCTTGTCGTCGCCGACCGAGGTGAGCAGGGCGGCCATGTACTCGGCCGGGTAGTTGGCCTTGAGGTAGGCGGTCCAGTACGAGACGAGGCCGTAGCCGGCGGTGTGGGACTTGTTGAATGCGTAGCCGGAGAACGGGAGCATGACGTCCCACAGGGCCTTGATGGCTTCCTCGCTGTATCCATTGCCTCGCATGCCGGAGTGGAACTTGTCCCACTCCGCGGCCAGCACCTCCGGTTTCTTCTTGCCCATCGCACGGCGCAGCAGATCGGCGCCGCCGAGGGTGTACCCGGCCAGTTCCCGGGCGATGGCCATGATCTGCTCCTGGTAGACCAGCAGATGGAAGGTGTTGCCGAGGATCGGCTCCAGAGCGTCGCGCAACTCGGGGTGGATCGGGGCGATCTCCTGGCGGCCGGTTTTGCGGTGCGCGTAGTTGGTGTGCGCGTTGGCCGCCATGGGGCCGGGCCGGTAGAGGGCGTTGACCGCGGCGATGTCCTCGAACCGGGTGGGTTCCATCTGCTTCAGCAGGACGCGCATGCCGCCGCCGTCGAGCTGGAAGACACCGAAGGTGTTGCCCTCGGCCAGTAGCCGGTATGTCCTGGCGTCGTCCAGAGGGATCACGACGGTGGACGGGTCGCCGTCCAGGGGATCCACGGTGGCCAGGCTGATGCCCCGGTTCTCGCGGATGTTCTCGATGGCCTGGTCGATGACCCCCAGGTTCCGCAGCCCCAGGAAGTCCATTTTGATCAGGCCCATGGCTTCGCAGGACGGGTAGTCGAAGCCGGTGATCTTCACACCGTCCGAGGCACGCATATGCAGCGGAATGCGGTCGGTGAGCTTCGTTTTGGAAAGGATCACCGCCGCGGCGTGTACTCCGGTGCCGCGGGTGAGGCCCTCCACCCCGCGGGCGGTGTCGATGACCCGCTTCACATCCTGTTCGTTGCCGTACATCTGCCGGATCTCGCCGGCCTCGCCATACCGCTCGTGGGAGGAGTCGAAGAGGGCGGCCAGCGGGGCGGACTTGCCGTTCTGGTCCGGCGGGAGCGCCTTGGTGATCCGCTCGCCGTGGGCGTAGGGGTAGCCGAGGATGCGTGAGGAGTCCTTGATCGCGTTCTTGGCCTTGATCTTGCCGAACGTGTTCACCATGGCGGTGTACTCCTCGCCGTACTTCTCGGTGACGTAGCGGACCATCCGGTCGCGCTGACGGTCGTCGAAGTCGAGGTCGACATCCGGCGGGTTGATGCGCTCGGGGTTCAGAAAGCGTTCGAACAGCAGGCCGTGTTCCAGGGGGCACAGCTCGGTGATGCGGGTGGCGTAGGCAACGATCGAGCCGGTGCACGACCCCCGGCCCGGACCGAGCGGGATCTTGTTCTCCCGGGCGTGGCGGCAGATGTCCGCCACGACGAGGAAGTAGGAGCTGAAGCCCATGGGGCCAATAACCGACATCTCGGTCTCGAAGCGATCCAGGATGTGCTGGGGGACCGGGTCTCCGTAGCGCATCGCCAGCCCCTTGAGGACCTCCTTGCGCAGCCACGACTCCTGGGTCTCGCCTTCGGGCACGCCCGGGAACCGCGGCATTTCGTCGACGTAGTCGAAGACCTCGTCGTAGGACTCGATGCGCTCGGCGATCAGCAGGGTGTTGTCGCAGGCTTCCGGAAGCTCGGAGAACAGGCTGCGCATCTCAGCGGCCGTCTTGAGGTAGTAGCCGGAGCCGTTGAAACGGAAGCGGCCCGGGTCGTCCTTGTTTTTGCCGACACCGATGCACAGCAGACTGTCGTGGGCGTCGGCCTGGTCCTCGGTGACGTAGTGCGCGTCATTGGTGGCCAGGAGCGGAATGTTCAGTTCCTTGGCCAGACGCAGCAGGCCCTCACGGACCTCACGCTCGATGTCCAGGCCATGGTCCATCAGCTCCAGGAAGTAGTTCTCGCGGCCGAAGATCTCCTGGTAGGCCGCGGCAGCAGCCTTCGCCTCGGCGTACTGGTTCAGCCGCAGGCGGGTCTGGATCTCGCCGGACGGGCAGCCGGTGGTGGCGATGAGGCCGTCCGGCCGTGCGGCGATCAACTCCCGGTCCATGCGCGGCTTTCCGGCAGGGAACTGACCCTCATAGCTGGCCTGCGTGCTGAGCCAGAACAGGTTCCGCAGGCCCTGGCTGTTCCGCGCCCACATGGTCATATGAGTGAAGCGGCCGCCACCGGAGACATCTTTCGACCCCTCACCGTCCGCGCTTGTGGCGCGGCGGCCTCCCGGCCCCCAGAACTCCTGCTTCCGGACGAACCGAGAGGAAGGCGCCACATACGCCTCGATGCCGATGATCGGCCTGATCCCCTCGTAGCCCTTCGCGACCTGCGCGAACTCATAGGCACCGAACATGTTGCCGTGGTCGCTCATCGCGATCGCGGGCATCCCCTGCCGGGCCACCTCGCCGAACATCGGCTTCAGCTTCTGCGCGCCGTCCAGCATCGAGTATTCGGTGTGATTGTGCAGGTGCACGAAGGAGTCCGGCACGTGTGGGTCGCCTCCGGGGTGAGTAGGAAGCCCCATCCCGGCCGTAGCCGCGATGGTGGCCTTGTCGGTGGCCGACCGCACCGGCATCGGCAGGCCCGGCAGCAATCCGGCCGCCGGGCCTGCATGCCTCTTGCCGTGCTGCTTGCTAAACCACTGGTTGGCCAGAGACATCAAAGCGAGCGTGGTGTACTGGAATCAAACAACTATTTCGATGATCGGGCTCAACGATTGGTTGTCCATCTAGGATGGGCGGCATGGACCTCACTGCTGTGCGCACCTTCGTCGCCGCCGTGGACGCGGGGCAGTTCCAAGAAGCCGCCACCAACCTGTCGATCACGCCACAGGCCGTGTCCAAGCGCATTGCCGTGCTGGAGAAGGACCTCGGTGTGCAGCTGTTCAGCCGTACGGCCCGCGGAGCCCGGCTCACCATCGACGGGCAGGCGTTCCTGCCCTACGCCCGGGCTCTCCTCCAAGCCGAGGAACGGGCAGCCGCTTCCGTACGGCCAGGGCGCCGGGCGTTGCGCGTCGACGTGATCCGCTACCGGGTCTCAGTGGCGGGTCTGCTGCGCGACTTCCACCGCGCGCATCCCGAGACCGAGCTTGATGTCCTGACCCTCTTCGATTTCGACACGGCCATCGCCGCCGTCCGGTCGGGGACGATCGACGCGACCTTCCGCGCCGTGAGCATGCCGGGCCGGCAGCTCCCCGACGGTATCGAGGCCACTCCTGTCTTCGACGAACCGCTGTACCTGTTCACCGGGCCCGCTCACGAGTTCGCCGGCGCCCGCGCGATCGCTCCCGCCCAGCTCGCCGGGCGCCGGATCTGGATGCCCGGCAACATGCCCGGCACCGAGTGGGCCGCCTACTATGACGAACTCGCCGCCACGTTCGGTCTCACCATCGACGCGGTCGGCCCGAACTTCGGTGTCGAGCATCTGCTCGACACCATCGCGAACTCCACGACGCTGGCCACCTTCGTCAGCGAGCAGACCCCACTTGTCTGGCCCGCGGGCCACGACCTGCGACGCATCCCCCTCCAAGAACCGACCCCGGTCTACCCCCACTCACTGATCTGGCGCACCGACAACCCCCACCCCGCCCTGGCCGCCCTGCGCCACCATCTCACCTCCGCCTATCCCGGCCGCGCCAACAACGGCATCTGGACGCCGAAATGGGCCCAGCCCGCCCAGCCCGCCCAGCCTGAGCACGCCTGACCAGACTGGTGGCTTTCAGGGCAGGAGGTGATCGGGTGGGCAAGCTCAGGCGTTGCGGGTGACCGTGATCATGTTGCCGTTTCGGACGCCCAGGGCGGCCTTGACCTGGCTGGTCACCGAGACCGCGCCGACGGAGACGCCGACGCCGGTACCGCCGTACTTGGCCTCGGCGTACATGCTGGCGCTGGGGCAGCGGATGTCAGTCCGGGCGGCAGCGGCTGTGGGTGCGGCGGCCAGGGTGATGCCCGCCGCAAGCAGTGCGGCGGCGCTCAGGGCTGTCACGGGACGTACGGTGTTCAGTGCGGGCAACGTCAGCTGCGACGCCCTCGTGCTACACAGGTGCCCGGTCGGCGGCCCGTTCCAGGCGGACGATCACGCTCTTCGACGTGGGCGTGTTGCTGATGTCCGCGACGCTGTCGAGCGGCACAAGGACGTTGGTCTCCGGATAGTAGGCGGCCGCCGAACCCCGGGGGGTCGGGTAGGCGACGACGCGGAAGCGGTCGGCACGGCGCTCCGAGCCGTCGGTCCAGACGCTGACGAGATCGACGAGGCTGCCGTCGTCGAGGCCGAGGTCCGCGAGGTCGGCGCGGTTGACCAGGACGACGCGCCGGCCGCCCTTGATGCCCCGGTAGCGGTCGTCCATCGCGTACGGAATCGTGTTCCACTGGTCGTGCGAGCGCAGTGTCTGCAGGACCAGGTGACCCTCGGGCGCCTGGAGCATGGTGAAGTCGTTGACGGTGAAGACGGCCTTTCCGGCGGGCGTGCGGAACACCTTCTCGTTGACCGGGTTGGGCAGGCGGAAACCGCCTGGGCGCCGTACCCGCTCGTTGAAGTTCTCGAAGCCGTCGACGACCCGGGCGATGCGGTCGCGGACGAGGTCGTAGTCGGCCTCGAAGTCCGCCCAGGGGATGTCCGGTTCGGACCCAAGGACCTTGCGGGCGAGGCGGCTGATGATGGACACCTCGCTGAGCAGGTGTGCGGACGCCGGGGCGAGACGGCCACGCGTCGCGTGCACCTCGCTCATCGAGTCCTCGACCGTCATGAACTGCTCGCCGCCCGCCCGGATGTCGCGATCACTGCGCCCGAGCGTGGGCAGGATCAGGGCGGTGCGCCCGCACACCGCGTGGGAGCGGTTGAGTTTCGTCGAAATGTGGGCGGTCAGACGGCAGTTGCGCAGGGCGCGCTCGGTGACTTCGCTGTCGGGCGTCGCCCTGACGAAGTTGCCCGCGACTCCGACGAAGAGCTTGGCCCGCCCGTCGAGCATGGCCCGGATGGAGTCGACGGAGTCCAGCCCGTGCTTCGCCGGCGCGGTGAAACGGAACTCCTGTCCCAGCCGGTCGAGGAACGGCTGGGGCATGCGCTCCCAGATGCCCATGGTGCGGTCGCCCTGCACATTGCTGTGTCCGCGGACCGGGCACACTCCCGCGCCCGGCCGGCCGATGTTGCCGCGCAGCAGAAGGAAGTTGACGATCTCGCGGATGGTGGGCACGCCGTGCTTGTGCTGGGTCAGGCCCATCGCCCAGCAGACGATGACACTGCGGCTGTTCAGCACCCGCTCGAGTACCTGCTCGATCTCGTCCCTGCTCAGGCCGGTGGCCTCCAGGACGGCGTCCCAGGACGTCTCGCGTATGTGCTCGGCGAAGGCGTCGTAGCCCGTGGTGTGCGACTCGATGAACTCGCGGTCCAGGACGGTGCCCGGCTCCTTGTCCTCGGCCTTCAGCAACAGCAGGTTCAGCGCCTGGAACAGGGCCAGGTCGCCCCCGGGCCGTATCTGCAGGAACTGGTCGGCGATGTCCGTGCCGCGGCCGATGATCCCGCGTGCCTTCTGCGGGTGCTTGAAGCGGAGCAGCCCCGCCTCGGGCAGCGGATTGACGGCGACGACGTGGCCGCCGCGGCGCTTCGTCTCCTCCAGCGCGGACAGCATGCGAGGGTGGTTGGTGCCCGGGTTCTGTCCTACGACGAAGATTAGGTCCGCGTTGTAGAGGTCGTCGAGGCTGACGCTGCCCTTGCCGATGCCCAGGGTCTCGTTCAGCGCGGAGCCACTGGACTCATGGCACATGTTGGAGCAGTCCGGCAGGTTGTTGGTGCCGAAGGCCCGCGCGAAGAGCTGAAGCAGGAAGGCCGGTTCGTTCGCCAGTCGCCCGGAGGTGTAGAACAGCGCCTCGTCCGGGTTGTCCAGGGCACGCAGTTCATCGGCGAGCAGGTCCAGTGCCTCGTCCCAGCCGATCGGCTCGTAGTGGGTCGCGCCCTCGCGCAGCACCATCGGTTCGGTCAGCCGGCCCTGCTGATTGAGCCAGTAGTCCGACTTCCGGCTCAGCTCGTCCACCGAGTGCCGCTGGAAGAACTCGGCGGTCACCCGCCGGGAGGTGGCCTCGTCACTGATGTGCTTGGCGCCATTCTCGCAGTACTCGTTGCGGTGCCGCTTGCCCGGTGCGGGCTCCGGCCAGGCACAGCCCGGGCAGTCGAAGCCCTTCGCCTGGTTGATGTTGAGCAGGGTGAGCGCGGTGCGCTTGGGCGACGTCTGTCCGAGCGCGTACTGCAGCGCGTGTACGACCGCGGGAGCGCCGGTCGCCCATGTCTTGGGAGCCGTCACCGACAGCTCGTCCTCGTCCGGTTCATCGAAATCCCGCATCGCACACCACTCCCTCTCCGTCCTGGGCGGCGAGCTCGCTCGGCGACGTCCGGTGCCTCCAGGAGCGGGGCAGCCCGTGCGCCCTCGGACCCGCGTGGGTGCGATACGCCCCGCCCACTTTTCGCACCCCACTCTTCGCCAGTGCTTCGGGGCAGGTCAAAGCGGTAGTTCCGATCGGCTGACAGGTAGCGCCGATCACTGCCGGGTGGCCGGCGCCGAGCGCGGCCGGGCGCGGGGGATCATTGAGGCGTGCTGCTGCGCCAACTCGAATACCTCGTCGCCCTCGCCCGCGCCCGCCACTTCGCGAAGGCGGCCCAGGCATGCTTTGTCTCCCAGCCGGCCCTGTCCGAGGGCATCCGGAAACTGGAGGAGGAACTCGGCATCCCCCTGGTCCAGCGGGGTCGTCGTTTCGAGGGCTTCACACCGGAAGGTGAGCGGGTCGTCCTGTGGGCACAGCGCATCCTCGCCGACCGTGACGCGATGCGGGGCGAGATCCAGGCACTGCGGGCGGGGCTCAGCGGCCGGCTGCGTATCGGCACCGTCCCGACCGCGTCCACGGCGGTCGCGCTGCTGACCCAGCCGTTCTGCGCCGCCAACCCACTGGCGACCGTCCAGGTCTTCGCCGACCTGCAGGCCGAAGACATCGTGAACCGGCTGCGGACGTACGAACTCGATGCCGCCGTCACCTACCACAGCTCCGTCGCCGCGCACGACTTCAAGTTCGTACCGCTGTACCGGGAACGCTATGTGCTGCTGACCCAGCGGTCCGCGCCCGACTCCGGGGCCGCCGAGATCTCCTGGGAGGAGGCCGCCCAGTACCCCCTGTGTCTGCTGCACCCCATGATGCAGGGCCGTCAGGTGCTCGACGCGGTGTTCGAGACCGTGGGCGTATCCGTGACACCGCGGGTCGAGACCGACTCGATCGCCTCCCTGTTCGCACAGGTCAGAGCCGGTCAATGGGCGAGCATCGTGCCGCACGCCTGGCTGCATGTCTTCGGTGTGCCCGCGGGTATGCGCGCCGTTCCGCTGGTCGGCCCGGTCCGTACGGAGCGCATCGGCCTGGTGCTCCCGGCCCGTGAGCCGGTCTCCGTGATCGGGCAGGCGCTGATCGATGTCGTGGAGCGGGCCGGCATCGCCGCCACGCTGGAACGGCTACCCCACCAGGCGCCGGGCGACGACACCCCGTTCGGCGCGCAACGTTAGCGTTCGCCCCTGGGGAGTCCGTCAGCCTCGACGCCCGAGCTCGCCGTATCGACGACCTGGTCGCGGGGCCGACCGGTACGGCCTGCTGTCGAGCGGCTGTCGTACGCTGCCAGTCCACAGTCCATCACCGAGGGCGTTCACATTCGCCGACGTGGCGATCGGTGAAGGGGTGGGACCGGCCCAGCGGATCCCGGAGCTGTTGGAAGAGATCGCGCTCGCCGACGAGGTCGGGCTGGATGTGTTCGGCCTCGGCGAGCACCACCGAGCCGGATTCGGCGCGCCCGCGCCGGTGGTGCTGCTTGCCGCCGCCGCGGCCCGGACGTCACGGATCCGGCTCACTCGCGCCGATGGCCGAGCTCTTCCGCGAGGCCCTCGCACACCACGCTCAGCCGCCCCAGCCGGTGGCCGTCACCATGCACGGCTTCGTCGCCGACACCTCCCAGAAAGCGGCCGACCTCTACTTCCCCGCCGACGCGCGCTGTTCAACATGATCGGCGCCGAGCGAGGTATGCCCCCGGTTACCGCGGCCGATATAGCCGCGAAGAACGGCCCCGGCAGCATGCACGCGGTGGGTTCACCCGGCCAGGTCGTGGAGAAACTGCTCCACCAGCACGAGGTGCTTGGCCATCAGCGCGCCATGCTCCAGCTCGCGGTCGGCCCCGTGGGCCACCGCGACGTGATGCGCACCATTGAACTCCTGGGCACCGAGGTCGCACCAGTCGTGCGCACGGAGGCCGCGACCGAGTCCGTCCGAAACATGGGAGACACGGGAAACGCCGCCGCTCCCAACGGAGGGGGCAGTCACAGCCACGCGTGATTACTACATCGGCAACACCCCGCTCGTGCAAGCCGTGGACACGTTCCCTCACGGCTCCGACGTCCAGATCCGCTACCGCAGCTATCAGCCGATGCCGCACCTACTGGCCGACCACCCCATCGGCCTCAACGAATTGCTGACGAAGGAGCGCGGCCTCGACCGCACCTCCGCACGCCGGGCGCTCGACAGTGGTGCCCTCGAGGCCGACGTACGCCAGGCCGGAACACTCGGCATCGCCTGGAAGGGCAAGTTCGCCAAGTCCGTGTGAACAACGCGTGGCCTGCACCGCCGGTGCTCCGCGCCACACGCTCGACCAGGACACCTTCCCGACGCCGACCACCAACGGTCGGCACCTCATCCGCCCCGCCGAAGGGGCACGACCCCACATGGGAGAAGTCATGCGCGCACTCCACGTCCCGGCCGCCGGCCGGCAGCCCGTCCTCGCCGAACTGCCCACCCCGGCGGTGCCCGACGGTCACGTGCTGATCAAGGTCGTAGCCGCCGGTCTCAACGCCGTCGACAACACCATTGCCGCCGGCATGATGGCCGAGATGGCGCCGCACGAGTACCCGCTCGTGCTCGGCCGCGACGCCGCCGGCATCGTCCAGCAGGTGGGCACCGGTGTCGACCATGTCGCGCCCGGCGACGCGGTGTTCGGGCACGTTCTGTTCACCCCGCCCGTCCAGGCCGGCACCCTCGCGGAGTACGCGGTGCTGCCCGCCGCCTCCGTCTGCGCCAAGCCCGCGAACCTCGACTTCGTCACCGCCGCCGCGATCCCCCTGGCCGGTGCGGCCGCCGTGGCCGCGGTCGACGCCGTCGCCCCCCGGCCCGGGCAGGCGGCGCTGGTCAACGGCGCCACCGGCGGCGTCGGCTCCTACGCGATCCAGCTACTGGCGGCCCGCGGCGCGACCGTCGTGGCAACCGGTACCCCAGCCGACACCGACCGGCTCACCAAGTTGGGCGCTACCACCGTCGTCGACTTCACGACCGGCTCTGTCACCGAACAGGTCCGGGCGGCCCACCCTCACGGCGTCGACGCCCTGGTCAACCTCGCCGGAAACACCACGGACGACGTGCCCCTGGCCGCGGTCCGCAAGGACGGCAAGGTCGCCACCACCACGACGGCACCCGACGCCGACGCCCTTGCCGCCGCCCCGGCCTCACCGGCACTGGTGTCTTCGCCCAGCCTGTCACCGAGACCATCGCGCCGCTCGCCGAGCAGGCGGCTGCCGGCACTCTGTCCGTCGAGGTCACCGCCGTCCTGCCGCTCGACCAGGCAGCCGACGGACTCGCCACCATCGCCGCCGGAACGGCGAACGGCAAGATCGTCGTCGCGATCGACGATTAGTACGGCTGTTGCAGATCGCTGTTCCTGCCGGCCAAAAGATAGTTTCTGACCGCAGGGAGCTGACGGAACGTCATGTGGCTGGCACTGGCCGACGATGTGGGGCTCGTCGTGGCAATGCCGGCGCCGCAGCCTGGCGGCGGCGCCGACAGGACCACCCTTGCGCCTGATCGCTGCGGAGGCGGTGGGGGCGGGGCGCGCGATTCTCAGATATCGATCCTGGACCGGTCGAGCGTGGCAGCGGAGCTGGTGATGAACTCCCTGCGGGGAGCTACGTCGTTGCCCATCAGCAGGTCGAACACGTTTTCCGCGGCCTCCAGGTCGGAGAGGTTGATCCGGCGCAGGGTGCGGTGGCGCGGGTCCATTGTGGTCTCGGCCAGCTGATCGGCGTCCATCTCACCCAGGCCCTTGTAGCGCTGGATCGAGTCCTTGTACCGGATGTTCTTGCTCTGAAACTCCAGGAGCTTGTCGCGCAGCTCGCGGTCCGAGTACGTGTAGACGTACTTGTCCTGCCCCTTCTTCGGCTGGATGAGCTCGACGCGGTGCAGCGGCGGCACGGCGGCGAAGACGCGGCCGGCCTCGACCATGGGCCGCATGTAGCGGTGGAAGAGGGTCAGCAGCAGCGTGCGGATGTGGGAGCCGTCGACGTCGGCGTCGGTCATCATGATGATCTTGCCGTAGCGGGCCGTGTCGATGTCGAAGGTCCGCCCGGAGCCGGCTCCTATGACCTGGATGATCGCGCCGCACTCGGCGTTCTTCAGCATGTCGGTCACGGAGGACTTCTGGACGTTGAGGATCTTGCCGCGGATCGGCAGCAGCGCCTGGAACTCGGAGTTCCGGGCGAGCTTCGCGGTGCCGAGTGCGGAGTCGCCCTCGACGATGAACAGCTCGCTGCGGTCGACGTCGTCGCTGCGGCAGTCGGCGAGCTTGGCGGGCAGGGAGGAGGAGGACTCCAGGGCCGTCTTGCGGCGCTGCGCGTCCTTGTGCTGGCGGGCCGCGATACGCGTGCGGGCGGCGGCGACGGCCTTCTCCAGGACCACCCGGGCCTGCTGGGCGGCGTCACGCTTGGTGGAGGTCAGGAACGCCTTGAGTTCCTTGCTGATCACGGTGTTGACAATGCGGCGGGCCGCCGAGGTGCCGAGGACCTCCTTGGTCTGGCCCTCGAACTGGGGCTCGGCGAGACGGACCGTGACGACCGTGGTGAGGCCCTCCAGGGCGTCGTCCTTGACGATGTCGTCCTCGGCGACGCGGAGCAGCTTCTTGGCGCGCAGCACATCGTTCATCGTCTTGGCGACGGCCTGTTCGAATCCGGCGACGTGGGTGCCGCCCTTGGGGGTGGCGATGATGTTGACGAACGACCTGACGGTGGTGTCGTACCCGGTGCCCCAGCGCAGCGCGACGTCCACGCCGAGCTCGCGGGTGACCTCCGTGGGCGTCATCTGGCCGTGGTCGTCGAGGACCGGGACCGTCTCCTTGAAGGTGCCCTGTCCGGTGAAGCGGAGGATGTCGCAGACCGGCTTGTCGCTCGCCAGGAACTCGCAGAACTCGCTGATGCCGCCGTCGAAGCGGAAGGACTCCTCGCCCTTGCTGCCGCCCTCGTCGAGTCCGCACTCGTCCCGGACGACGATGGTCAGTCCCGGCACGAGGAACGCCGTCTGCCGAGCCCGCTGGTGCAGGTTCTCCAGGGAGAGCTTGGCGTCCTTGAGGAAGATCTGGCGGTCGGCCCAGTAGCGCACGCGCGTGCCGGTCCGCGACTTGGGGATTTTGGTGGTCTTGCGCAGGCCCTGGGCGGGGGTGAAGGGGGCGTCGGGTCCGGGGCCGGTGTAGGTGCCGGGTGTGCCGCGGCGGAAGCTGATGGCGTGGGTGCGGCCGTGGCGGTCGACCTCGATGTCCAGCCGGGCGGACAGGGCGTTGACGACGGAGGCGCCGACGCCGTGCAGACCGCCGGAGGCGGCGTAGGAGCCGCCGCCGAATTTTCCGCCGGCGTGGAGTTTGGTGTAGGCGATCTCGACGCCGGACAGGCCGGTGCGGGGTTCGGTGTCCACGGGGATGCCGCGGCCGTTGTCGGTGACTTCCACGGAGCCGTCGTCGTGGAGGATGACCTCGATGTGGTCGCAGGCGCCGGCCAGGGCTTCATCGACGGAATTGTCGATGATCTCCCACAGGCAGTGCATCAGGCCGCGGCTGTCGCTGGATCCGATGTACATGCCGGGGCGTTTGCGTACGGCCTCCAGTCCTTCGAGCACCATCAGGTGCCGTGCGGTGTAGTCGGAGCCGTCCTGCGGGCGGCTGCCGGCAGCCGGGACGGGGGGGAGTGTGCTCACGCAGTGCTCTCCTGGGCAACAGAGGATAGTGGTGGGGCTTCGGGTCGGGCGTCCCGAGCGTGCGGGAGGCCAGTGCCCAGGGTCAGATGTCGAGGAAGCGGACGTCCTTGGCGTTGCGCTGGATGAAGTGGCGGCGGGCTTCGACGTCCTCGCCCATCAGGACGGAGAAGAGGTCGTCGGCGACGGCTGCGTCATCGAGGGTGACTTGGCCCAGGACCCGGTGGTCGGGGTCCATGGTGGTGACGCGCAGTTCCTCGGCGTTCATCTCGCCCAGGCCCTTGAAGCGCTGGATGGAGTCGTCCTTGATCCGGCGGCCGTCCTGTCGGCCCCGTTCCAGGAGCATGTTGCGTTCGCGGTCGGAGTAGGCGTATTCGACGTGGTCCCGGCTCCACTTGACCTTGTACAGCGGGGGGCGGGAGAGATAGACGTGGCCCCCCTCGATCAGGGGGCGCATGAAGCGGAACAGGAAGGTCAGCAGCAGGGTGTTGATGTGCTGGCCGTCGACGTCGGCGTCCGCCATCAGGATGATCTTGTGGTAGCGGAGTTTGGCGATATCGAAGTCCTCGTGCACGCCCGTGCCGAACGCGGAGATGATCGCCTGGATCTCCTGGTTGTGCAGGATTTTGTCGATCCGGGCCTTCTCCACGTTGAGGATCTTGCCGCGGATCGGGAGGATCGCCTGGCACTGCGGGTTGCGGCCGGATTTGGCCGAACCGCCGGCGGAGTCTCCTTCCACGATGAAGATCTCCGACATCGCCGGGTCGTTCGACTGGCAGTCGGACAGTTTGCCCGGCAGCGCCGCCGTTTCCAGCAGGCCCTTGCGGCGGGTCAGGTCGCGTGCCTTGCGGGCCGCGACCCGGGCCGTGGCCGCCTGCATGGCCTTGCGCACGATGTCCGCGACCTCGTTCGGGTTACGGTCGAACCAGTCGGTCAGATGCTCGTGGACGATCTTCTGCACGAAGGTGCGCGCCTCGGTGTTGCCGAGCTTGGTCTTGGTCTGGCCCTCGAACTGCGGTTCGCCGAGCTTGACCGAGATGATCGCGGTCAGGCCCTCGCGGATGTCCTCGCCGGAGAGGTTGGCGTCCTTTTCCCGCAGCAGTTTCTTCTCCCGCGCGTAGCGGTTGACCACGGTGGTCAGTGCCGTGCGGAAGCCCTCCTCGTGGGTGCCGCCCTCATGAGTGTGGATGGCGTTGGCGTAGGAGTACACGCTGTCGGTGTACTGGCCGTTCCACTGCAGGGCTACCTCGGCCGACAGCAGCCGTTCCGTGTCCTCGGCGGCGATGGTGATGACCGAGGGATGGGCCGGTTCGCCCTTGCGGGCATTGAGGTAGGCGACGAAGTCGGTGATGCCGCCGTCGTAGCGGTAGGAGACCGTCTTCGCTGCCGGATCCGAGTCGGCTTCGTCGGCCGCGGCCGTCGCGCGCGCGGAGGGCCGTTCGTCGGTGAGGGTCAGAGTGAGCCCGCGGTTGAGGAAGGCCATCTCCTGGAAACGCCTGGCCAGCGTCTCGAAGGAGTATTCGGTGGTCTCGAAGATGCTGCCGTCTGCCCAGAACGTCAGGGAGGTGCCCGTCCGGGAGGTGGCCTCGTGGCGGGCCAGCGGGGCGGTGGGAGCGCCGTCCTTGTAGTCCTGCGTCCACCGGTGGCCGTCGGTCCAGATCTCCGCCGACAGCCTGGTCGACAGCGCGTTGACCACCGACAGGCCCACACCGTGCAGACCGCCGGAGACCGCGTACCCGCCGCCCCCGAACTTCCCGCCCGCGTGCAGCACGGTCAGCACCACCTCGACGGCCGGCCGCTTCTCCACCGGGTGCGTCCCCACCGGGATGCCGCGGCCGTTGTCGACCACCCGTACCCCGCCGTCGGCCAGGATCGTCACGTCGATCCGGTCGGCCACCCCCGCGAGTGCCTCGTCCACGGAGTTGTCCACGAGCTCCTGCACCAGGTGGTGCAGCCCCCGCTCTCCCGTGGAGCCGATGTACATCCCGGGCCGCTTGCGCACCGCGTCCAGGCCGTCCAGAACAGTGATCGCGGTGGCGTCATACGACGCCGTCCCGGCATGGCCGGGCTGCTGGGATTCGGGGGTACCGCTGGCGGTGCGAGTGTCGTAAGTGGTCACAGATGCTCTCTTTCGGGCATGGCAGACCGCGCTCCCACACCACGCGGTGCGGGAGCGGCCGGACAACTGGCGGGGACAGGGCGCGGCAGCCCAAACAGGGTCCCGGGGCTCACGGGCCTCGGGACCGTCGACTACCGGGACGCTGTCCAGGATACCGGAGATACCCCTTGTTGATGGGGCGGGAACGCCTCCATCCGTCGCCGTGCAGCCCTATCACCGGCCAGACCAATCCCCCCTGCCTTGGCTCCTTGGAAATGCGGCAGAGGGCCGCTTGGGGGCTTTCTTGGTGCCTTGTCGCGTAGCGCTCCAGGCACTATTTCCGGCGTGACCCTCCGCGGTCACCAGTCGCGCTGCGTCAGGCCGCCAGCCGCCGGCCTCCCGCCGAACCCTGCCCCGGCAGAGGGCGCTGCTGGAGGCGGCCTTCCAGGGGCCGCCGTGCTGCTGGATCACGGCGTTCCACCTCATCTGCGGCATCCCGCAACACCACGGCCCCAGCCTGCGGCTCGCCCTCCTCAACCGTCCACTCGACACCGTTGAGCCGGATGCCGAGTCCCGGCGCCAACACCAGCATCCCGGCCGGCATCAGGCAGCCCGGGCGGGATCGGCGCGGGTCGGGTGTGACCGGTCTTCGGTGAGCGGGCCCTCGGCAGCCCGTACAAGGTTCCTACAAGGTTCACCCAACCCCGGCAACACACGATCGGAGCAATCAACGATCCGAAAGGCAGCCAGCCATGCGTCACGCCCTCACCACCGGAGTCTGCGGCACCCTGGTCGCCGGAGCCCTCGTCGCCGCGGGCGGCATTCTCGCCGTACCGGCCAATGCCGCTGGAAGCGGTGTGGTCTACGTAAGCCCCACGGGCAAGAGCGGTAACCCCGGGACGCAGAGCAAGCCCGTGAAGACCCTCGCCGATGTGCGTAAAGTCCTCGCCGCCCGGCAGAACCCCCCGACGGTGACGGTGCTCTTCAAGGGAGGCGCCTACAAGCTTCCCCAGTACAGGTGGGGGAACTGGTCGGCGCAGAGCGTCACGTTCAAGCCGCAGCCCGGCACCGGAGCCCCGGTCTTCGACGGCGCGAAGAGGCAGAAGTACTGGCTCGTCGTCGATCCGACGAGGACGAAGCTCACCTTCACCGGGTTGCGGCTCAGCCGGTACACCACGGGCGGGATCATGCTCCGCGGCACTGGTACGGCCGACAGCCGAAGGGTGATCGGCGCCACCATCAAGGGAATGAAGTTTACGGACATGGGTGGTGCAGAGTCAGGTTACGCGGCGGTCCATCTCAACTACGCCCGGAACACCACGATTACGGGGAACACCTTCCGCAACCTCGTGAACAGGGACTGCCCCGGCTGTATGCACGCGGTGTACTTCGCGAATCAGAGCAACAACAACACCGTAAGCGGCGGAACCTTCTCCAAGATCTCCGGAGACGCGATCCGGGCAGCCGACTACAGCAACGGCAACAAAGTACGGGGTGGCAGCTACAGCAGGACCGGCACCAAGGCGGTCTTCTCCGCGTGGCGGCTCGCGCGCGACACCAGGTGTGCGCACGGCAATGTCTTCTACACCACGGCCAGGTTCTCCAAGAGCTACAGGGGTGCGACCATCCCCACCGTGCTGGACGGAGCCGACGACTCGAGCAAGCCCCCGTGCACTCCGCGTGCCGTCGTACGCAAGAACCCCTGATCCGACCATCAGCCCGCTTGGCCTGGCTCCTGGCCCTGCCTCGGCATCTGCCCCGGCATCTGGCCGAGGCGGGCCGGGGCCCCTGCTGACGAAGGGCACCTGAGCGCCGTCGGACCGGGCTTCGGCGGCGCCGGGCGCCGATGCCCGCCCGTAGATTCGACGAGACCTCCAGAATCGCGGTGTTGCCGCCGTGCAGTTCGAGCGTTAGCGGGCGATCCGTCTCGGAGAGGCCCCCGACTCCCCTCGTCCAGGCGGTTGCGTCGGTGCATATGGAGAGGGGTGAGCTGGTCCGGGGCGGTGATCGGTTCGGGTAGCGGCGCGGGGGTCGGCTGACGGCCACGGGACGGGCGCGGAGCTGGCCACTCCCGGCTCGGCTACTCTCGGCGCCACTGACGTTCACTCTGCGATCCGGGCAGACTGCAACCGAAGCGGCACTTGGGAGACGCCAACGCATGAATACGCCACCATCGCCACCTGGAGCGGAGCGGACTTATGGATCATCCGTCCGGATCGGCGCTCTCGTTCCGCTGACTCGGCCTGGCTGGGTCGAGGCAGGCCAGCACTTGCTCGCTGGTCTCGAGTTGGCCGTTCGCGAAGTCAATGACGCCGGCGGGATCGTCGGAAGACCACTCGAGCTGGTGGTCCGGGACACCGCGGCCGATCCACAGAGGGCCGCGGCGGCCGTAGATGAATTGGCTCGCCTGGGCGTGGTTGCGTTGGCGGGGGAGTATCACAGCGTCGTCGCTCGCGCCGCTGCTGCCAGGGCCGACGCCCTCGGCCTGCCGTTCCTCTGCTCGTCAGCGGTTCTCGACGGGCTCACCGAACAACCAACGGATTGGGTCGCACGCCTCGCCCCGGCGCAGTCCCACGGCTGGCGGATCTACGCAGACTTCCTCCTCAGTGCGGGCCACGGTCGAATCGCCGTAGCAGCCGAGCCGAGTGTCTACTGGGCGTCCGGGGCCCGTACTCTGCGGGACTACCTCGCTCCACGCGGCGGCACCGTCATCGAACTCGACATGCGCGCGCTCGCCCCCACAGCCGTGTGCGACGAACTCGTCGACAATCGTGCGACTGCCCTCCTTCTTCTGGTCGGCCACCCGGAGCCGGCAGTGCCGATCGTCAAGTCTGTCCGCCGCGCCCAGCGCCTCGCCGAGATCATGATTGGTGCTCCGGCCGGGCAACCGGAGTTCTCCGAATGGGCGACGTTGCTGGGCGACGACGGCGCCGCGATCCCGTTCTTGCGCTACCTGCCCGAGCGCCTCAGCCCACTCGGTGCACGAGTCGAGACGGCCCTGCGCGAGCGGCTGGCCGAAGCGCCCTCCTTCGTCGCCTTCGAGGGCTACGACACGGGTGCCGTCCTCGCCGAGGTACTGCGTTCTCACGGCGCGGATCGGGAGCGCATTGCCGAATCCTGGCCGCGCGTTGCAGTCGAGGGCACCCGCGGGCAGATCCGGTTCTCCCGCACGCCAGGCATCAGCGTTTGGCAATGGGCTTGGACGCCGGTCCAAGTCGTTGATCGAGATCCGACGGAACCCGGTCGCTTTCGGATCCTCCACACCGGCTGAGAGAGCGGAGGTCCGTGAAGGTCCGTGAAGCCCCTGGCAGGACAGGTCTCACCACGAGATCATGTCCGTGCCCACCAGAAACTTCGCGGCGGTCATTTGTGCTGCCACGCGCGACGTTCCGCGCCACGTCGTCGAGTGCCTGTCCCGCCCGCCGGCCGCGCATCGGCGCCGTATCGGCACGTCGAAGGGATCGCGGGCGCTGGGGCCGTTCCATGCCCCGCGCCGGCATGACCCACGTGATCCTCGACGGCGCGCAGCTGCCGATCGACCGGATCAGCGCAGTGCGTCGGATTGAGAGGTTGTAGTCAGCGTGGGGGTGAGGTGGCGGGGGATCCGCCGTTGACCGGTGGGACCTCGTTCTCGCGGTGTGTCGTGTGGGCCGTGGCTCGTGCGCCTTGGCCCGGTGCTTGCGGTGGCGGATCCACGTGAGCGGCAGGTCCTGCTCGGGTCCTGGAGTTGGTCGCCTTGGTCCCGCACTGCCGAAGGTAGGCACGGTTGTCACGGCTGACGTAGGCCGTGCTGTCGCGCGGACGTGGTTTGGAGGGGTGTGCGGTCGGCCTGGACCGCGCCGTCGGATCCGCAAGGCGCTCGGTACGGGTGAGCATATGGGGCTGTCGCCGTGTCGGGTGGGTGAGATCTGCCAGGTCGGCGGGTGGGCCCGGGCATCGGGAAGGAACTGGACCTTTCCTGTGCCCTCACCGGTCCGCGTCCTGTCGGCGAAGGCCGTCGAGGATGACGTTCATCAGAGGCCGTGCCGTTGATTCCCACTTATCCCGGTCGAGTCGGCTGAGGTAGGCGATGAGCAGAAGGACCCCGGGGGCGTCCACGTCCGTGCGGATGGAGCCGGCCGCTTTCCCCGCGTCCAGCAGGTGGCCGAGGGCGCCTTCGATGGGGTTGTGGCTGTGGGCGACAAGGTCCTGCCACGCCGTCGGCTCGAGCGCTGCCAGGACGCCGCGCTTGATTTCTGCGTAGTCGATCACTCGGTCGAGCCAGTGACGCAGGGCTTCCACGGGCTCGTGTTCCGCCAGCAGAGCGGACGCGGCGGTCACGAGTTCTTCGACGTCGCGCCGGTAGACCTCGGCGAGGAGCGCTTCGCGGTTGGGGAAGTTTCGGTAGAGCGTTCCCTGTCCCACACCGGCGCGCTTGGCGATCTCGTTGAGGTGGACGTGGTTGGACTCGGCGAGGGCTGCGCGGGCGGCCTCCACGATGCGGGTCCGGTTCTGCGCCGCGTCCGTACGGCGTGCTGGCGCGCTCATAGGCCTCTCCTGATGCTCCGTTTCTGAAAGTGGACACGTGTCCGGTACGGTGAACCCGTGCACCGGACACGTGTCCATTTTACTTGGAGGCAGTAATGCTCTCTCTTCACGACAAGATCGTCGCCATCACCGGAGCGAGTGGCGGCATCGGCGAAGCCACGGCCCGTCTGCTCGCCCAGCGCGGCGCCGCGGTCGTCCTCGCGGCGCGCCGCGGCGAGCGCATCGACGCCATAGCGCAGGACATCCGGAAGGAGGGGGGCCGCGCTGCCACGTGCGTCGTCGACGTCACCAAGGCGGAGGACCTGCGGCGCCTGGTCTCCACCGCCATCGACCAGTACGGCCGCATCGACGTCCTGGTGAACAACGCCGGCATCGCCCCGATCAGCCCGCTGGCCGACCTCGACACCGAAGGCTGGTCGGCCATGATCGATGTCAACCTTCGCGGCATGCTCAACGGCGTCGCCGCCGCGCTGCCCGTCTTCCGGGAGCAGGGGTCGGGCCACCTGGTCAGCATCGTCTCCGTGGCCGGCCTGTCCGTGTCCCCCTCGATGGCTGTCTACGCCGCGACCAAGAACGCGGTGCGCACCATCCACGAGGGGCTGCGCACGGAGTCCACCGACGGGGTGATGCGCACGACAGCCATCTCGCCGGGATACGTCCGCACCGATCTCGCCGGCTCCATGGCAGACCCGCACATCCGCGAGCTGACGCGCAAGAACATGGACGCGATGGGCATCCCTCCGGCGGCGGTCGCCCGCGCGGTGGCCTTCGCCATCGAGCAGCCCGGCGACGTCGAGGTCGGCGAGATCAACGTTCGCCCCACCGTCCAGGCATGACACGTGCAGTCACCGGTCAAGTGAGAACAGCCGCTTGTGCAACGCCACTGTCCGGCCCGACAGGCCGACGAGCGGAACACAGCTCCGGGCCCGCCGGCTGTTGCGACAGGCGGCACATTCCGGGCCCGCCGCCCGACCCGCACGGGTCGGCGTTCCCACGCCAGGCGGCCGCGAGGTTCCTCGAGGTGTCGGCACAACCGTTGTCCAGGTTGGAGCGGTTGGATGGGCGGTGACGTCCGTTCCGACCGCTGGAGGTGTGGTGGCCGAGCCTGTGCGGGACGGCTGCTACTCCATCGGCGACGACACTCTCTGGGGCGTCACCGCCGCCACAAGGGCACCGCCAACAGCATGGCCGCCGCCCTGAAGCCACTGGGTGAAGAAGAACAAGGTCGAGCTGTGTTCCACCCCGACCTACGCCTCCTAAGCCAACCCGATCGAGGCCTACTTCGGTCTGGTGCGGCGGTTCACCCTCGCCAACGCCAACCAAGGAACGCGCCCGCGTCCGCGGCGAGAAGGGCATCCGCTGGGGCGGACGCCCCCTGGCGCACGCCTCGGCCCGGGCCGCCGCGCCCACTGAGCCGTCAACTCTGCCCGTGGCGAATCTGCGGCGGGCAGAGAAACCGCATCCGGGGATCTCCCGAGGTCAAGAGTGGAGTCGACGGCGTCCCCGCCTCGACAAGGAGACCAGATGACTTCACTCACCACGCTCCCGCCCCGCGCGGAGGAGGGCGACACACCGCCCAGCCGCTTCGACGACCATCTCGCGGCACAGCTGCTCGCCCAGCGGATCGTCCTCCTCGGCACACAGGTCGACGACGTGTCGGCCAACCGGGTGTGCGCGCAGCTGTTGCTGCTGTCGGCGGAGGACCCGCGCACCGACATCAGCCTGTACGTCAACAGCCCCGGCGGGTCGGTCACCGCGGGTCTCGCCATCTACGACACCATGCGGCTCATCCCGAACGACGTCTCGACGCTGGCGATGGGGTTCGCCGCCAGCATGGGCCAGTTCCTGCTCACCGTGGGGACGCCCGGCAAGCGGTTCGCGCTGCCGAATGCGCGGATCATGATGCACCAGCCCTCAGCGGGCATCGGTGGCACCGCCGCGGACATCGAGATCCAGGCGGAGAACCTCCAGTTCACCAAGAAGGCCATCGAGCGGATCACCGCCGAGCACACCGGGCAGAGCGAGGAGACGATCGCGCGGGACGGCGACCGGGACCGCTGGTTCACGGCCGAGCAGGCCAGGGAGTACGGGATCGTGGACCGGGTGGTGGAGTCGGTCGCCGACATCCGCCCGGCCGCGTCGCGCCGACGGATGGGGTTGTGACATGGGGTCGTACACGGTTCCCTACGTCATCGAGCGGACCGCGCAGGGTGAGCGGTCCTACGACGTCTTCAGTCGGCTGCTGAACGAGCGGATCATCTTCCTCGGCACCGAGATCGACGACGGGGTCGCCAATGTGGTCATCGCGCAACTCCTGCATCTGGAGTCGGCGAACCCGGAGCGCGAGATCTCGATCTATCTCAACTCGCCCGGTGGATCGTTCACTTCGCTGATGGCGATCTACGACACGATGACGTTCGTGCAGGCGCCGATCTCCACGTTCTGCGTCGGCCAGGCGGCGTCGACGGCGGCGGTGCTGCTGGCCGGCGGAGATCCCGGGCGACGTTTCGTGCTCCAGCACGCGCGGGTGCTGCTCGGCCAGCCGGCCAGCGGCGGTCGGCAGGGGACGGTCTCCGACCTCAGCCTCGCGGCCAAGGAGATGGTCCGCATCCGCTCGCAGGTGGAGGAGGTCCTGTCCCGGCACACGCATCACGACGTGGCGACACTGCGCGCGGACATGGACCGGGACAAGGTGCTCACCGCCGAGGAGGCCGTCGCCTACGGGCTCGCCGACGAGGTGCTGAGCCGACGGCTCGCGTTCGTCTGACCCCGCGCGGCCGTGGCCCAAGGCCGACGAGCCGGCCGGTACGGCGGTGGTGCGCCCCGTCGTACCGGCTGTCGGTTCGTTCGGGTCAGGCGACGAGGCAGAGGCCGTCGTACTGCGCTGTGGGCGATGTGCGGCCCCGGCCCGCCCGGCTCCGGGCGTACCGGGCCAGCTCGTCCTGGGCGAGCGAGAGCAGGTCGGCGAGGCCGAGCCCGAGGGCCTGGGCCGCGGCCGCGAGCACCTCGGAGGAGGCCTCCTTGCGTCCGCGCTCCAGCTCTGACAGGTACGGCATCGAGATCCGGGCCGACTCCGCGACGTCCTTCAGCGTGCGCTCCTGGGCGAGCCGCTCGCGCCGCAGCACATCGCCGACGAGGTCGCGCCACAGGGGTTCCCTCGGGGCGGGTGTCTGTGGGGCTCCCGCCGGTCGCTGCGGGGCGCGGGTAGCCCCGCCGGACCCGGGCGGCGAGGTCTGTGGGCGCAAGGGGATGACGCGGGCTTCGTTCGGCGCATGAGTGCTCACCCCTTCAGCCTAGGGATCCGGGGCGCCGCGGGAAGGGAGCGGCGTTCTGCCCTGGGTGAAGCCATGTGGGCGGACTGGAGGTGTCGCGAGCCGGTGAACCTTCCCGGTCACAGCACGAGTAGGGCTTGGGCAGGGGCCCGGCTGCTGGCCCAATGGCCCGCCAGCGAGCTGAAGCCGGTGCAGTTGGCTCTCCAACCCGCCCGACGACACCCCGCTCACCACGCTCATCCCGCTCGTGCGGCTGGCCAGCACGGCCAGGTCGGCGGGTGGGATGCCGAGGCGTTCGGCGAGTTCGCCGACGGACATCTTCTGTTGGGCGGCGCTCCTGCCGCTCTGTGACCCATGCCACACACAGTTCCTGTCAGGAATTGGGGCGCCGTCCCGCTCAACTCACGCAAGAGCAAGCGAACCGACAGGAGCGACACATGAAGCACCGCATCGTCGTCCTCGGCGCCGGCTATGCCGGGGCCTATGTGGCCGGAAACCTGGCCCGCCGGCTGTCCCCGGCGGACACCGACATCACCGTGGTCAACTCCGAGCCGGACTTCGTCCAGCGAATGCGGCTGCACCAGCTCGCGACCGGCCAGCAGATCAAGGCTCCCAAGCTTGCCGACGTCTTCGCGGGCACGGGGATACGGCTGCACCTGGCCCGTGTCACCGCCGTCGACCCCGAGCGCCAGGTCGTCGCCGTGGCCAACGCCGACGGCGGCGGCGAACTCGGCTACGACACGCTTGTTTACGCGCTCGGCAGCCACGGCGACGACCACGGCGTCCCCGGCGCGGCCGAGCACGCCTTCGACATCGCCGCCCGGCCCTCGGCGCTGCGCCTGCGCGAGCGCCTGGACAGCCTGGGCAGGCGGGGCGAAGCCGGGAACGTGGTGGTCGTCGGCGATGGGTTGACCGGCATCGAGACCGCAACCGAGATCGCCGAATCCCGGTCCGGCCTGTCGGTGACGCTGGTCGCCCGCGGCGAATTGGGCTCCCGGCTCTCCACCGGAGCCCGCAGTCACCTGCGCCAGGCCTGCGACCGGCTGGGCATCACCGTCCTGGAGCACATCAGCGTCGAAGTCGTCGAAGCGACGCGGGTGCTGTGCGCCGACGGCACCGCCCTGGCATCCGACGCAACCGTGTGGACGGCCGGGTTCGTGGTCAACCCCATCGCCGCCGCCGGCGGGCTGGGGGTCACCGAGAACGGTCGGATCGTCGTCGATCGCACCATGCGGTCGGTCTCGTACCCGAACGTCTACGCCGCCGGCGACAGCGCCTATGCCATCGGCGACAACGGGCGGCCGCTGCCGATGTCCTGCGCCTCGGCCGGCTACACCGGCCAGCAGGCCATCGAGGCGATCGTGGGACGCCTGACCGGCCGCAAGGTCGCGAACACCAAGCTGGTCTACACGTACAACCACATCAGCCTCGGGCGGCGGGACGCGATCCTGCAGATGGTCGACGACGAAGGGCAGGCAAAGCCGAAGCACATGGGTGGCCGGAGCCCCGCGCGGATCAAGGCGGGCATCCTCAAGATGGCGCTGTGGGCCACCTCCCACCCCACCTTCGGCATGCCCAAGCGCAAGCACCGCCTGGCCGCCGTGACGGACGCGACCGCCGTGACGGACGTGACCGCCGAGAAGGCGGTCGCGTAGCCGCCTCATAGGGTGTTCCGCGTGGACGACACCGCCACTGATCGCTTCGACACCAGCCGGTTCGAGGCCAGCCGGAACCGGCTGGCCTCGCTGGCGTACCGGCTGCTGGGCTCCGCCGCCGACGCCGAAGACGCCGTGCAGGATGCGTTCCTGCACTGGCAGGCCGCCGACCGGCAGCGGATCAAGGTGCCGGAAGCGTGGCTGGCCAAGGTCGTCACCAACCTGTGCCTCGACCGGCTCCGCTCGGCACAAGCCCGCCGCGAACGCGCCGTTGGCGCCTGGCTGCCCGAACCGCTCCTCGACGGCGACCCGATGCTCGGCCCGGCCGGCACTTTCGAGCAGCGCGAATCGGTCTCCCTGGCCGTGCTGACTCTCATGGAGCGCCTGTCACCCCTCGAGCGGGCCGTCTACATCCTGCGCGAAGCGTTCTCCTACAGCCACGCCGAGATCGCCGAGATCCTCGACATCACCGAGTCCGCGAGCCAGCAGCACCTCCACCGGGCCCGGCGCCGCATCACCGCCGCGCGCCGCGGCGGCGGCGAAGCCGACCCGGCAGCCGCCCGCAGGATCGTCGAGGAATTCCTCGCCGCTGCCTCCTCGGGCCGCACCGAACGGCTGGTGGCGCTGCTCACCGACGACGCGACCGCGATCTCCGACGGGGCTGGCCTGTCCGAGACGCTGCTGCGGTACGACACCCCGCAGCGCATCGCCGCCATCGCACGGGCCGGCTTCAAACCCACACCCGCGAAACGGCGATTCGCCGGCGGCGCGCCCGCCATCCACTACGCGCTCGTCAACGGCGCCCCTGCCATCCTCTTCGTGCTCGGCGACCAGATCGTGGGCGCCGTGACGTTCGACATCACCAACGGCAAGATCGCAACCGTGCGCGGCATCGCCGCCCCCACCCGACTCGTCCGCCTCACCGAAGCCTGGCGGCAGCACGAACCGGACACGCCGCTCATCGCCCAGTGGTGACCCGATGCCGACCGCGGCCAGGCGCAGCTCCCGCGCTGCGCTGAACCGCTCCCGGGCTTCGGGCGCCACCAACTGCATGCGGGCAGCGTGCAGCGGCTCGCTGCCGTCAGTGCGTCAGCCGCAGCCCGGTCCACTGATCGCGGCGTCTCACCGCACCAGCAGAAACGCGGCGAGCACCGCGACGATCACGGAGACGCCGCAGAATGCGAGGTGCGAGCGCGGGTAGGGGTAAGTTTCCTGCTTCACGCCCTTGTTGATCTCGTGGGCCCACATCACAAACAGCTTGCGAGTCGGGAACAGGCCGATTGTCAGCCCGACGAGGGCAAATGAACACAGGACGAGCATGTCGGTCAGGGCGAAGCCCTGCGACGAACCGATCGCCACTGCTCCGACACCACACAGCACCCATATGAAGGGGTACACCGTCCAGAATTTCTGAATTGGCACCCATTTAGCCATGGCGGAGCAGTGGATTACGAGAGCTATGACAGCCATGAGCCACGGCCACTCCGTGGCAGGCGACGTGAGCACGGACTTTCCCCCTGAGTCGCTTTGACTCCGCAGAGGTTAGCAGCGAGGTTGGTAGCGGTGGCCCGCCCCGTAGGGCGTTCGCCGCAGAGCACGTGCTCGGGTTCGTCACGCCATACGTGGGCGGCGAGGCAACCGCCGGCCGGATCGCGCCTCACCAGGGGACGACGCCCTCGTCGTCGAAGAAGCCGCCGCGCGGTCCGTCATCCGGCAGGGTGGCGAGCCGGATTGCGATCGCGGCGCCTTGCTCGGGTGTCCGCGGCGCGTTGAAGCCGGTGAAGTCGGTCGCCACGTAGCCGGGGCAGCAGGCGTTCACGATGATATTCGTATCGGCGAGTCGGCGGGCGTACTGTGCCGTGACGCTGTTGAGCATGGACTTCGACGGTGCGTACGCGGCCATGATCGGGCCGGTCTGCCGCGTCAGCGAACCCATATTGCTCGACATGTTGACGATGCGCGGCGAGTTCGCGCGGCTGAGCAGCGGGAGCATCGCGTTCGTCACCCGAACGACCCCGAACACGTTTGTGTCAAGGACGGTGCGGACGACGTCGAGGTCGAGCGTCGTGGGATCCTGCGCGTCACCGTCGGTCCGGCCAGAGATGCCCGCGTTGTTGACGAGCACGTCGAGCCGACCTGCCGTCTGCTCGATCGTCGCCGCCGCGGCGGCGACGCCGTCGTCGGAGGTGACGTCGAAGGCGACCCCGAACGCGTCGACGCCTGCGGCACGCAGGTGCTTGACGGCCTCCTCGCGCCTGGCATCGTCGCGAGCCCCCACCGCGACCGTGAAGCCGATCGCCCCGAGACCCTGTGCGATGGCGAAACCGATTCCCTTGTTCGCGCCGGTGACCAGCGCGGTCTTCGTGTCGTTCACTCGATCCATGCTCGGCGAGCCGCGCGCTCGCCGTCCAATACCGGATCAGTCCACTGTGATACTCACCAGGTATCAGGCAGTAGGCTGCTCGCGTGGACGATCTCGAGACCCGCGAGCTCCGGTACTTCGTCGCCGTCGCCGAGGAATTGCACTTTGGACGCGCCGCCGGTCGGCTCGGGATCGCACAACCGCCGCTCTCGCGCGCGATCCGCCGGCTGGAGCAGCGGCTCGGCGTCCAGCTCTTTGACCGGGACCGTCGTGGCGTGGCGCTCACGGATGCCGGCAGGGTGCTGCTTCGGGAGGCCGGAGTGGCCCTCGATGCGGTCGCGGCCGCTGCGCGTCGTACGCGGCGTGCCGGGGATCCGAAGCGGCCACTGGTGCTCGCGACGAAGGCCGGGGCGTCCCACGAACTGCTGCGACGGCTCCTCGACACGCTTGCGAGCGAACCCGGGACGGCACCGGTTGAGGTCCTTCTGTGCGAGGTCGGCGAGCAGGCACGGCTGCTCCGCGACGGGCAGGCCGACGTGGCACTCATGCATCGCCCGTTCGACGACCTCGCCGGGTTCGACGCCGAAGACCTCTGCGCCGAAGGCCAGGTCGCGATCCTTCCCGCGGGGCATCCGCTCGCATCACGCGATCAGCTCACGCTGGCGGATGTCAGCAATGTGCCGGACCTGCCGATCGCTCGATGGCCCCGGCTCGACGGGTCCTACCCGGACGGGCCCGGACCGGAGGTACACACCCAGTCGCAGCTCGCTCAGCTCGTGGCGCTCGGCAAAACGCTGCTCGTCATCCCTGCCTCCAGCCGTGCCTGGCAGTGGCCCGAACATGTCGCGGTGCCCGTCGTCGACGCGCCGAAAGTCACCACGGTGATCGCATGGCCACAGAGCAGTCGCTCCCAGGAGGTTGCATCACTCGTCCGCTCAGTGGCCGGGCTCCGCTCTCTGAACCGGCGGAAATCACACGCGTGATCGGCTCAAGGCGCTGTGGCGGTAGGGGCGTTATGCAGGTCGACCATCGTGCGTACGGGAGGCGGCAGCCAGTCTTCGGACGGGGAGTCGTTCTGGGAGAGCTGCTCGAGTACCTCGGTGGGTGTCGGACGGCCGTTCGGGTTGTGGTCGAGACACCGGGTGATGATGCCGACGAAACGAGCCGGCAGCAGACTGAGGGCTGACTCCAGGGATTCGCCGTCTGTGAGCGGCGTGGCTCCGGCGGCATGGCACAGCACCATGCCATAGGCGTAGAGGTCCGCGGCGGGCGTGATCGAGGTGCCGGTGAGCTGTTCCGGGGCGAGGAATCCCTGTGTGCCGACGACATGGTTGGTACGGGTGAGTGCGGTGCTGTCGAGGGCTCGGGCGATGCCGAAGTCGATGACGCGAGGGCCTGCACTGGAGACGATGATGTTGCTGGGTTTGAGGTCACGGTGGATGATGCCGCAGGCATGGATGCCCTCAAGTGCCTCGGCGATGCCGACGGCGAGGGTGAGAAGGGTTCTCGTGGGCAGGGCACCCTGCTGTCTGAGGACATCGTGGAGTGAAGGGCCTGGGATGTACTCGGTGGCCAGCCAGGGCAGGTCGCCGTGGGAGTCGGCGTCGACCACCGGCGCGGTGTGGAATCCGCCGACACGGCGTGCGGCATCGATCTCGCGGGCAAAGCGTTCCCGGAACGTGGGGTCCGCAGCAAACTCAGGCCGGATGGCTTTGACCGCGACCAGGCGCCGCCCGGGAGACCGGCCCAGATAGACCGTCCCCATCCCTCCTTGGCCCAGCCGAGCCGTCAGGTGGTAACGGCCGATACGGCGAGGGTCGTCCTGCCGCAGTGGCTGGTGTCCGGGTACGGGACTGGCCCGGACGGGCGACTGCGGTGTGCTGCGCGTCGCTCCGCTGCCGCGGGCGAGGATGGCGGCCACTTCGCGTTCGGTCTCCGCTTTCAGCAGCGCGGCCTGCTTCACGCCTTCGGCCTGAAGGATCGCGGCGCGCTTGTCACGGTCGGCGCGCATCTGCTTCTCCATCGAGTCCTGGATGGAGGTCGGCGGCTCGATCGCCTTGAGCTCGACGCGGTTGACGCGGATGCCCCACTTGCCGGTGGCCTCGTCGAGCACGCCACGCAGCGCCGCGTTGATCTCCATGCGGGAGGTCAGGGCGCGCTCCAGGTCCATGCCGCCGATGATGTTCCGCAGGGTGGTGACGGTCAGCTGCTCGATCGCCTGGATGTAGCTGGCGACCTCGTAGGTGGCGGCGCGGGCGTCGGTCACCTGGTAGTAGATGACGGTGTCGATGTTCACCACCAGGTTGTCCTGGGTGATCACCGGCTGCGGCGGGAACGGCACGACCTGCTCACGCAGGTCGACGCGGTTGCGGATGGTGTCGAAGAACGGCGCGACGATATTGACGCCCGCGCTGAGGGTGCGGGTGTAGCGGCCGAAGCGCTCGACGATGGCGGCGCTCGCCTGCGGGATGACCTGGATCGTCTTGATGAGCGCGATGAACACGAATACCACCAGGATGATCAGGACGATGATGATCGGTTCCACAGCGGCCCCCGTGCCTTCTCTGGCGTTCCTGCGCGCGTCAGACAGTCCCGTGCCAGAATTCTTCCAGATCTACCCACGATTGGGCTCGAGTTCACGGACAAGAGGTCGGGTCGGCCCCCAACGGTGGGTGTCGAACCGGTGGTTGGTGTGGCGGTGTGGGCTATTGGTCGAGCTTGACCCGCCGACCAGTGGGACCGGGAGAGCCCGTCGTCGGCTGACCTGCCCGCGCCGTCAGCCGACCCGCCGGGCCAGCACCTGTCCGGGCCAGCTCCCGGACAGGAAACGGTCGGTAGGGGTGAAGCCGTTGCGTTCGTAGAACGCGACCAGTTCGCCCCCGCCACCGGCCCAGCAGTCGACCCGCAGCAGTTCCACACCGGCCCGCCGGGTCTCCTCGGCGGCATGGGCCAACAGCGCCGCCCCGATGCCCAGACCGGCGTGCCGCCGGTCGGACACCAGCAGCCGGACGTACCGCTCGGGCTCCCCGACCGACGCGATCGGCACCTTCGGGTCGGGACCCGAGCCCAGCACCAGGGCTCCGACAGGTGCTCCGTCCAACTCCGCGATGTAAGGGGCGTTCTCGGTGGTGTATCGCTCGACGCGCGCCACCCCGCCGGGTTTCTGCGAATACGGCGTCGTGCCCCACTGCTCGGTGTTTCCGCGCTCGTTCATCCATGCCACCGCGGAGTCGAGCATGTCCAGAATGGCGGGTGCGTCGGCCAGGCTGCCTGGTCTGATCCGTATGCCATGCGTGGTGTCGGTCACGGCGGAAGCATAGGCGCTGTCGGTCGGATCATGGGCGGAGCCATAACCTGATCACACCGGTCGTGACTGTGCCGTGGAAGACGTAGGCCCGCCTGTCATATCGAGTGGCGACGGCTCGGGGGGTGATGATGCCGCTGTGGACGTGGACGAAGGATCGTGGTGAAGTGATCCACCCGGCTGCCCGAACCGGCGTTGCGGACGGTGCGGCTTGCTGCTCAGGAGGCATGACGTGGATATGGGATACCGATGGCTGGTCGTCGTGGCCGCCACCGTCGCCTCAGGGATCATCATGATCCGTCGAGGTGGCGAAGCGGTGTGGGTCTGGGCCATCGCGATGAGCGCATTCATCATCTACGCGACGGTGTGGACGCTGGCGCGCCGGCGGAACTCTCCGAGTCGTTCCAGGAGGAAGTGACCGCATCGTCCCGTTCGGGAACGCGAACATCGGCATTCCATGGCGTGACCACTGTCATGGCTGCCGCGCTTCGGCTGCGGCTCCGCTCATGATCCGCGTGTGGGAGTGACTGTCACAGCTGACCTATACGCTGCGAGCAATGTACGACCAGCTGACCGGAAGCCATGATGACCAGCACCTCCAGACCGACGGTCGAAGCGATACTCGCCGTTCTTCCCGAACTCGCTCCCCACGCGCGCGACGCGGTCATATTCCATCCCAAGCGCGCAGAGCCGGACTGCCGGGACAGTTCTATCGGCGGACCACTGCTATGGCCGGCTGACGAACCGTGGCCCGAATGCTCCTTGCCCGACGAGAACAGCCCATCTGGCGTGCCTGCCACACCCATGGTGCCAGTCGCACAGATATTCCGCCGCGACGCGCCGGGACCCTGGTGGCCCGCTGGCATCGACCTCTTGCAGATCGTTTGGTGTCCCAATGAACACTGGGATCCGCCGGCCCCGCAGGCCGATGTCAGCCCTGTGCTTGAGGTGCGATGGCGTCGGGCCGCTGACGTGATCAGCCCATTGACGACTCCGCCGCCGCCCTCGCGGTATGAGGAGGACGGCTACCTGCCGCAGGCGTGCGCCATCACCGCCGAGCACGTGACCGACTTCCCTTTCCGTGAGGAGCTGCCGGCAGAGCTCCGTCCGCGGCTTGAGGAACTGGTCCGCGAGACCGGCGACGGCGGTGACGTCATCACCCGCCTCGCCGGCTGGAAACTCGGCGGCTGGCCAACATGGCACCTGAACCACCCCACAGTCTTTGCCTGCGGTGACTGCGGCACGGCAATGACACTCCTGTTCACCGTGGCCAGCGACGACGAGACAGGGGTTGTCGTCGGCCGGTGGGGAGACTTGCGCGTCTTCACCTGCCCTGCCGACTACCGTCACGCGTTCCAGGTAGACCTGCACTGACCTGCGGCTCAACCCCCGCGACCCGTCCGCGATCGGGCGGGATGAACAGCTGAATCCGGAGACCCGGCTTCCGGCTCATGAAGGGCGGTGCCCGACGGGGTCGATATCGACGGTCACGCCGGGGTTTGCATCCCTGCGAGCGTGACGCTGACGAGCCGGTGGACGGCGGCTTCCGAGGGCAGATCGGCGGCGGCTGTGAGCGAGTGGAGGCAGTAGGTGGCGAGTTCTCGGGGGGCGATGTCGTCCCGGAGTGCCTGGGCGGCGGCGGCTTGCGCAATCACATCCTCGAAGAGCCGGCTGAGGTGGCGCTGTGCCTGGACGATCGCTTCGCCGCGGTGGAGGAGCGCCGAAAGCTCCTCTGTGCCCTGGCTGCGTCGGCGGTAGGAGATGAGCGCGTAGTGCTCGAGGACCGCCCGAACCCGTTCGCCGGGGTCGGGGAGGCTCTCGCGGAGTTGGTGAAGCTGTTCGATGTGGCTTGCGATATGGCGTTCGTGGAATGCGCTCAGGATCGACTCGACATCGGGGAAGTACTTGTAGAGCGTGGCCCGGCCGATGCCGACCCTCTCGGCGATCTGCGACATGGTCACCGACATGGGTCCCTGCTCGGAGGCCAGTGACCAGGTGGTGCGCAGGATCGCTTCGCGCACCGCGTTGCGATGCTCCTCGATCGTCTCGTTCCACAGCTTCGGCACCGAGCCATTGTACGCCGCGCCGCTGGTGCGACGATTCGACTTGACAGCGACACTCTGTATCGCAAAAGTTGTGACTGTCGGCACCGGCCCCGATTGCCGGACGTGCAATCGCGTCGTGAGCGTTGCCGGGCAGCCAAGACGGAAAGGGCGTCGCCATGACACAGCCGCATTCCCATGCCGGGGCTTCTGCCGGGGCCTCGGGGGCACTGGAAGAGCTGTACAGCAGCAGGCCGCCGTGGGACATCGGCCGGCCCCAGCCGGCGCTTCAGGCACTCGCTGACGCCGGGGCCATCCGGGGCCGGGTGCTGGACGTCGGCTGTGGCACTGGCGAGCACACCCTGCTCGCGGCTGGTCTGGGGCTTGACGTCACCGGTATCGACCTCGCCACAAACGCACTGCACACCGCCCAGGGCAAGGCAAGGTCGCGCGGGCTGACTGCCCGCTTCCTGCGCCACGACGCCCGAGAGCTGGCACGCCTTTCAGGTCCCTTCGACACCGTGCTCGACTCTCTGGTCTTCCACAGCTTCACCAGCGAGGACCGTGCCGCCTACCTCCGCGGCCTGCGCACCGTACTGAGGCCGGGCGGCCGCTATTTCATGCTCGGCTTCAGCGACCGGCAGCCGGGTGAGCTGGGACGCCCGCACAAGCTCACGGCACAGGAGATCCGTCTTGCCTTCGCCGAGGGATGGCGCATCGACTCCATCCAACCGGCCACCATCGCCTCGTACCGCCACCCCGACGGCCTCCAGGGCTGGTTGGTCTCCGCCACCAAGACCGGGTCCTCCGAGGTCGACGATGCCCACCCTGCGGCACTGACCGAGGAAGCGGCCCCCGATGTGGGCAGCGACATGCTGACCGCACAAGCCCACATCCCAACCGACCGGGCGAGCCGGTACCTCGTCCAACTCTGCCGACACGGCAGCCAGATGACCGGAATCCCCGGCCACCGGCCGCGCGCCCACACAGCCGGCGGGGCTCCTCCCCGGATCCGGCACGTGGAATGGTCCGACGCCTGCGGCGTCCTCGACTTCGGCTTCGGACAGTGCACTCTGGAAGCCAGTCCCGAAGGGCTGACACTCCGCGCCCGGGCCGACGATGAGGAACACCTGCGGCGCATCCAGGACGGCATCGCCTCACGCATCGAGAAGATCGGCAGACGCGACAACCTGCATGTGACCTGGCATCGTTCCCAGGCTCCGGCGACAGCACCCGAGGACGCCCCCGGCGTGGCGGGCGGGCCACCCGCCGCACGGTCACCGCTCCGCGCCCACGGCAAGACGATCGCCTTGTCCGCCGTCGCCCTGCTGGTCCTGGCCGTGCACCTCGGAGCCGGCCGCGCCCTGGTGGACTCCTCGTGGTCAAGCTGGGCGCTCGTCATCATTCTCGGCATTGTCGCGGTCAAGGCCGCTGTCATGACGACCGTGGTCATCCGCCGCCGCAAGACCGCCAGAGCACGCCGCTGAAGCCAGACGAGGCGCTCGGCCAAGGGTGCCCCGAGTGCCCCGAGGGCCCCGGGTGCCCCGTGCCGCGATGAGTTTCCGCCCGGTCGGGAGTCTGTTCTGGTGACCGTTGTAGGGCGTCGTACGACGCTGCCCAGCATCAGACACCACGGAGGACACCATGACGACCATGCCGAACGATTCGACCGCCGCGCTGCCCGGCCGCCCGCCCGTCGTCGACCTGGCCACCTGGCAGGCCGCACGTGACGAGCTTCTGGTCCGCGAGAAGGCCCACACCCGCGAGGGCGACGCCCTCGCCGCGGCCCGCCGCCGACTGCCGATGGTGGAGCTCGACGGGACGGTCGAGGTCGTCGGACCCGACGGCCCGGTCCCGTTCCTGGACCTGTTCCAGGGCCGCGACGAGCTCGTGGTCTACAAGCACATGTGGTACGACGGCGCGCCGCACCAGGGGCAGTGCGAGGGCTGCACCACCACGGCCTGGCACTTGAAAGACAGCGCTTACCTCAACGCCCGTGGCGTCTCGTTCGCCGTCCTGACCACGGGCCGGTGGGACGAGGTGGCCTCCTACGTCGCGTTCATGGGCTACACCCAGCCCTGGTACTCCGTGCGCGGCGTGGAGGGGCCGGTCGGCGGCGACATGGGTTACCTCACCTGCTTCCTGCGCGACGGCGACCGCGTGTTCCTCACCTACTCCACGACGGGCCGTGGCAACGAGCGGGTCAACGGGTCCCTGGGCCTGCTCGACATGACGCCCTACGGCCGCGGCGAGGCATGGGAGGACAACCCCCAGGGCTGGCCCGAAGGCGGCAGCCCGTGCTGGTCCTGGCGCTCGGACGCGGACGGGAACGCGACCTGGGGCCCGACCAGCCGCCCCGTGCCCCAGTGGACCCGCCCCGGCGCGACCCCCGTAGAGACCCTCGGCCGGCACAGCCACCACCACTGACCCGTCTACGCCGCCGACGCGGGCTATTCCTGATCCCACAGCCGCAGGGAGTCGTTCAGGAAGCGCTGGCCCTCGGGTGATACGGACCATTTCCACATCCGGTTCCCGGGTTGGTACCGTTCGCCCGGGTGTGTGTTCAGCCACGCCCGCCATCTGTCCAGATTGCTTCCCTGGTACAGGTTGAGGAGCACCGGGACGTTGTTCCGGATGGGCTCGCGGTCCGGGTTCTCCTCAGTCACCTTGGAGTAGGCCCCGAGGATCGCGGCTATGTACCTGATCGACCCGTCCGAGGTGCGCAGAATCTCCCGACGGCCGTCTTCTCCTTGGCGGGGAAGGTATCCGGCCTCGATCTGTTTGACGATCTCGGATTCGATGTGCACCTTTCCGGGGCCGGCCGACAGGTGATAGTCGAGCGGCGGCCGAGCGGGAAGCCCGTCCCTGACGTCCTGCCACCAGCGGTCCTTGTTCTTCAGGGCTTCCCATGCGATGGCGCCGACGATGGCCCTCGGGTCGACGTTCCACCTGCGCGCCTCTTGAAGAATGGTGTCCTTGTGCAGCTCGATCCAGCTCAGCACGGCGAGTTCGTCGCGGGAGTAGGGCTTGCCGTTGCGGTCCACACCCTGAGGGGCCACGGACGGGTAGGGCAGGGTGTCCGCGCCCCTGAGCTCCCACGAAAGATCCGCGCTCGTCGGCGCCTCGGCGCCGCGCGGCCACGACGGATGCGCTGCGTAGACCTTGTCCAGAAGCAATCCGAGGCCGGAGGCCCGCGCCCCATAGGTCTCCTTGATCCGCAACAACTCGCTATCGTCCAAGTTGTACGCGAACTGGGCGGCTGCCGCCCGGTTGGCCAGCAGCGCCTTGAGGAACGCGATCTGGTCGTCCGGCGGGACGTCGTCGTTGTGCTTTTCCCACGGGAACGGCTGTTTCCACGGAAGCGGCAGCTCGGGGATCATTCCGGGCTGGTCCCAGCCGAGCTGCCGGGCGACCTTGTCAGCGGTCTCCTTGGAGACCGCACCGCTGGCGAACGCGCTCACCAGCGCCTTGATTCCGGTCGGGTCGGACATCAGCCGCCTGATCTGCTCGCTGCTCAGCTGGTTGTAGAAACCGGCGTTGAAATAGGGATCGTTGGCGTGTTTGCCGAGCTCCGCCAGAATCGGCCCGAGGCCGTCGGCCTGCTCCATGCGCCTCGCCAGCGCGGCCCCGGCCTCCGTCGAGCGCGACTGCTGCGCGTACTGGGTCTGCAGTCGCTGAAAGGCGGTGTTGACGTCCTGGTCGGAGGCGGAGACCAACTTCGGGGGCGTACCCGCCGTGGGGCCGCCCGCCTCCTGGAACGCCCGGCCGACCGTGCTCACATCCCGGTCCGTGTAGAAGGCGGCGGCGATCCACTTCGCCACGGACGAGTCCAGCGACGAGGGTGGCGCGACGCCGCTCTTCTCGGCGTCCCGCAACGCGGACGACAGGTACGCGCTCACCCACTGCTGAAACTGCTCCGCACCCCGCGTACAGGCCGCGGAATACGCGAAAAGTTTCTCCGGAATCGCCGACACCATGTCAGCCCAACCTTCCTAGTTCCTGGGCTTTTGCTGCGCATGCTGTGCGTGGGCCTGTGTGGTGGCATGGTCCACCTGCGCCTTGAGCCGTGTGGCCTCTTCCCTGAGGTGGATCAGGGCCGCTCGCTGGCGGGCGAGGTCATGCTCGTAGTGCGTGCGTTTCGCGCCCTGCCAGTTGGCGCTGTTCGGAGTGGACAGGAGCGCCTTGCGCTGCCCGCTGCGCAGCCACAGAAACCAGTCGATCTTCTCGATGAACTGTTTCAGCACCCAGCTCAACCGATCGGCGGCCTGATAGTCGAACTCGGGCGGCATCGGTCACTCCCCCTGTGTGGATCCCACTCAAGATTTTCAGGCCCGTACCTCCAGGTGTCATTGACTTCAAGCGCAAAGTTCTTGATCCTCCGCGCACTTCACTGGTACATCGGCGTCATCAGGTCAAGGCGCTCCGCGTATTCGGACCGGCCGAGGTCTCGGTATGCTCGCGCCCACAACGGCTTGAGATCGGCGAAGTGGGCGCTCGGTGCGTTGACGAAGATGTCCTTGAGCCCGAGCAACGCGGTCGCCGGGTGTCCGGTGTCGAGCAGGCGCTCAGCGTCGGCCAGCGCCGGTTCGAGCGACGACTCCCACGAGCTGATGTAGACCACCGGCTCCCGATCGTAGTAGGCGTCGGCTGGGGCGAGCACGCCGATGCCGTCCGCGCCGGGCTGGTGCCGCCACCCCTCCGGTACGTCAAACACGATGTCGAACTCGGTGTCTTCCGTGACGGCCGTGCCTTTCCACCGTGAACCGGGAAAGGTCCGATCCGGGTCCGGCTGTACGCGGAGTTCGGCGGCCAGCCGGTCAACAAGTCTCCGGTCTTTGGCGCGGGCGCTGATGCGCCACTGGTTTTGGGCAAGCCACACATCTAGGTCGCGACCCGCCGGGGGCTCCGGGTCCGGGTTCTCGCGCCACCGTCGTAGGGCCCACGACAGCATGAAATCCAGGCCGGTACGGGTGTCCGCACCGATCAGGGTCACACCGTGTTCATGGCCGCTGGCCAGAGCGACCGGATGGTCCAGCCTCCCGAGTTCCGGCGCGGGTACCAGCCAGCCGACGTCGCCGCCGTCGCCGAGGAAGCCGAAGGGCACGAACTCGGGCGTGGCGTAGTGGGGCAGCGACGGCTGCCGACGCTGGTTGTCGAATTCCGGGTAGCCGTCGCAGCCATCGGGCGGGCGGGGAATCGTGGCCAGGTCGAACATGAAGTCGTAGTGGGTTTCCAGCAGGGTGTAATCGTAACTTTCGTTTTCTTGGTAGAAGTCGTACGCGTCCTGCCAGGCGATGTCGATCAGTGTGCGGAGCGCGGGCGGTGTGGGGAACGGAAAGAGGTCGTCAACCCATGGCGGCGGTGTCGAATCGGTCACGGCACCCGAGGATACTGACGAACATCAGCCGCCCGAAGTGGCCCCCGGGCGTACGGTTTTACCGTGGCCCGGCCGCCGAACGCAGCGGTCACGCCGCCTCTCATGGCCGTGTGCCGTTCCCGAACCCCGTCCACCGCAGATCGGTCGGCAGGTGGCCCATGTCGTTGTACAGCAGTACCGTCGGCGCCATTCCGTCGCGGTATTCGATCGCGGTCAGTGCCGTGTTCCCACAGTTCAGCCCCAGCCATCGCACCGGTGGCGCGTCGAGTGCGTGCCGGACGAGCCAGGCCACCTGATAGGCATGGGTGACCAGGACCTCGTGAGTCTCGGATGTGGCAGGGCGCGCGAATCTGTCGGTGAGGGCATCGGCGAGGCGTGCTCCCGCCGCGGCCTCCTCGGCGTCGTACCCGTCGAAGAACGCCGCCCACGCCGGCGGCGCGTCGTCCGGTACGTGCGGTACGTGATCGATCAGCTCGGCCGCTTCCCGCACGCCGGCGTTCGGGAGGTGCCTGCCGACGATCTGCGCGCACCGCACCGCCCTGGGGAGGGGGGAATGCCACACCGCGTCGATCGGAAGTGCGGCCAGGCGCCGCCCGAGCAGTTCCGACTGCCGCTGCCCGATGTCGGTCAGTACGCCGAACGGGTCCGCCGCTCCGTGCCGTACCACATACACGTGCCGAGTCGGCATCGCCGATCTCCTTTCAGCTTTGCCTTGTCATCGGGTGGTTGAGGACCGCAGTGCGGCATGGGCCGCTTCGAGCCGCTGGGATTCGTCGCGTGGGGAGTGGTCCCCCGAGGTGTCGTCGGCCCATGCCAGCAGTCGGTGGAGGTGTTTGTCGCCCGCGTTCGCGACGATGCGGGGGCGGCCGAGGGCGACCTCGCCACTCGTCCCGTCGATGGTGATGAGGGTGCCGTCGCCGATGGTGCGCCCGCCGGCCGTGACGGTGCCGTTGCCTGCATCGACGGTCAGGTCGACGACGCCCACGACCGCGGGCCTTTCCATGGCTCGTGCGACGACCGCGGCGTGGCTGGCCGGCCCGCCGCGAGCGGTGACGATCCCCGTGGCGGCGGCGAGACCGTGCATGTCATGGGGAGAGGTCTCCGGGCGCACCAGGATGACCGGGGCGCCTTGGGCCATGCGTACCGCTCGGTCCGCCGTCGTCGCCACCTGGCCGACCGCGACACCGGGGCAGGCGCCGAGGCCCCGGGCGAAGACGTCGGCCTCCTCGGATGACGCGATGCGTGGCGTGCGGACATGACGGAGATGGCTTGGGGAGATCCTGAGCAGCGCTTCGTGCCGTTCGATGACCCGCTCGTCGGCGAGTTCGGTGGCCACCCGCACCGCGGCACCTCCGACGAACCGGCCGGGCCGGACCTGCAGAATCCACAACTCGCCGGCTTGGAAGGTGAATTCGACATAGCAGGCGTCGCGGTAGTGTCCTTCGATCCGGCTCAGGGCGTCGAGCAGCTCCGCCCACACCGTCGGCTCCCGCTCGCCGAGTTCGCGCAGCGGCCGGGTCGTCGATCTGCCGGAGACGACGTCCTCTCCTTGGTGCCCGAACAGGACTTCGCCGAATGGGATGTTCTCACCCGTGTTGGGATCGCGGCTGAACGCGACTCCGGTGCCGCTGTGGTCGTCGCGGTTCCCGAACACCATCGTCTGGACGATCACGGCCGTTCCGAGGTCGTGCGGGATGTCGTGCAACGCGCGATAGGTTCGTGCGCGTGGTGTGTCCCAGGACGAGAACACGGCCTCGACCGCCGACGCCAGCTGGCGGGCCGCGTCGTCGGGGACCGGCTGTCCGCACCGTTTCCGAACGAATTCCTCGACTGCCTTCATCGCATCGGCGAGGCGTGTTTCCTCGTCCTCGGTTCCTCGCCCGGGATCTTCTCCATGGCCGGTTACTACGTCGCCCGCGTCGCTCACGTCGCCCGCCTCCGTGTTCGTGACCGCGGAGGCGAAGCTCGACAGGAAGCGCAGCCGCGAGTTCAGCGCGAACGGCCGGTCGCCCGTCTCGACGGCAAGGCCCGCGGTGGCTTCGGTCGTGAGGCCGAGGTTGAGGATCGTGCTCATCATGCCGGGCATCGATACACCGGCCCCGGAGCGCACGGAGACCGCCAGCGGCATCCTCGGTCCGCCGAAGGCGCGCCCGGTGGTGAGTTCGAGCTCGGCGATGGCCGTCGCGAGTTCGTCGTCGAGCCCGTCGGGCAGACATCCGTCCCGTAGGAAGACACGGCATGCCTGTGCGGTGATGACGAACCCGGCCGGCACCGGCAACCCGAGGCGGTGCAGGAGGACCAGGCCGAGTGCCTTGCCACCCAGTGTCTCCGCCGCCTCCTCGGCCTGGGCGGAGATCGTGCGAATCCATCTCATCGCCGCATCCCGAGGGTGGCCAGCAGGTCTTCGTGCAGCTCCGCCCATACGGTGTGGTACGAGGCGGTGCTGTCGGTCACGTACTCCAGCGCGCCGGAGGCGGCGCGATCGAGGGCTCCGGCGAGACGGTCGCGGTAACGGCCGAATCGCGGCAGTGCCGCGGACAGCTCGGCACAGACGGGGGCGGCGCGTCGATCGAGATCGGCGAATAGGTCGAGGACCCGGGAGTCGTAGGCGGGGTCGCTGTGGTCGTTGGCGTTCACGATGCCATCGACGGTGCGGAGTTGCCATGCCGCGCAGAGGTCGAGCAGCTCCGGGTTGAGCACGAGAAACCGGTCGAATGCCGCCTCAACGGCTCCGCGGGCGTTGGCCGAGGCGAGTTCGTCGGTGATGCGCTCGGCGTCGGCGGCGCGGCCGGTGTCCGTGAGCAGCCAGCAGGGCATGTCACCGGATATCCGTGTGACGAGGCCCTCGGCCCCGAGATCGATGAGCTCGGACTCGATGTCGGACTCGTCGAGTCCCGTAACCCCCTGGAGGCGGGTGGGGCTGGCGGCCCCGGCACAGCGCAGGGCATGCAGCACCAACAGGTTGGCGCTCGTCGCGTGAGTTTCGGACCGGGTCATGTCGTGTCTCCTGGGTGTGCGGTTCGGTTCGTGGGAAGGCCGCCGGTGGCTCGCGGCGCGAATTGAGTGGTCTTCCGGCCGTCGCCCGGCCCCGGCGGTCGGGATGTCGACGGTTCGCGGTGTTGCTGCGCCTTGGCTGGGTGCCGTCGGCCGGCCTCGAACCCCTTGCCACCCACACTCAACCTCCGATGTTTACGTTTTCTGGATGACGTCATCATCTGGATGCCGTTTGTATCATGACACGGGAGCGGAAGGGGACACGATGGCGAGACTGACGCGCGCCCAGCAGCAGGAGCGGACCCGCGCGGCGGTGCTGGTCGCGGCCCGGGAGGAGTTCGCCGAGCACGGCTACGCCGAGGCCAAGGTCGACCGGATCGCCGAGCGAGCCGAACTGACCAGGGGCGCGGTCTACTCCAACTTCACCGGCAAGCGCGCGCTCTACCTCGCGGTGCTCGCCGACGCCGCCGAACGGGCCAGAGCCCGCGCCGAACCACCGGTGGAATCGCCCGACTCCGTCGGGCGAGCGCTCGGCGCCTTCGCCCGGGTCTGGCTCGAGCGACTGCCCCTCGCCGGCGACACACCAGGAAGCGGCCATCTTCAGTTGCGTTCGCTGTCCGGAGTGCTCGACACCGAGCCGACCAGGACCGCGCTGGCCGAACTCGTCCGGTTCGAAGCCCTGCTGCTCGCCCTGGCACTCGAGTCGCGCCCCGCGGCGCGCGGCCGGATGGTGCGACCGGCCCAGCTGGCGCTGACCCTCCTCCACGGAGCGGCCGGTCTCGCGGAGAACGCCCCCGGGGTCGGTGACCCGTTCGACCTGGCCCGCGCCGCCGAGCACCTGGCCGACACCGCCGTCAACGACGACGCGGACCCACCGCACCTGCCCTTCATCGCCCGGGCACAGCCGGCGGAGGACCCGTGGGCGGCGCCCCGAGGCCTCGCCGACGAGATCACCGGCCGCGCGGTCGACCTCGCCGACGACGGCGTGGTCGTCGTGCTGGGCGTGAGCCGTCTGTCCGCGGCCGAGGAGGCGGTCCGCTCGGCCCGGCCAGGCGACGCGGTGACGATCGTCGTCGCCACGAGCGACCCGGCCGAGACCGGCCGACTGGCCCGCCTCCGTATCGTCGATCTCGTCGCCTGCCTGCGCCGGGTGTTCGCAGCCGAGGAACTACCGCGGCCGCGCATCGTCTTCGACGACGGTGGCACGGTTCCCGCGGCCCTCGGCAGGACCTCGGTCGACGACCTCACCGAGGTCGCGATCCGGGTGCGCGACGGGCTGATCGTGGCACACGCTGTCGGCCACGGCGCCGGCCACGCCGTGGCCGACAGCGGCGCCCCGCACCGTGGCCGCGGCACGACGGCGGCGAGCCGGAGAGACCTGCGGACGAGGTCTGAATGACCCGATGCCCAAACCCGGTCGTACGTCGAAGGCGCTCAGAGGTCGTCCAGGTCCCTGTGCTGGATCTACGACGTGGATCTACGACTCCCACCGGGTCACCATCGAGGGCCACACCGGAACACCAGACCGGAGCCACCCCGGGCAGTCGCCACAGGATGCCCCCCGGTCGGCCACTGAGACTTCCGGGAGCGGCGGGTCCCGGTGACCGCACAATGGGTCCCGTGGCCCATGTTCCGATCGCTCGTCATCTGCTCCGCGCCAGGGATCTCGCGGACGCGCGCTACTCCGAGGCACTCACTGTGGCCGGGATGGCCGCGGCTGCCGCGCTGTCCACGGCCCACTTCAGCCGCTGCTTCAAGGCCGCGTTCGGCGAGTCGCCGCACCAGTACCTGCTGACCCGTCGCCTGGAGCGGGCCGCCGCCCTGCTGCTTGCGACCGACTGGACGGTGGCCGAGATCGGCGTCGCCGTCGGTGTGCGGAGCATCGGTTCGTTCACGACGAGTTTCCGCAGGATGTACGGGATGACCCCGCAGGCGTACCGTGCGGCGCATCCGCCCGCCGCTCGCCATGTCCGCATCCCCCGCTGTGTGGCGATGGCCTACGGTCGGCCACGGAACCGCACGTTTCGAGAAGACACGGCGTTGCCGGCTGCTTAGCGTCGTTTCCAGGCAATCGAGCGAGGAGCGGCCATGACGACGATCAAGATCGCGAATGCGCAGTTCTGGGTGCACGACCAGGACGAGGCGCTTGACTTCTACACCAGGAAACTCGGCTGGGAGGTCCGGGCGGATGTGACGATGGAGGCATGGAGCTTCCGGTGGCTTTGCGTCGCCCCGCCCGGCGCGGACGGTCCGGCGCTGGTGCTGATGCCAGTACCACGGCAGCCGATGCTGGATGAGGCGAGCAGTGCCCAGCTGTCGGACCTGGTGGCGAAGGGAGCGGGCGGCACGCTGTTCCTGGAGACCGACGACTGCCAGGCCGCGTATGACGAGCTGTCCGCCCGTGGTGTCGAGTTCAACGACCCGCCGACGGTGCAGCCGTACGGGATCGACACGTCGTTCCGGGACCCGTCGGGCAACAACATCCGGCTCACGCAGGTGCTGGAGTTCGATCCGGAACGGCACTGAGCTCCTGGCCCAACACCACCGGGAGCACGCCGTACGGGACCTGCAGGACGTCCTGACCGCCTGAAGTCAGCTCCACGGCCACCCTCGGACCGCCGCGGCACTGGAGATGAGTTCTCCGTCACTGCCGTCACATGGGCGGCCTCTGGAGGCTCATCCCGGTGAGCCTTGACGATGGGATGGTGTGACTGGTGAACGAGAGCGAGTGGCTGGCCGAGCGCTTCGAGCGGGAGCGCCCGCGGCTGCGTGCGGTGGCATATCGGATGCTGGGTTCGGTGGCGGAGGCCGACGACGCGGTGCAGGACGCCTGGCTTCGGCTGAGCCGGTCCGACGAGGAGCAAATTGACAACCTCAGCGGATGGCTGACCACCGTCGTCGCGCGGGAGTGCTTGCACCAGTTGCGGTCCCGACGGCGCCGCCGGGAAGACCCGCTGGTCGAGCACCTGCCCGACCCGGTCATCCGGGCCGGAGACCCCGACCCCGAGCAGGAGGCACTGCTGGCCGACGCGGTGGGCCTGGCGCTGCTTGTCGTACTCGAACGGCTCACCCCGGCAGAACGGTTGGCGTTCGTGCTGCACGACATGTTCGGCCTGCCCTTCGACGAGATCGCCCACATCATCGACCGAAACCCCACGGCCGCACGGAAGCTCGCCAGCCGAGCGCGGCGCAGGGTCAGCGGCGCGGAGATCCCCCGGCCCGATCGGGATCTCGCGCGCCAGCGGAAGGTGGTCAACGCGTTCTACGCGGCGGCGCGGACGGCGGATCTCGACGCCCTCGTCCAGGTCCTCGCCCCCGATGTCGTGCAGCGTACCGAGTTCGGTGCCACCCGGCCGCCGAGCGTCGTCCGCGGTGCGGCGGCGGTGGCCGAGCAAGCCCGTGTGCCCCGCGGTGGCGAACTGCGCTCCGTCCTGGTCAACGGCACGGTCGGCGCGCTGGTCACCCGGGATGGACAACCGTACTCCGTCATTGCCTTCACGGTCACCGGCGACAAGATCGTCAGGATCGACGTCATCCGCAACGCCGACCGCGTCCGCAGCCTCGCGTCCAGCATCCTCGGCCAGGCCGAGTGAGCGGTCCGGCCCGGTGCGCGGCGCGCGCCGGGCCGGGAACTCACCAGTACTTGGCGGACGGTCGTACTTCGACCGCGCCACCCAGTCGCGCCTGCGGTACGCGGGATGCGATCGCGATCGCGGTATCCAGATCCTCGGCCTCGACCACCAGGAACCCGCCCACCGAGGTGTTGTCGAACGGACCCTCGGTGGTGACGGCCGAACCGTCCTCCACTCGGACGGTCGTCGCGTCCTTGGGCAGACCCATCGGCGGCGCACCGGTCACGTTCTCCATCTTGCCGATCGCCGCCCAGTCGGCGTACGCCGCCTTGCTGTCCTCCTCCGACACCAACTCCGCCTGCGGAGTGCCCGGCAACGGATACGTGCCCTGGTGGATCACCAACACAAACTGCATCATGTCCTCCTCATCGAGTGCGCCCTTCGCACACACCCATGAGCCCGGGCATCACACCGATGTGACCTATCGGGTCGTACGGCTGGTCGTTGACACGGGTGGTTCTCCGGCGTCAGCGACGGGGTGACCAAGGTCCTGAAACCCGCTCGGGCCCGCCGACGGCGCGGGCGGAGCGCTTTCCGGTGTCAGGCGGAGTTTTTCACGTGACGGACCAGCCAGGTGAGCATGGGGTCCAGGTCGTCGGCGGCTGCGAGGACTTTGCCGACGGCTTCAGGGGTGTGGAGCCAGTCGTCGCAGCCGAGGGGTTGGGCAGCGATCAGTGAGCGGTGGCGCAGCAGGTCCGCGCGGCAGTGGTCGGACGGATAACCCCGTGGGGGGCGCTTCATCACGTCCCCGGAGATGTCGTAGCCCTTCTGCCGCAAGTCCTCGGCGATGGCGGTCAGTTCGCGGCCGCTGCCCTCGGCGGCGACGGCCTTGCGGAACATGGCGACCTGGCCAGGGTCCGGATACCACCAGGCTCCCTGGATCCGCAGGCCGTCCAGATCGAACCGCAGACCGATCTCGATCTTGCGGCCGAGTCGGATCACCGCGCCCTGGTGCTGCCACCACCAGGAGTTTGTGCGGTAGTGCCAGACAGAGAAGTCCTCGTACCGTGGATCGGCGTCCGCCACATCGTTCAGCAATGCGATCATCGGCTGCCGGACGAGGCGTTCGCGATCCGCGCGGTACTGCTCGCGTACCGCGCTTGAGGGCTCGCCCTGCAGGTGCAGTAGCACGTCCATGGCTCGCTCCGGCCAGCCGGTGAACCGTACGCTCATGCTGGCACCATAACCCACCCATGATCCATTCAACGACGTGGTAGCACGTGCCGGGAGGAGTACCTCCCGGCACGCGGGAGGTCGTGCGCCTGGCAGGCCGACTGGAGCGCAGCGCAGGAGACGACGTTTACAGGTTTCAGGAAGGGGATGCCGCGCTGGGCTCAGACGTGCCGGCGGCCGTGTCCGGGGTGGTAGCCGAGTAGAAGACGGACTTCTGCTGCTTGATGCGGTGGACTTGACCCTTGGCGACGAGCGACTCGAGAGTGCTGCGTACGACGGTGGCCTTGATCTCGCGGTCCGGCAGAGCCTGGGTGAGGGCAGTGGTGACCTCGGCTGCGGAGCGCGGTTCACCGTGCTGGATGAGGTCATCACGGATGAGGTCCCGGAGCGTGGGCACACCGGTTTCTCTCACCTGCTTGGGACGGCTCGTGTCTGACTCTGCCCTCTTCCGCTTGCCGGTGGTCGTGTTGGCGTTCTTCTTCGGCTTGCGCGCTGCCGGCAGCGCTGCGGACTTCGGCGCAGTGGACACACCGTCCTCAGAGCCGCTGACCTCGGTGTTCCCCGCTACGTCGGCGGCGGATTCGCCACCGAGGGTCTGTCGCATGCTGAGCAGGAGCACCCGGTTGTTCTCGAGCACCGACAGTTGCTGTTGCAGCGCCGAGATTTCGGTGCTCAGGCGTTCGTGTTCGGCGGAGTTGCGTTCGAGATCTGCGGTGATCTGTGCCGCGTACTGGGACTTCAGGTTGGTGTTGTCGGTAGAGGTGTCCACCACAAGCTCCCTCGTCTGGGGGCGCAATCAATGTTTGGTGCTGGATGGTACATCTACGCGATGGCTACGGGGGCTACTGGCCTCAGCGGACAGGCGTGTAGTTGATCCGGGCGCCGGGGTAGCCGTCCGGGAGCCGGTGCTGCACGAGCGGCGCGGTGGGGGCCGCAGGCGGGCGGCCGGCCTTCGGCGCCGCGTCCAACGCGCGGACCGCCTCCGTGGGCCGCTCGCGGCGCACGGATTCGTGCGCTTCAGTTTCCGCTCGGTGTCAGATTGCCGCGGAAGAAGGCGGTGACCGCTGCGGAGGCTTGAGTGAACTCGGTGGTGTACGCGGCGAAGTGGCCCCCGGGGATCGTCACCAGTTGCTTCGGTTCCAGCGCGCGGTTGTAGCGGTGAGTCCGGTGTCGGTGAGGGTGACGGTGTCCTGCTCGCCGACGATCATCAGCAGCGGTGTGGGGGAGACGCGGTCGATGAAGACGCCCGGCTCGTACATGCGTGCCTTGCGGGTGGAGCGGACGGTGACGCTGTTGTCCCAGCGTGTTCCTTGGGGGAGTTCCTGGAGGTAGAAGTCGACGGCATCCTGGGCGCGGTAGGAGGCGGCCACGGCTGGATCGGCGCTGACCAGGGCCTGGGTGCGCGGCGCCTCGCCGGTCAGCTGGGCACGCTCATCGGCGTCGAGGGCGGTCTCCAGGGCGGCGATGTTGTCGGGGGCGACACGTCGCCTGGACTGCTCGAAGCCGCTGATGGTGGGCACCTGGGCGACGACGGCCTTCAGACGGCGGTCGGTGGCGCCGAGCACGATCGCGTGTCCGCCGGCATAGCTGGCCCCCCCAAGGCCGATCCGGTCGGCGTCGACCTCGGGTCGCGATTCCAGGTAGGTGATGGCGCGCCGCCAGTCCTCGATCTGTTTCCAGGGGTCGATGTCCTGGCGCGGGGTACCGTCGCTGGCGCCGAAGGTGCGGTGGTCGTGGACCAGGGCGGCGAAGCCGGCCTCGGCGAACGCACCGGCGAGGCGGAGAAGCGCCATTTCCTTCACCGCGCCGTACCCATGGGCCATGGTGATCGCCGGGTGTCGGCCGGGCCGGCCGGGAACGTACCGTGCCCGCGCAAGGTCACGCCGTCGGGCGCCGCGAACTCGCTGTCGAGGTGAGTGGACTGGCTCATAGCTGCTTCCTCCGGATGGTGCGGCCGGTTCGTAGGATGTGTCGTTCACACCTCCCACGTTGCGCCGTGCAGCACGCGCCCGCCAATGTGTCTGCCGCGCCGACTGCGTGCACGAGGGCGCGGTGGTGCGCCGTAAGGCGTAAGGCCGACCGGAGGCAGAAGGGATGTCCGGCCGGGCTGGCGTAGACCCGGCCGCCCTTCTGCGAGGCGGGGTCGACGTCCTCAGTGGGATGCAGCCGACGTGCACCTGCCTCAAGCGCCAGCCTGTTCGCGGCCGCGAGGTCGTCCGTCGTCAGATCGACGTGCATCTGCTGCGAGTTGTCCTCTGGCCACTGCGGGGGGACATGCCCCGGAGCCAGCTGGATCACGAACACCGGGAATCCGTCGATCCGGAGGAAGTGGCGGGTTGCGGTCTTCGCGATCGAGCCGCCGAGCAGCCGATGCCAGAACGCAGTCTCGGGCTCCAGATCGGCGGCATCGATGATCACTGCGCTGAGGTTGATGTTCATCCTTGTTCTCCGTCCTGCTCCTACCTGACCTCGAAGTCACACCACCGGGATGATGCCGCCGTCGACCCGGAACTCGGCTCCTGTGAGCCACTTCGCGCGGTCGGATGCGAGGAACGCGATCATCTCTGCCACGTCCTCGGGATCGCCGGGTCGGCCCATCGGCACGTTCAGGTGATCTACGACCTGTTGCTGTACCTCCTCCACGCCAACGCCCTGTCGATCGGCGATCCGCTGGAGGTGTTGGACGGCTCCCTCGGTGGCCACAAAGCCGGCATGACACAGACCACGCGCACCCCGTGCTCGCCCACCTCGGTCGCCAACTCGCGGCTGTAGGCACTGAGCGCCGCCTTCGCGGCCTTCGCGGCCGCGTAGGACGCCTCGGTGCGCTGGGCAGACGACTCGCGATCGACGAGACGTGCACGACGACGCCGGAACCCCGCTCACATCCCCGGGACCGGGGCCCGGTCGAGCTGGACGGCACTGAGCAGGTTCATCGCCGGGTCCGCATGCCACGACTGGTCGGACCGCTTCAGCGTCGACATCGGGACGCTCGCGGCGCCCGCATTGTTGACCAGGACATCCACCCCACCGACGCTGTCGATGACCCGTCGGCCGAGCTCCGCTACTCCCCGGAAATTATACGTAACCTGAACCAGATTCACCTTATGGGGGTACCGTTGCTGTTGTACGTCCGCTGCGCGCTGATGCGCGAGGTAACCGCGAGGCGCTCCTGGCCGCGGCGCGGGAGGCATTCCTCACTGGCGAGACCGATGCTCACGTCAAAGAGATCGCCCGGCGAGCCGGAGTGGCGGGCGGGACGCTCTACCGCCACTTCGAGACACGCGAAGCCCTTGTCGAGGATTCACCGATCTTCGACGACGCCCGCACACAGATGGCACAGGCTCCCGACCAGCTACTCAAGGCGGGCACGGCGGCCGGCACCATCGGTGGTGGCGTCAGCGGGCACACACTGCTGCGCGCGCTGGGAGGCATCTGCGGAATGCACGCCACGGAGGGCTGGCAGGACGAAGCCGTGCGCATCACGGCGATCCTCTTCGGCGGCCTGCGTTTCGGCGCACAGAACGCCGGCTGAGCCGACGCCTGTTGCACTGACATTGGCGTGCTGATCACCTGGTACTCCAGCCGCGGATCGCTATCTCCGCTGTTCAGAGCCGACCAGGAGGGGGAGGCCTTCGCGTTCCTACGGGGCCCTACGGGGGGTAACCCCAGGCGCCGCCCTGAGGACAGCGCATCGGCGCGTCAGGGGGAGAGCTGGATGGGCCGATCCCCTCTCCGCTGGTGGGATGGTCTGCGACCGCCGGCTCCGGGGCGAAACAGTCGCGGGCCACAGCCTGAGCGGTCCCTGAACGCACAGGCAACCCGAACGGGAAAGGGATCATCATGCATGTGTTACGAAGGCGTCGGCGAGGCCCGCTCGTCCTGACCAGCCTGGGCGCGGTCCTCCTTGTCGCGTCGACCGGGCTGACGGCGGCGGCGAAGCCGCAGCAGGCGGATCCGCTCCAGCAGCAGGTGGACGCGATCCATGACACCGGGGCCGTCGGTGTGCTCGCCGAGGTGACGTCACCGGACACACGTAACAGCGCGCGCGCCGGGACGGCCGAGAGGGGCACCGGGAGGCCGATGCCACGGAACGGCAGGTTTCGGATCGGCAGCGCCGCCAAGACCTTCACCGCCACGGTCGTGCTGCAACTCGTCGGCGAGGGGCGAATGTCCCTGGAAGACACCGTCGGGCAGTGGCTGCCGGGAGTGGTCCGGGGTAACGGCAACGACGGCAGTCGGATCACCGTGCGGCAGCTGCTGCAGCACACCAGCGGCATCCGTGACGTCCTGCCGGAGATACCCGCGTTGAACAGCGCGGACGGTTATCGAGCCGAGCGGTTCCGCACCTACACCCCCGAGGAGTTGGTGCGGCTGGCGATTCAGCAGCCTCCCAACTTCTCCCCGGGCGCCGGCTGGTCGTACTCCAACACCAACTACATTCTCGCCGCGATGATCATCCACGAGGTCACCGGCCGGAGTTGGGCGAAGGAGGTGAACGACCGGATCATCCGCCCGCTGGGCCTGAGGGACACCAGTACGCCCGGCGTCTTCCCCTTCATCCTGGGCCCGCACGCCCACAGCTACGCCGCGTTCGGCACCCGCACCCGCATCGACGTCACGGCGCTCAATTCGAGTATGGCCGTCGGCTCCGGCTCGATCATCAGCACCACGCACGACCTGAACCGGTTCTACACCGCACTGCTCGGCGGCCGTCTGCTGGCTCCGGCGCAGCTCGACGAGATGACGACCACCAAGCCCGCGCCCGAGCTGGGCGTGAGGTACGGACTCGGTCTGGGCGAGATCCCGTTGTCCTGTGGTGGCAGCTACTTCGGTCACCCGGGCGAACTGCTCGGCTATCGCACCTGGGGTGGGGTCACCCGAGACGGGGCCCGGACCGCCGTGGTGTACGTCACCAGTGATGGTGGCCAGGGTACCCAGCAGGCCATGAGCACGCTCGTGGACCAGGAGCTGTGCCGGACGCGCTCCTAGTACTCCGGTCTGGTTCGCGATCCATGTGCGGGATGGGTCGTTGAGGCGGCGTCGGCAGTGACCGCGTCGGGCTGCTTGCCGCTCCTGGGCAGGTAGTCGAAGTGCCCGACGAACTCGTCGATGGGCGCAACCGTCAGCCCGGTTTCTTCGGCGACTTTGCCCCGTAGGGCCTCGATCAAGGACTCGCAGGTGTCCACGCCGTCGGCGGGGAGCTCCCACAGGCTGCCGACGTAGTCATCGGCCGAGCGGTGCAGCAGCACCTTTCCGTCCGGAGCGGCGATGACTGGCGCCGACGACGGTCTTCTCGACGCAGTCGCGCTCAGCGGCAGAGAACTCTGCGGTCGAGCGCCTGTACCGGCCGCTGCGGTAGCGCACCGTGGACGTCGCATGGGCACGATGTGCAGCAGAACCCCCGTTCCAGCAGCACCCCCGTTCCCGGAACGGGAACGGGGCCGCGGTCCTCGGAAGCGCGCAAGGGGCGGGCTACAGGTCGGCGAACGGCGGGCAGATGTACGTAACGGCGACAAGGCGCAGCCGGGGGAGAGGCAGGACCAGCATGAACCCGTCTTCCAGGACCGACAGGCGCCGCACGCCGCCTGCGACCCCCGGCCTCGGGCCGTCTCCTACGGCCGTGACGTCGATGCCCATCTCGGCCAGGTCCACGAGTTGCCCGGCGAGCCGCTCCACCTCCACAACCACGCGCTTGGACAGCCCCTTCGCCACGTACTCGTAGTCGGGTTCGTACTCCCAGCGCCACCCCTGTCCGGCGTCTTCGGTCACCCGGCGGTCCGCCCGTCGACTCCGGCCTCGGCCGCCGCCTGCGCATGGATGGCGGCCACTTCGGCGGCGATGGCACGCCCCTCGGCCAGATCCTCCACCTGCCCCGCGCGGGCCTCCAGCTCGCTCAGGCGCGCGGCCCGCGCGGGAACGCGCTCGATCGCCACCGTGAGCGCCCACCGCCGCAGGAACCGGCGCATGGGGGCCGCGTCGACCTGGCTGCGGGCGGCCTCCACCGCCGCCGTCCGCTCTGCGTCGAACGCGGCCACCTGGTTCGGCGCAATCTGCACCAGAGCCGCGCGCAGGTCCTCCGCTGTGGTCTTGGGCTGTGGGATCAGGGGCCCGTGCCCGTCCGCTGCTGCTTCGCTCATGCCGCCACGCTCCCTGTGCTCCCTGTGCTCCCTGTGCTCCCTGTGCTTCCGGCGGGAGCCACGGTGATCCGCAGCTCGACGCGCCCCTCGGCATACTCCCTCAGCAGCACCTCACACAGCAGCCCGAACCCGGGAACGCCTCCCCGACGGGCCTGTTCCTGTCTCTTCCACCTGGTCTCGGCCCTCTCGCATACGCTCTCATCGAGGTAGACGCGGCATCCGCCCCGCTCCGCCGTGCCGAATGTGCTGCCAGCCGGAACGGGCGCGTCGAGCGACCCTTCGGCGTACGCCGTCAGGAGCGCCTCAAGGACCCGCGAGCGGGCGCGGGCCAGGCCGTCGTCCTCGGCTCGCTGCTTCACCTGCTGCTTCCACAGGTCCGTGTCCATCCAGACCAGGCGGCCAGGGCGCGCCGTGCTGTCGGCGGCTCTCACGCTTCCTCCATCGGGTGCCGGTAACGGCGCGTCCCGCCAAGACTAGACTTTCAAGGTCTAGCAATCAACGCTCCGGACCGCGCCGGGAGCGCTGATGCGACGAGAAGTGCGACCGGAGGAGCGACCTGCGCACCCAGAGGGCATGAGGTCGAGGCGTACCCGGCCCGAGGGCGGGTTCCAGCCGACGAAACCGTAGGCGAGCGACGGCTGCCCGTCTTGGTCGGTGAGCAGCCCGAGAGCCAGTGTCTCTTGGCACAGGGTGTCGAGGAAAGCTGGCAGAGGGTCGGCTCGCCCAGATCTGAGACGGGTGCCGTGACGGACAGCCGCCGCAGCGTGGGAAGAGCGGTCAGCGGGCCGAGATCCTTCAGGACAGGTGAACGGACGACAAGCCCCCCCGCAGCCCACGCAACCGTGCCAGGGGCCGCAGATCGGTGAGGCGTTGACCCTCCGACCTGGGCCAGCCGCACCAGGTACAGCGGCACGGCGACCACGATCAGCACCCATATCGCGGCCCTCTGCCCGCATAATGCTCCGCGCCTACCCAGTTGCTGAGCCCCTCACTTCGCCGGGGGAGAAGGCGGATCAGCGGCCGGTCGAGCCGTCGATCAGTTCGCGGAGGATGTCCGCGTGGCCCGCGTGACGGCCGGTCTCCTCGATCATGTGGGTCAGCGCCCAGCGGACGCTGGGAGCGGGGCGCCCCGGTCGCGGTCGGGGGACCGGGGCGCCGAGATCGGTGCATCCGTCGAGAACGTCGTTCGCGCGCTCGACCGTTTCTCGGTAGCGGGCCACGATATCGGCCACACCGTCCGCCGGTGCGGCCTGGAACGTCGCCTGCCAGTTGGTGACGTCGTCCCCGAGAAACATCGAGCGCTCGACGAAAGTCAGGTGGTTGAGCAGGCCGAGCAGGTTCGTGCCCGACGGCACTGCGGCTGTTCGCACCTGCGGCTCGGGGGCACCGTCGACCTTCGTAGCGATCGAAGTCCGGAGGTAGTCGAGAAATGTGCGCAGGACCTCGATCTCGCTGCTTCCGGTCCGGGGCGGCGGGGTGTCGCTGCGGCGGTTGTGGCGCATGGTGCTGGACAACAGTGGTCACCTTCCTTCGTCGTCGGGAGCGCCGACCACCGTGTCAGGCGGTGCGACGGATGAGGAGAACATGGTCGGTGACCTCGGCGGTGCGCCCGCCCGGTCCAGTCGCGATCCGGCGCGGTGCGTCGGCCCGCTCGACCGTCCATGTCTCCGGGGCCAAATCGATACCGGCGGCGACCTCCTGCGGGCTCGGGTACTGAGTATCGGGGTCCTGGTTCCACGACCACGGAGCGGTCGAGCCGTGGTCGACGACCAGCAGCCGCCCGCCCGGGCGCAGTGCGTGCGCGGCCGAGCGCAGGACGGCTGCCCGGTCCAGGTCACAGGGGGTGTGCAGATAGTGGGCGCAGATCAGGTCGAATCCGCCGGGCGGGAAAGACGTGTGCAAGTCGTGGCGCACGGCGATGACGCGATCGCCCAGGCCGTGTGCGCGGGCGAGGGTGGCGAGCCGCTCGACCGCCACGGCCGAGATGTCGACGGCGGTGACCTGCCACCCCTGACCGGCGAGCCACAGCGCGTCGCCGCCGGCGCCACATCCGAGGTCCAACGCGTCACCGGGCGGCAGGCCCGTCACCGTCTCGGTGAGGCGAACATTCGGCTGCGGGTCGCCGGCTGCGGGCCGGGCCGCATAGACGCCGTCCCAGAACGCGACCGCATCGGTGGTGCTCATCAAGACTCCTTGTGTCGGTGGGCGCCCAGTCTTGCCAGGCACACCACGGCTTGGCACGAAAACTTGCGGTAACGGCAAGATGGGCCGCATGGACCCCAAGACAGACGACGACGTGCTCGACTCGGTGGGGCCGCGGCTCCGTGCGCTGCGCCGTGACCGCGGCATCACCCTCGCCGACCTCGCCGCGACGACCGGCGTGTCGGAGAGCACCCTGTCCCGGCTGGAGAGCGGACAGCGCCGGCCGAGCCTGGAATTGCTGCTGCCGCTGGCCCGTATCTACGACGTTCCGCTGGACGACCTCGTCGGTGCCCCGCGCACGGGCGACCCCCGGATCCATCTCAAGCCGATCAGACGGTACGGGATGACCTTTGTGCCCCTGTCCCGGCGACCGGGCGGGGTGCACGCCTTCAAGATGATCATTCCCGCCCGGCCAGAACCGCTCGAACCGACCCCGCAGACCCACGAAGGCTTCGAATGGCTCTATGTGCTCAACGGCCACCTGCGACTCGTGATCGGCGAGCGCGACCTGACGTTGCCGCCCGGTGAGGCAGCCGAGTTCGACACGTCCTTGCCGCACTGGCTGGGCAGTGCCGATGGCGGCGTGGTCGAGCTTCTCATCCTGTTCGGCCTGCAAGGGCTGCGTGCGCACGTACGCACCGAACCTCACCGGTCGTCTCAGACCTCTCAGACCGGGCCCCAGCGATGAACTCGGCGAGAGCCTCTTCGAGGCCCAGGAGACCGAGGCAACCGCACAGCGATGGCCACGATCGCTGACGGAGTTGTGTCGGCTGTTCGCGGCGATAGAAGCCGTCAGGCAGGCGGGGCCGGAGTCTCCGGCGGGGCAGGAAGCGTCCGTCCCAGGCGGGCGAGTGGGGACAGGGCCATCAGCGCCGGCGACAGCAGCATGCCTGCGGCTGTCACCAGGAGGCTGGTGCGCGTCCCCCACACTTCCGCGAGAAAGCCGCCGAGCAGCGAGCCGAGCGGGGTCAGCCCCATGCCGACAAAGTTGATCGTCGCGGCCGCGCGGCCTTGCATCCCGTCCGGAGTAACGGTCTGCCGGACGGCCATGACCGTGACATTCACCAGCTGGCTGAAGGTCCCGAAGACGAAGTTGACCGTAAGAAGCGCGGGAACCGTCACCACAGCGGGGCCGTGCAGTGCAGGCACAAACAGGAACACGCCGTCGCCGAGTGCTGCCGCGGACACGAGCACAGCGCCATATCCGAAGCGGCTCGGTAGGCGGGCGGCCAGCAGCGAGCCCAGCAGCGCGCCCGGTCCCGTCGCCGCGAGCGCCAGCCCAACGGCGGTGCCCGACAGGTGCAGGTCCCGTGGCAGGTGCAGCAGGTAGACGGTCATCACAGCCGCGAAGAAAAACTGGAAGGCGGCTGATGCGAGGCACACAGTCCGCAGCGAGGTGTCCCTGGCAACAAAGCGGAGGCCCTCATGGATCAGCCGCCAGACCCGAGGCGGACGTTCCGAGCGTTCCGGGATGGATTCGCGGCGACCGATCCGTCGGATCGACAGGAACGACAGCGCGAAAAACACTGCGCTGGAGGCGGCAGCGATCGGCGCCGACAGCACGGACACCAACGCACCGCCGAGGGCGGGACCGCCGATCTGCGCCGCGGACCGGCTGCCCTCGAGTGCGCTGTTGGCCCGTACCAACTGATCGCGTTTCACCAGCCGTACCGAAGACGCCTGGTATGCCACATCGAAGAACACCGACAGAGCCCCGATGGCGAAGGCAACCACGAGCAGCGTCGGCAGGCCGAGCGCACCGAGGAGGCCGGCCATGGCGGCGGCGCCCAGTACGAGGGCCCGACCGGCGTCCGTCAGCACCATCAGCGTGCGGGTTTGCCACCTGTCCACCCACGCGCCGGCGAAGAGCGACAGCAGCAGGATCGGCGCCTGCCCCACCGCGCGCAAGGCGCCCAACTGGCCGGCTCCGGCGTTGAGCGTCAGGACGGCGAAGAGCGGCAGAACCACCAGACTTGTATGTTCGCCCAGTTGGGAGGCCGTCTGGCCCACCCAGAGCCGGCGGAAGTCGCCGTCCCGCCACAGGCTTGACGGAACAGGTCGACCGGAATCGGATACAGCGGAGGAAGAAGACGGCACAGGGACCCCTCGGATGACCGAAGACGAGACCCGCCCACCGGCGCTCGACAGATGCACCGACCGTTTCAGGCAGCGGGAAAGAAAGGCTCGCTATGCCGCGTAGTAAGGGCAGCACGCGATGACAGGCCGCTCACGGCCTCAAACGTCAACGCGTGCTCGGACGACCGACCATGTCTTCGCTCCTCGTGAGTCACTCGCTGCGCGAACACTAGCTTCCGCTCGGCAGAGCACGAAAGGAAATTACGGGCCGGGCAGACGGCGGGAGGAGTGCGGATGTTCCTCAAGGTGCGGCAGCTCATCGCCGTCGAGACGTTCGTGGAACAGGTTGCGGGCCTGACCGAGCCGCGGTGCCGTCTTTCAACGGCAGCAAGGTCGACTCGGCGGGCGGTGCGCTCACTGCTGGCACACCACATCCGACATCACGGCAAGTGGCAGGGACGGGTTGGCCGCCGCTCCTTCCGCTACCTGCCAGTCCGCGTCGGTGAGCAGCTCAGCGATGACCGGTGGCGGGAGTGCTGGGTGGCCCGCGGCTACGGGTCTCGCCCGCTTGTCCGCCAGGCAGGCGAGCAGCGCCGAGGCCGTCGCCCCGCGATGCCGGGCAACCTCACAAAACACTTTCTGCACCGCAGGTTCGTGCCGGAGCAGGTCCTCCAGCAACGCCGGGGGCGCGTCCGGGTTGGTCGCCACCTTGGCCAGGACACGGACACCATGTCGGTCGACCATGGTGCGCAACTGCGCTTCGGTGAGGCCCGGGTGCGGAGCGAGGGCCTTGATCACCTTCGCGTCGGGGTCGTCGGCCAGCCGGTCGCGTATCTCGGGAGGCAAATCGCGTCGTTGAGCCACGAGCATTCGGGTGGCCGGGTCCGTTGACGTGGCCAGCTCTTCGACCTCGGTGGGAGAGGAGGAGGCAATACGGGGCAGAAGGATGGCGCCGATCTTGGTAGTTCGAGCCAGGTGGGTGAGCACGTCGAGCGGTACGCGCGGATGGTGTGCGAGCCTGCGGCGTACGTCGGGGTCACGGTCGGCGGCCAGCGCACGGATCAGGGCATCGTCGATCGCGGGATTATCGGCAAGGTCGGCGCGGACACCGGGAGTAGGGTCCGAGGCGAGCCGTGCGCAGGCCCGCCGGGGCAGGTCCTGGCGGGCGGCGAGCGCCCAGCGCAACTGCATCGACGGATGGTCCACGAAGCCGACGACGGCATCCACGGGGGTGGCAGGGTTACGGAGTGCAGCCTCCCGCATGGCGTGGGCGGTGGACTCGTGGGAGCCGTCGCAGGAGGCGCCCGGCAGCAGATCGCAGTCGGGCCGTAGGCACTGCGGATCGTGAACGAACGGGGTCTGCTCGCGGTCACAGACCAGACAGCGTCGCGCCGCGGGCAGCCCCTCGCCGGTCACCAACGCTGCCAGTGCGGCCGGGGGCGTCGCCTCGTTGCTCGCCACCGCGCGGCGGACCTCGGCGTGCGGATGTGCCGCGAGCCTCGCGGCCATGTCCGGGGTGGTCCACAACGCAAGCTCGGCGACGACACGTACGTCCGGGTCCGCCGCGAGCGTGTCCACCACGTCGGACGGGAGGCCGCGGCAGGCGGCCAGCTTCTCCCGACGCTCACGGACCGGATCCGCCGCGAGGACACGCGCCCACTCCGGGCGGCCGACACCTTGGTCGAGCAGGGCGAGGGCGGCATCCGGCCAGACGGAGGGATCGATGTCGGCGGCGGTCAGCCGACCCTCGTACGCGAGCTGCACCGCGCTCTCGTCGACCCGCTCGGCCAACGCGACCGCCTGCGCACGGCTGAGGTCCGCGCGACAGGCGAGGCCCGTGGCGATGTCGTCGTCCGCGCTGGATATCAGCCGGTCGACCAGCTCGGACGACAGGGCGGGATTGGCGGCGAGCCCGCACAGGATGTGATGCACGGAGACATCCTGCCTGGAGCGTGAATGATGCGTTCAGGATTATGTGATGCCAACGCGCTGCCGGTGGGGCACCCGGACACGTGCTGAGCGTGGTACCTGGCGAGACCCGTCAGCTGAAGCGTTCAGTGAGGTTTTCTCAGTGAAAGTCATCGCCATGAGTTGTTGAGGACGAGGGTGGCTTTGGCGATGGCTCCGATGCGGCTCGGGCTGCTCGTGATGTGGTGGAGTGCCCGGGAGCCGCCCTTTCGTAGTCGGGCTGTCCGGGTAGGCTGCACCGATGGACTCGTCCGCGTGCAACCACGTCCTCTACGTCGACGACCACGGTCCGTATGCGGAGCTGCATCTCACTCTGGAGTGCAGCCGACCCGGCATCGCGACGAGCGACGACGTCAACGAGGACCACTGCGCGGCGGCGCTCGACAGCTGGTTGCACGCGAACCCCGAGCGAATCCTTCTCAAGCTGCTTGTGACAACAAGCCGGGTTCACCATGGTTCGTTTGGCCCGGTCGTCGACGTACTTGCCAGCCGTCAGCCGGAGATCCACCACCTAGGACTGGGCGCCCGCACCTTTCCGGACTTCGGCCGCGGTGACTACATCCCGGAGGATCTGTCGCGCGACGGCTCCTCGTGGAGGCTTTCGGTGACGCTGGAGCGGGTGCTTGCAGCAGTGCCGACTCTTCATGAGCTGGTCGTTCAGTGCAACGACATCGACATGGCGCACGACATCCTGGGCACGAAGCCTCCATCTCCGTTCCCGGAGATGGCACGTCTGCGCCGGCTGGTGCTGCGTGACGAGGCACTCAACCCCGCCGTGGTATCCGCGCTGGGTACGAGCTCCTTTCCACAGCTTGAGTCGCTCGAACTCTGGCTCGGCCACTTCGCATACAGCTGGGGAGGCTCGGCGCGGGACCTGGTCCCGCTGCTGAACAACCCCGGATTCGCGAAACTTCGTCAGCTGGCCCTGGTGAGCGATTTGAAAGACACAGTGGTGGACGTGCTCGCCGAGAGTTCGCTCATCGCACGATTGGAGTCTCTGAGACTGCCGTTTGGCGTGCTCGACGCATCCGGGGCGCTGCGTCTCCGTGACCGCTGGTCCGCCTTCGGCAACTTGCGCCGACTCGATGTCACGGGGAACGGCATTACCGCTGCTGCGGCTCGCGCGCTCCGTGAGATGGCACCCGACGTCGTGGAGTTGGGGGACCAACGGATCCGGGCCGATGACGAGTGGCGCTTCGCGCCGCCGCTGGTCGACCTCTTCGATGCCTGGGCCTCAGCGAGATGATCTTCATGAAACGCGTTGATGTACGTCTTCGTGGGCGCGCGCCGCCCGGATCGCTCGAATTCGCCGCCGGAGCCCCTTGAATGGGCTGTGTGGCACTGGTAGAGGCAAGCAGCGCAAGCACCGTGCTGGGTCGTCTCGGCGAGCGTGGCCGCACTCAAGGGCGACGAGGAGCACGGGCAGTGTCGGGCGGGTAGGGCGGGCCAGTCCGTACGAGTCACCGAGATCGCCGCTCCTGCGAGGATCGGGCCGATCGCGGCGTATTGCCGCGAACCGCGAGGCGGCTCGACGAAGCGGCTCACCTCCGCTCGTGCGCAGAGAACGAGTGCGTGGTTCGGTGTTTCTGCACATGTTCATGATCGCAGTGGGGCCATCTCACCTTCGATCGGCGACCGAGCCGGGATCTGCGGAGACGCGAGGCTGGGCGGGTTTTCCGTGGCTGCTCCATGCGATGTCGTCGACCGTCAGAAATGGCTCGCCGGCCACGGTCGCCGGGGTCACTCCGGTGAACGCCATGACATCCCGATGGAGGTGGGACTGGTCGGCGTAGCCGCCGTCGACCGCGACTCGGGCTGCGCCTTCACCCGCGACCAGGCGGTGCGCGCAATGGTCGAAGCGGACCAGCTTCGCCGCGCGCTTTGGCGGCAGGCCGATCTGCGAGTGGAACCGGGACCACAGGCGCTTCCGGCTCCATCCGACCTCGGCCGCCAACTGGTCGACCCGGACGAGGCCACGACTGACGACGATCCGGTCCCAGGCCCAGGCCACCTCCCGGTCCACGGACGCCCCCGCCTCACGCCTGCGGGCGAGCCACGCGTCCGTCAACGCGAAGCGATCCTCCCACGAGGAGATGTTTCTCAGTCGCTCACAGATCCGTGACACCTCTCGGCCCCACAGGTCGTCGAGGGCCACGGCGCCGTTCAGGTCGGCCGGGGAGGTGCCCAAAACCGCGCGAGCGACAGCCGGGGAGAGGCGTACCTGCACGCACTCGACGTTTTCACCCCACGCGCGAACCACGCCGCCGGACCCGAACCCGGGCCCGGCGACGAGACTTCCCCGCTGCTGCCGCCCAGCGCCATCGTCCACGACGGGAGGGGTGGCCCCGAACTCCAGGATCAGCATCACGGCCGGGTGCGGGACCACCCGCAGGCCGTCCGCGGTCGAGCCGGGCACGCGGAACCCAGCCATGCTGACACCGGCCACCCGGCTGGGCCGCTCCGGACGAGCGACGTCCCACGTAGCCGGATCGTCACGTTCATCCGCAGCGGACCGCATCGTCACATGCTACGCGGCCCGGGGGAGGGAACATTTGTCCAAGACGTGGGCGCGCACTGGCGGCGACGCTGGGCTCATGACTATTCCTGACGGGCAACCGCATGTGAAAGGCAACGCCGAGGCCACTGAGGAGTCGATCCTGCCCCTGGACGGCGGCGACATCCACCTGTGCCAGGACGGCCCCCGCGACGCCCCCGCGCTCCTGCTCATCCACGGGTCTGCCTCCTCGACCCGCTCGTGGGACCTGATGGTTCCTGCGCTGACCGTGTCTCATCGCGTCATCCGGATCGACCTGCTCGGGCACGGCCGGTCAGCCAAACCAGTCGGCCCTGGCTACGAGATCCCCGCGCAGGGACGCCGGGTCGGCGTGGCGCTGGACCGGCTCGGTGTCAGGAACGCCATAGTCGTCGGTCATTCCAGCGGTGGCTATGTCGCCACTGCCCTCGCCGAGCAGCGAGCCGACCTGGTGACCGCGCTCGTGCTCATCAACACCGGACCCCACCTGGGCGCCTTCATCGCACCGGAGTCCGCCGCCATCGCCCCCTCGCAGTGGCCGCCGACCGACGAGCAGATCCGCCAGGTTGCGAGCAGCGGTTTCAGCGCGGGGTTCGAGATCCCACAGGAGATCGTGGACGACTTGCGCGGCATGACCTACCACGCGTTCACCGCGTCAACGCAGGCGGCCCGCGCCTACCTGGAGCAGCAGACGCTCCCGGATCGGCTGACGGCCCTCGGTAAGCCACTGCAGGTGATCTTCGGCGACCAAGACCGCAGATGGCGATCCTCGTCCGCCGCCGACTACCACGCCGTTCCGGGCACGAGAGTCGAGTTGCTGCCCGGCGCCGGACACTCGCCCATTCTGGAGGATGCGCCTCGAACCGCCGCGCTTCTCCTGGCCTTCACCGCGATCCGCGCCGCGCGGGCCGACTAGCCATCCGACGCGGCTACCCCGATCGGGCAGGCAACACCGGTCTCGACCAGCGTCTGCACCGGCCCGTCCGCACCGGTATGGTCGCCACCGATGCCGTGGAGCAGTGCGCCTGCACGCACAAGGGCAGTACCCGGGCTCGCGGCCGGGTGAGCCGGACACATGGGGCCCTTGAGAGCTGTGGTCCACTGACAGGCGTTGACGGCGGGTGGGGGAGTGGTGCTCGGGGCTGCGGGATGTTCGGGCCGCAGTACGGCGAGCGTCCCCTGGGTACGCAGCGCTCCCCACGCCACCGCCGGCTCGGCGGCATCGCGTCGCGCAGCAGCGCGTACGGGCGCGCGGCGTACTGTGACCGGAAACGACTGTCGGGGTGGTGCTGACCGGGTTCAGCGTTACTGGTGATGTGGGTCAGGCCGACGAATTCGGCGCTGCCGGTCCACAGTTTCGGGGCTGGCTGGTCGCTGCGGGTCAGCCACGCACTGCGGCCAGGCACTCGTCGTACAGGTCCATGATGTCGCCCTTGCCGTCGTTGTCGACCCACGTCATAGATGCGGCATCCAGACAGGCGAACGCCGTCGTGATCACTGCACGGGCCCTCGCATCCGCGCTGCCGGCAGTAGCGCCCATACGCGCCTCGATGAGCGGCAGCAGGTCCTCCTGGAAGCGCAGCCGCTTTTCGAGCCAACCAGCACGCAGCGAGGCGGTGTTGTGCAGGAGACGGAACCGCTCCAGGGCCTGTTCGCGGCTGTCGTGCAGGGCCAGTACGGCGGCAACTCCTGCACGCAGGGCCTCCCAGACGCCGACTTCGGCCGGCAGTTCGCTGATCGTGTCTGTCAGGACCTGCCCGAACCGGTCCTGATTGCCGCCGAGAAGGTCCTCCTTGGTGCCGAAGTAGCGGAAGAGGGTGCGCTGGGAGACGCCGGCCTCTCGGGCGATCTGGGCGATGGTCGTCTCGTCGTAGCCCTGCTCGGTGAACAGGCGCAGAGCCGTTTCGAGGATCTCTCGGGAGGCCAGCTGCCGTGTCCGGTCCCACAGCGTGGTCGGTGTACCCGTCGCTGTCTTGGCTTCCTGCTTCATGCCCCCAGGTTAACCCAGTACTGCCAGTGTGACGCTCACACGCAGTTTGGCAGTCGCTGCCAGCAGGTCGTACGCTGTCACCAGGTGACCGTCGCGGCATAGCCCGCTGCCCCACGGACGCGAGCCGCTCACCGATCACCCTCTACCTCCCAGAAGCATGTAAAGGAGCGCATCATGTCTGCACCTGTAGCTTTGATCACCGGTGGAACCAGCGGCATCGGCAAGGCGACCGCTGAGCTGCTCCACTCCCGCGGCTACCGCGTCATGGTCACCGGCGTCAGCAACCTCGCCAACGCCGGACTTCCCGAAGGTGTCACAGTCGTCCGGGCCGACACACGATCCCTGCCGGACATCGACCATGCGATGGAGCAGGCACGTCGGCGATTCGGCTCCCTCGACCTGCTCTTCCTCAACGCGGGCATCTCCCGCCCCGGCCCGATCGAGGCAACCGACGAAGCCGCCTTCGACGCCCTGTTCGACATCAACGTCAAGGGCACCTTCTTCACTCTGCAAAAGGCGCTCCCGCTCCTCAACGAGGGCGCCTCAGTCGTGTTCACCGTGGGCGCCGGTGAAGGGGTCGGAGCCGCCATGACAGCCGCCAAGGGCGCACTGTTGCCCCTCATGCGATCCCTCGCGCTCGAACTCGCCCCCCGCCGCATCCGCGTCAACGCCGTCAGCCCAGGAATCATCAACACCCCTGCCTACAGCAAGATGGGTGTCTCCCAGGAAATGATCGACTCCTGGGCTCGGGACGTCCCGCTTGGCCGCGTCGGCGCTCCCGCCGACATCGCCGAAGCCGTGGCCTTCCTCGCCTCGGACGCCGCCGGCTACATCACCGGCGACAACCTCACCGTCTCCGGAGGCATCGGCGTTCACGCCCGCCCCTGACACGCTGTCCTCTTTGTGAGCCGCTGACCCCAGCGGATGCCCTTCTCGCTGCAGATACGTGCGCGCTCGCGACGCTGGGCGGCGAGGACATCGGGGTGGCGGGCGTGGGCGTTGCGCCGGCACACATAGCGGTGAGGGCAAGAGTCGGCACGGTGTGGTTGGGGTGGCTGGAGTTGGCCAGGGTGAAGCGGCGAAGCGGCCCGAAGTGCGCGTCAAGCGGGTTCGCTCAGGAGGCGTAGGTCGAGGTGAAGCACAGCGCGTAGAAGTAGAAGGGGTGCAATTGACCTCTGTCGATGCCACCGACGCGGGCCACCTCGGTCGCGGCATTCGTGGCCAGCGCCACGACGGCACCGCCCAGCACTGAAGCTTCGCCATCTTCGAACGTGCTGGTCGGGGGCTCTGGCGTGATCGGTTTCGGGGGTGCTCGAGCAGGTCGCGTGCCGATGTCTGCGGCCTTGATCGTCCGTCGTCAGCGGCTGACTTCGAGGTTGGTCAGGACGAGCAGGGCACGCAGGCAGGCGGGAGCGCAGCAGGTCGGCGAGGTAGACGACGGTGTGCGTGGACAGGTTGAGGCGGCACTGGTAAGCCAGGGAGACGGTATCCCCGGCGTGCTCGTTTGTTTTCTTCACACAATTCCAACGGCCGCCGGGGGCATCCCAGTTACACTCATCGCCGCCTCTTAGTGGGCGGTTCGTGAGTCTTTGAGTCGATCTGCTGTCGCCTGATGGTGTGGCGGTGGGGCGGAATCTGCCGGTCCGCGGTTGGTGGTCTGGTGA
>NZ_JBIRSJ010000017.1:51742-261279 GCF_044334165.1 Streptomyces sp. NPDC020845 | reverse complement strand
CTCGGGTACGGCTTGCGTTCACTCACCCGGTCACATCACCAGACCACCAACCGCGGACCGGCAGATTCCGCCCCACCGCCACACCATCAGGCGACGGCAGATCGACTCAAAGACTCACGAACCGCCCACTCAGGAGCCGTCCCCATCGTGGTCGACGAGGGCCGCGCCAGATGCCAGGGCGCGGGCGGCGTCGGCGAAGTACTGCTCGTCGGCACCGGGGGCGAGGCCGAGGAGAACGCCCTGGGTGAGGCCGACGAACAGTGCCCTGAGCCCGGTGACCAGACGTTGCGCCTGATGCGACGTCACCACCCGCCCGTTGTGTGATCTGCCGGTGAACAACGCGATCAGGTGGCTCTCCTGTGTCCGGACGGACGCGGCGAGCCGGGAACCCAGTTCGGGGTCGCGCAGGGTCATGTCCAGCAGGGTGATCTGCAGCGACAGGGCAGACAGCGCGTCGGGAGCGTCACAGCTGCGCCGGTAGTGCCGGGCAAAGGCGTCGACCGCTTCAAGGAGATCCATTTCGGCGGGAATCGCCTGTTCGACCTCTTCGTAGTGCGGCCGTAGGTAGTCGGTGACCAGGGCTACCACCAGGCCGCTCTTGCTGCCGAACAGCGAGTAGATGGCGCCGGTGGTCAGGTTGGCGCGCTCGGCGATCTCCTCCAGCCTGGCCCGGTACCCGTCTCGGGAGACGACCTGGAAGGCGGCATCCAGCAGGGCACGGCGGTTGCGTTCCTTGGTCTCCGCTCTTGTCATTCTCATAATCTCATTACACTAGTAATGAAGTTATCAAATTGGGGAGCAGGGTACAGGCGTCGGGGAGGAACGCTCATGACACAGGCTCAAGGTGCGACATCGTCAGCGACGCGCCGGTTGGTGGGGGCCGTCGCCGATGGTGTCGTCAAGGTGTTGCTCGGCGCCGCCTTCATCATCGGCGCTGCGCGGCTCGGCGATTGGCTCGGTGTGTCCGGCTGGCTGATGGTCGTCTCCGGCGTTGCCCTGCTGATCGGCGGCGGGGTCGAGATCAGGTATGTGCGCAGCCGCCCGATGTCCACATACACGCGGCTCATGGTCGCCTACGACAGCGGCTGGGTGCTGGCGGCGCTTGTCGGCCTGCTGATGGCATGGCGGGGCAGCGGTGCCGGGGGCGAGGTGTGGATCGGATACCAGACGGCGGCACCCATCGCGCTCGCAGCACTGCTGATGGCCTCCGCCCCCTCGCCGCCGACTCCGGATACCCGCACCATGAACCCGGCGGGCTGACCGGGGACTTCTGCCCCCGGCCGTGATTGACCGGAACTACGAGCCCCACGTGTTAGTCTCCGAGTCGGCTTCTCACCGTTGGGCCTCGCGCCTCGCCAACCAGCTTCCCCCGGGTCCGGATGACACGGGGAGGGTGGAAGTCACCTCACCACATCCTGGGAAGGGTGTTCTGTGATGGTGGCGACGTGCGTCCGTCGGCTCTTCCGGTTCTCCCTTCCCTCAGGGAGGTTTCCGGAGTGTCGGAAGTCAAGTCCGCGGTCACATCCGCGGAGCAACCAACCACACAGCGTCCGTGGCTGGTTCTCGCGATCATGTGCATCGGCTTCTTCATGTCGTTGCTCGACGGATCCATCGTCAACGTCGCCATCCCCACCCTGATCGACAGCCTTGACGCCTCGTACGACCAGGTGTTGTGGGTCATCGACGGCTATCTGCTCGTCTTCTCGGTGCTGCTGATCACCACCGGGCGGCTGGGGGACATCTACGGCTACCGACGGCTGTACGTGATCGGCATCGTCAGCTTCACCGTCGCCTCGGCGCTGTGCGGGCTGGCCGATTCGCCGGCCCAGCTGCTGGCGGCGCGGGCGCTGCAGGGGCTGGGCGGGGCGCTGCTGTTTCCGCAGGTCATTTCGTCGATCCTGACGATCTTCCCGGCACGGCAGCGCGGCCGCGCGTTCGGCCTGTTCGGGGCGATCGTGGGCTTCGCGCCGGTTATCGGCCCGGTTGTGGGCGGCTTTCTGCTCGCTCATCTCAGCTGGCGCTGGATCTTCTTCATCAACGTCCCGATCGGCATCGCCACCGCCGTGCTGGCGCTGACCTTCGCGCCGCCCATGCGCTCGGGCCGCACCCACCGGCTCGATCTGGTCGGCGTCGCGCTGGTCACCGCCGGGCTGAGCGGCATCGTGTTCGGCCTGATCGAGGGGGAGCGCTATGACTGGGGCACCATCGCCGGGCCGATCAGCATCACCTCGGTCGTCGTCGCGGGCGTCGTGCTGCTGGTGGTGTTCGTCCTCTGGCAGCAGCGGCAGCGGGAAGAGCCTTTGATGCCGCTGGCGTTGTTCCGGGGGCACAACTTCGCGGTCGGCAACTGGGTCGGCTTCGTCTTCCAGCTCGGCATGATCGGCATCATGTTCGTGCTGGTGCTGTATCTGCAGATGGCGCGCGGGTACTCGGCGCTGGAGACCGGGTTGGTGGTGCTGCCGAACGCCGTGCTCACCGCGGTCGGCTCCGCGTACGCCGGACGGCTGTCGGACAAGTTCGGCGGCAAGTACGTCCTGATGGCGGGGGTGACGCTGCTGGCCGTCGGCCTGCTCGTACTGGTGGCGATGGTCGGCCCCACCAGCGGTGCGTGGAGTCTGCTGCCCGGTCTGACCATCATCGGGATCGCCAGCGGCGCCACGTTCGCGCCCCTGCAGCAGGCCACCATGGACGGCGTCGACCCACGGCTGGCCGGGGCGGCCTCCGGCGTCTCCAGCACCACGCGGCAGATCGGCGGTGTCCTCGGCACCGCCGTACTGGGCGCCCTGCTGTCGGCCCGCCTCTCCTCGACGTTGCGCAGCGAGGCCGAGAAGCGCGCCGGTCGGCTGCCGGAGCAGCTGCGTACGCGGTTCATCGACGACAGCGCCGCCGCCGGGCAGCACCTCCGTCCGCCCACGGCGCCGGATGGTCTGACTCCGGCCGCGACCAGGCTGTACGAACGCGTCACCAGCGACACCTTCGCCACCGGCTTCGTGGGCGCCATGCGCACCACGTTTGTGGCGTGCGCCGTGGTCCTGGTGGCCGCCGCCTTGTTCTGCTTTTTGTTCGGCCCGGGGAGGAAGTCGACGGCCGAGACCGCGCAGGAGTGACCGGGTGATGGCGGTGGTCGCGGCCCGGTGGCCGCGACCACCGTCGGGCTCACCGCTCCATCGGTGATGTCGCCCACCGATCGAGAGCGAACCCGTCACCCTCCCGCCGGACCTCCACGGCCCCCGCTCCACCGAAGTGCGCGGGGATGACCAGCTCCCGTTCGTCGGCGGCCCGTTCGAGGATCCGGCGGCGGCTGCTCACCGCCTGCGCCGGGTCGAGGCAGAAGCAGCTGCTGAGGGAGGGGTGGAGAATCTGCACCGGGCTGTGCAGCAGATCGCCGACGAACACCGCCCGGTCGCTGCCGGAGGCGAGCCGCAGCACTGATGAGCCGGGCGTGTGGCCCGGCGCGGACTCCAGGGTGAGGTGCTGGTCGATGCGGTAGGAGTCGTTCCACAGGACGGCCTGACCGGCGCGGTGGATGGGCGCGACGCTGTCCTCGTAGATCAGCCGGTCGTCTTCGCGCAGGCCGTTCGCGTACGCGTTCTCCGGGCCGAAGTGGTGGTCGTCGGCCGCGGGGATGAGGTATTGGGCATGGGGAAAGGTCGGCACCCATGCCCCCTCGGCGTCCCTGGTGTTCCAGCCGACGTGATCGCCGTGGACATGGGTGTTGACGACGACGTCGACGTCCTGCGGGCGAACCCCGGCGCGCGCCAGGCGGTCGAGGAAGTCACCGCGCCAGTGGTGGAAGTGCGGCGAATCCGGCCGCTCCCGCCCGTTGCCCACCCCGGTGTCGATCAGGACGGTCCGCCCGCCGCTGCGCAGCACCCAGCTCTGCACGGCACCCACCACCCTGTCGCTGTCCGGATCCCAGTGGTCCGGCGCCAGCCATTCCTCGTTGTCCTTCCACACCTCGGCGGCCGCCTCCGGGACGAGGCCGCGGGTGGGGGCGAATGGCCCCTGCCACTCGGTGACCCGGATGACCTCGACATCGCCCAGCACGATGCTCTGCACGCTCTCGCTCTTCATGTTCTCGAACCTAGAAAGAGCGGTTGATCTTCTCAATGCTCATTGAGCTCAACCGAATACGCATCCGTCTCAGCCTTGAGTCCATCGATACCCTGGCCCGATGGATGTGGTGAGCGACGCGATCTCGACCGTGCGCCTCGGGCGGCCCTCCTCCAGCCGGGTGCGGGTGAGCGGGAGTTGGTGCACACGGCTCGCCCCGTATGACGGCGCGGGCTTCCATGTCGTACTGGAGGGCGGCTGCTGGCTGCTGCCCGACGGCGGCGCTCCGGTCTCGCTCGGTACGGGTGACGCGGTGCTGCTGCCACACGGCACGGGGCATGTGATCGCCGACTCTCCCGTGGACGCGGTGGCCGTGGAGCGGGCGGTGCCGTTCGAGCGATGGCTGGACGGGACGGTTCCGCGCCGGCCGGAGGCCGTTTCGGGCGAGATGGCGGGCGAGGTGGCGATGGTGTGCGGCAAGTACCGGCTCGACCGCAGTCGCGTACACCCGCTCATGGCGGAACTGCCCGAGGTCGTCCATCTGCCGAACCGCGTCGGCAGCCACCCCGAACTCCGGTCCATCATCGACCTGTTGGGCCGCGAGCTGGGAGGACAGCAGCCCGGCTCCTGCATGGCGATCCCCAGCCTGCTCGACCTCTTCCTCATTTACGTGCTCCGCTCCTGGATGGCCGAGGGCGCGTCCGGAGTCTGGCCGGGCGTTCTGGGCGATCCGGTGGCGGCCGCCGCGCTACGGGCGCTGCACTCCGACCCCTCCGCCCCATGGACCAACGACCGCCTGGCCACCGAGGCGGGCGTCTCGCGCCCCACCCTGGCCCGCCGGTTCACGGCCCTGGTCGGCCGCCCTCCGATGGCGTACCTCACCTGGTGGCGCCTGACCCTCGCCGCCACCCAGCTCCGCGACACAGCGGATCCCCTGGCCACCATCGCCCGCCGGGTCGGCTACGGCACCCCGTACGCCCTCTCCCACGCCTTCAGCCGGGAGTTCGGGACCAGCCCCGGGCGGTACCGGGCGGAGACCGCGGCGGGGCGTACCACGGCGGGACGTACCACACCGCGGGCGAGGGGGCGGCACCTGGCCGGGGGCCGCCCCCTCTCACTCCCCCCACGGGAGCCGTTGCCGCTCGCATCGGCTCAAGCGGCAACAGAAGTGCCCAGACGGCCGTAACACACTCGTCACCCCCCACGGGAACGAGCAAATCCGGTCGTGAGCACCGCCTGTTGAATTGCGGACGTCCCCCCGGGGGCCTTTCCCGGAGGCCGCGCTTTTCAACGGTGAACAGCATTCCGGCCCCGCACGGCTTGTCGCGCCCCGTTTCAACTCTGGCCAAAAGGACGTGGTCACTGACGGTGGCACCGTGCATACTCTTCCGTGGTCGGGGGGCGATCACGGGTGTCACTTGGTGGGGGTCCGGTGCTGCGTGTGCATTTCGGTGAGCTCGATCTGGCCCGGCTGCGGATGGCGATCCGCCCGGACGCGCTGTGGGAAACCGTTTTGAGTTTCCACCGGCTGCGGGAGCACCGGGCCGCCACCGTATACGGAGAATGGCGTTCACTGGCGCGAAATAGGCTTAACGGCGAAGCGCGGCTGCTCGCGCCGCTCATTCCCTCACGCGGCTATTTCCCCGACTTCCTCACCCCGGCCGAGGGCGGAATAGGCTGCGACAGCGGCATGGAAGCGCTGCGCGCCACCTCACAGACGCGGCTGCACACCGAGATTTCCCGCCTCCCGGCCGCGGCCCGCCTCCCCGGCTGGATACGCGACCTCGGCCAGGGCGAGCGGCGCTCGCTGGACCGTCTGACCGCCACGCTGACCTCCTACCACCACGCCGCCATCGCCCCGTACTGGCCGCGCCTGCAGGCCCGTATCGAGGCCGACCGCGCCGTACGGGGCCGCGCCCTGCTGGACGGGGGAGCCGACGGGCTGCTGGCGTCCCTGCCGCCCACGATGCGCTGGCGGCCGCCGGTCCTGGAGGTCGACTACCCGGTCGACCGTGACCTGGAGCTCGGCGGGCGCGGGCTGCTGCTCCAGCCGTCGTTCTTCTGCCGAAGAACCCCGGTCACCCTCTTCGACCCCGACCTGAGACCGGTGCTGGTCTACCCGGTCGAACACGCCCCGCGCCCCGCACCGCCGCACCCCCCGGCCCGCCCCGCCACGGCCCCCCGCGCCCGGCCCGTCGCCACACCCCGCCCCGCCCCTGCCGCCGTCCCGGGTCCTGGCGCCGGGGCTGCCCAGTCGCTGAGCAAGCTCGTCGGACAGACCCGCTCCGCCGTGCTCCAGGGCGTCGGCGGCGGCTGCACCACCAGCGAACTCGCCCGCCGCGTGGGCGTGTCGATCGCCTCCGCCAGCCAGCACGCCACCGTGCTGCGCGACGCCGGCCTGGTGCTCACTCTCCGCCGGGGCAGCGCCGTACTGCACACCCTGACCCCGCTGGGCGCCGCCCTGCTGCGCGGCGGCGCCCCCGCTCAGTCCCCTGCTCGGTCCCCCGCTCAGTCGTCGATGCCCGAGCGCTCCACGCCCGCGACGATGTAGCGCTGCAGGAAGAGGAAGACCACCAGCAGCGGCAGAATCGAGACGGCAGCCGCGACGAACAGCTCGTGGATGTTGACCGTCTGGGCGGTGGTGAACGTCGACAGGGCGACCTGCACGGTCCACGTGTCCCGGTCCTGGCCGATGACCAGAGGCCACAGGAACGCATTCCAGGCGCCGATGAAGACGATCGTGCCGACGGCCGCGAACACCGGTCGTGAGTTGGGCACCACGACCCGCCAGTACGTACGCCAGTAGCCGAGCCCGTCCACCCGCGCCGCGTCCTCCAACTCCCGGGGAAACCCCAGGAAGTACTGGCGGAAGATGAACGCCGCGAACGCGCTGAACAGCGTCGGCACCACCAGCCCGCGCAGCGTGGACACCCAGCCGAGCGAGGACACCAGGACGAAGGTCGGCACAAAGGTGACGGCCGCCGGGACCATGAGCGTGCCCAGGATCCAGTAGAAGACCACGTTCGCGTAGCGGTACGGGATCCGGGCCAGCCCGTACCCCGCGAGGGAGGCCAGCAGCAGCGTGCCCAGCGTCGTCGCCACCGCGATCAGCGAGGAATTGAGCAGCGCGTGCGCCATCGGCACATTCGGGTCGTCGAACAGCTCGCCGATGTTGGACCAGCGCAGCTCGCTCGGGAAGAACGTCCACTCGGCGGAGGTGATGTCCTCCTCGCGCGACAGCCCGTTGCGCACCAGCAGATAGAAGGGGATCAGAAAGAGCAGCGCCAGCGCGATCAGCAGGACGAGCCGCAGCGCGCGGCCGACGCGTACGAGGGGTTCTCTCATTCCGGTCAGTCCTCCTTCCGGCCGAGCCTGAACCAGCGGGCCTGAGCCACCGTCACCACCGCGATGATCAGCGCCAGGATCACCGCACCCGCGCTGCCCATCCCCAGGTTCTGCCCCTGCCCCAGCGCCGTGTAGTACAGGTACACCAGCGGCGGACGGGCATACGGCGGATAGCCGCGCGAGTCCGAGAGCAGGTTGTAGAACTCGTCGAATGCCTGGAACGCGTTGATGACCAGCAGCAGCGTCACCGCGATCGACGTCGCCCGCAGCTGCGGAAAGGTGATGTACCGGAAGACCTGCCACCCCGGCCGCGCCCCGTCCACCGCCGCCGCCTCGTACAGGCCGCGCGGGATGCGCTGCAGCCCGGCCAGGAACAGCACCATGTAGAAGCCCGCCTGAAGCCATAGCCGTACGGTCACGATGACCAGCCAGTACCAGGGCGGGTCGGTCGTCGACAGCCAGGCGATCTGATCCGCGCCGAACCAGCCCAGCACGGTGTTGGCCAGCCCGAACCGCACCCCGTTGAAGATCGACATCTTCCAGATCAGCGCCGCCACGACATACGAGCACGCCACGGGGAGGAAGAACACCGACCGGAAGAACGCCTGCGCCCAGCGCAGCCGGTTGACCATCAGCGCGAGGGAGAGCGAGAGGAGGTAGGTGGCCGGGACGATGAAGGCCGTGAAGACCAGGAAGGTGACGAGGCTGTCGGTGAAGGCGTCGTCCCGCAGCATCGCCGTGTAGTTGTCCAGGCCGACGAAGTCGGTCGGCGAGACCGTGTTGTGCGCGTCGAAGAAGCTGAGGTAGACGCTCCATGCCAGTGGTACGTAGGTGAACAGGCTGAGCCCGATCGCGAACGGGCCGACGAAGACCCAGAACCACAGCGTGCGGTTCTGCTTGCCCAGCAGCCTGTGCCGCAGGGTGCGCGACGTACCGGGGGCGGGCTGCCTGTCCTGAAGCGTGTGCGAAAGCGTGGCCGGTGTGGTCTGAGTGTTCTGCTGCGCGTCCTGCGCCATCGCGGGCGTCAGCTCTTCTTCTGCACGCGCCGCAGCTCCGCGCCCACCTTGCGCACCACGTCCCGCAGCTCCTGATCCGCGCTCGCGCCGTCCTTGATGATCCGGCTGAGCGCGTCCTGGTACGCGGTCCGGCTCGCCGGGGTCCACAGCAACGGCTCGGCGAAGCCGTGGTCGGTGGCGTAGCGCACCGCGTCCCCGGCCGCGCCGCCGCGCAGCTTGTCGGCCTTCTTGGCGAGCGAGATCCGGGCCGGGATGTGGAAGCCGTACGACAGCGCGAAGTCCTCCTGGTACTCCGTCTTGTCCACCCACAGCCACTTCACGAAGGCCTTCGCCTCCTCCTTGTGCTTCGCCTTCGCGCTGACCGCCGCGCCATACGCCCCGACCGGCACCGACGGCTTCCCCGCCGACCCGTCCTTCGGGAACGGCAGCACCCCGAAGTCATCGCCCAGCTCCTTCTTGACCGCCGGCAACGCCCACAGGCCCGACCACTGCATGGCCGTGAGCCCCTGGATGAACGCCGAAGGATCCGACCAGTCCGAGGGCGCGCCGAGCAGCAGCGACTTGTCCGCGTACAGCCGGTGGATCTTCTCCAGCGCGCGGGCGGCGGCCGGGTCGTCGAAGCCGACCTTGCCGTCGTCGGTGACCAACTGCAGCCCCGCGGCCTGCAGCGGGGTGCCGCCGAGCACTCCGGCGCCCCCGTCATTGCCCAGGAACAGCCCCTTGGTCTTCTTGTCCGTGAGCTCCTTCGCCGCGTCGACCAGCGCGTCGAGCGTCTGCGGCGGCTCCACGCCGGCGTCCTTCAGCAGGCTCTTGCGGTAGTAGAGCAGCTGCATGTCGACGACCTGCGGAACGCCCCAGATCTTGCCCTCGTACGTCTTGGGGGCCAGGACCGCCTGGTTGAAGTCGTCCTTGACGCCGTCGAGGAGGTCGGTCAGATCCACCACCTGGCCGCCCTGGATCTGATCCAGCGTCGGGCCATTGGCCTCGAAGACGTCCGGGCCGGACGCGGTGAGCAGCGCGGCGGCCGTCTGCTGGTCGTAGTTCCCCGGCCGCCACTGCACCTCGACCTTGGCCTTGCCGGTCTTGCCGTACGCGGCGGCGTACCGCTTCACCGCCCGCTCGGTGCCGTCCTCGCCGTACTGGTGGTACCACTGCTCGATGACCGGCTTGCCGCCCGAATCATCCGACTCCCGCCCGGTGTTGGAGCCGCACGCGGCGGCCAGAACCCCCGTCAGAGCCAGGCTCCCGCCGGTGCCGAGCAGTCGTCTGCGGCTGATGGAGTTTCGGTTGACGGACATGCTGTGCCCCCTTGTGCCATCGCTGCCTGTGGCCGGATCGTGCAAACAACCACCGTACCGACCCGATGATCAACCATGGGGGTGTATTACGACAGGGGTGTTGCGGCGGTATGTCAGCTGCTCTGGCCAGAGTTTGACGGTCCGTCGGCGGCGTAGCCGTCCATCTCGTCGAAGACCCGCTGGGCGGTGGTGAACGCGGAGTTCGCCGCCGGAACGCCGCAGTAGACCGCGCTCTGCAGCAGCACCTCGCCGATCTCCTCACGGGTGAGGCCATTGGTGAGGGCGGCCCGGATGTGCATGGCCAGCTCCGCGTCGTGGCCGTGGGCGATGAGCGCGGTGAGGGTGATACAGCTGCGGATGCGGCGGTCCAGGGCGTCGCCGGTCCAGATCTCGCCCCAGGCGTAGCGGGTGATGAAGTCCTGGAAGCGGGCGGTGAAGGGGGTCGTACGGGCGATCGCGCGGTCGACGTGGGCGTCGCCGAGGACGGCGCGGCGGACGGCGAATCCGGCGGCGCGGTGGGAGGCGTCGTTGCTGGCGCTGACGTTGACTTCTGCGTCCGTGTCAGTGTTCGCGTTCGTGTCGGTGTCGGTGTCGGTGTCGGTGTCGGTGTCCGCGTCCGTGGCTGCCCCTGCGGCAAAGTGCGCGAGCAGCGCGGCCGTAACCGGCTCCGGCCGCTCCACCCCGGCCAGATGCGCCGCCCCCGCCACCTCCAGCAGACTCGCCCCCGGCACCGCGTCCGCGATCTCGCGGGCGTGCGCGGGCGGGGTGGCGGGGTCGTCGCGGCCCGCGACGACCAGCGTGGGCACGCCCGTGATGGACGGCAGCGCGGAGCGCAGATCGTACGAGGCGAGGGCGTCGCAGCAGGCCGCGTACCCCGCGCGGTCGCAGGCCCGCAGGTCCGCCAGCAGTGCGACGGCGCGGGGCGAGGCGGCGAAGCGGTGCGAGAACCAGGTGCCCGGCCGGCTCGCGACCATCGCCTCCGTACCCTCGGCCCGTACGAGCGCGGCCCGCTCGCGCCAGGCCGCGGGCTCGCCGAAGCGGGCCGAGGAGCAGATCACGGCAAGCGATTCGACCCGCTCCGGGTGGTGCGTGGCCAGATACAGCCCGACCGCCCCGCCGATCGAGATCCCCGCGTACGCGAACCGCTCCCACCCCTGCGCGTCGGCGAGCCGCAGCACGAGGGCCGCGAGGCCGCCGATGGTGGCGCTGCCGTCGGAGGGCAGCAGCCCGGCGGGGGAGCGGCCGTGCCCGGGCAGATCCCAGCGCAGCACGCGGTGCGTACGGGCGAGGGCGGGCAGTTGGGGCTCCCAGACGGCGAGGGAGGTGCCGATGGACGGGCCGAGGATGAGGGGCGGGGCGGTGGCGGGGCCGTCGAGGAGGTGGTGGGGGAGGACAGTCATGGGAGGCGCTCCGGGCGGGGGTTGAGGGGGGAGGGGTGAGGGTTGTCAACTGCTCGCTGGTGAGCGTGCACGAGGGTGGTGCAACTCGATCGTGTGATGGTCGGCTTCCGGGCTCGCGGCGTTGTGGGCTGTTCGGGCTACGTTGGTCCTGCGATCTGGGACGCCGGGTACGGCGTCAGCGTGCGGGGCCCCTGCTCCACCGGAGTGATGGTTCGGGGCCTCCCCGTCGCCTCTGGCCGTACCAAGACCGTTCGGGGCGTGCGGCTGAGCGGACTCACTCCTGCTCAGTCCACAGGAACGGTTACGCGTCGCCGGGCTGCGGCGAGCCGGGGCCGCCGTCCGGGTCCGGGCGGCGGAGTGCCCGGTCGACGAGCGCGGCGGCGGCGCCGGTGTAGCGGGCCGGATCCGTCAGCTCCCGCAGCCGCGCCTCCGAGAGCACGTCCGCGAGCCCCGGCACCTCCGCCAGGGTTCCGGCCAGCGCCGCCGCCAGCCCGACGCACTCCTCCCCGGCCCGTCGGGACGCCGACGTCAGCAGCTCCTTCGCGCGCGAGCGGCCGACGAGGGGCGTGAGCGCGGCGGCGATCCGCTCGCTGACGATGAGGCCGTCGGTGAGCGCGAGGTGTTCGCCCATCCGGTGCGGGAACACCCGCAGGCCCTCCGCCAGCTCGGCGGCCTCCCGCGCGGCCCCGCCCGCCAGCCGCAGCAGCTCGCGCAGCGGCTGCCACTCGGCGTGCCATGCCCCGGCGGGCCGCTCGTCCTCGGCGGCGAGCGAGCCGAGGAGCGTGGCGGCGAGCCCGGGGGCCTGCCGCGCGGCGGCGGCGATCAGCGTGGCGCGGACGGGGTTGCTCTTGTGCGGCATCGCGGACGATCCGCCCCCGCTGCCCTCGGCGACCTCCCCGATCTCCGTCCGGGACAGCACCAGGACATCCGCCGCGACCTTGCCCAGGGCACCGACAGTGAAGGCGAGCGCGGTCCCGAGGTCGGCCACGGGGGTACGCAGCGTGTGCCACGGCAACCCGGGCTCGGCGAGCCCCAACTCGTCGGCAAACCGCGCCACGAGCTGAACGCCGAGGTCATCGCCCGCCGCGCCAGTCACACCGGCGCCCTCCGCCAACGCCGCGAAGGCCGCGAACGCCGCCAACGTACCGGCCGCGCCCCCCAATTGGGCGGGCGGGCGCAGCGCGGTGAGGCGGTCCTGGGCGTCCAGGGTCAGGGCGCGCCAGCCCGCTGCCTTCAGGCCGAAGGTGGTGGGTACGGCGTGTTGGGTCAGGGTGCGGGCGGGCATGGGGGTGGTGCGGTGGGTGGTCGCCAGGTGGCCGAGGGCCGTGGCCGTGTGGGCCAGGTCGGCCAGGATCAGCGGCAGGGTGCGGGCGGCGACCAGCATGGTGGCGGTGTCCAGGATGTCCTGGCTGGTCGCGCCGCGATGGACGTACGCGGCCGCCTCCCGGTCCGTACGGGCCACCGCCGCCGTCAAGTCGGCGACCAGCGGGATGACCGGGTTGCCCCCGGCGCGGGCCCGTACGGCGAGGTCCCGCACGTCGTACAGCTCGGCCCGCGCCACGTCCGCCACTGCCACCGCCGCCGCGCCGGGCGCCTGCCCGAGCGCGGCCTGCGCCCGGGTGAGCGCGGCCTCCGCGTCCAGCATGGCCTGCACAAACGCCAGGTCCCCGGTGGCCTCCTCGACGGCCGACCCGACCCGGACCGGCGACAGCAGTCCGCTGTCGTCGGCGGAAGCAGCCGCGTGGGAGCTAGCGGAACTCAAGGAAGACCGTCTCCCCCTCGCCCTGGAGGCGGATGTCGAAGCGGTACGTCCCGGGCTGCGGGCCGGCCGTGGCCACCAGGGTCTCGCGGCGGGCCGGGGGGAGCGAGGCGAGGAGGGGGTCGGCGGCGTTGGCGGTGGCGTTTTCGGGGAGGTAGACGCGGGTGAAGAGGTGGTGCAGCAGGCCGCGGGCGTGGACGCAGACGCTGATGTAGGGGGCAGGGGAGGGGGCGCCCGGGGGAAGGGTGCGGGCGGTCCAGTGGCCGTCGGCGTCCGTGGGGATCCGGCCGAAGCCGGTGAAGTCCACTCCGTTGCGTCCGGCGTAGCCGCCGGTCACCGGGTCGCGGCGGATCGAGCCGGGGGCGCCGGACAGGGAGCCGTCGGGGCCCGCCTGCCAGAGTTCGACCAGGGCGTCGGGGACGGGGGCGCCCACGCCGTCGTAGACGTATCCGTGCAGGGTGATCGCGTCCGCGCGCCCCGCCGGGGCCATGTCTCCGCCGCCGGTGAAGGGCAGTGCGTAGCCGTAGAAGGGGCCGACGGTGTGCGAGGGGGTGGGGGACAAGGGGAGTTGTCGGGCGGGCTGCGTGGGCATCAGCGGCCTTCCTCGATCCAGGTGGCGGACGGCCCGTCCAGGACGATGTCCCAGCGGTAGCCGAGCGACCATTCGGGCTGGGACAGCGTGTGGTCGTACGTCGCGACCAGCCGCTGCCGCGCCCGCTCGTCGGCGACCGACTGGAGGATCGGGTCGTAGGCGAAGAGCGGATCGCCGGGGAAGTACATCTGGGTGACCAGGCGCTGGGTGAACGCCGTCCCGAAGAGGGAGAAGTGGAGGTGCGCGGGGCGCCAGGCGTTGACGTGGTTGCGCCACGGATACGCGCCCGGCTTGATGGTGGTGAAGGTGTAGCTCCCGTCGTCGCCGGTGAGGGTGCGGCCGACGCCGGTGAAGTTGGGGTCGAGCGGGGCGGGGTGCTGGTCGCGCAGATGGGCGTAGCGGCCGGACGCGTTGGCCTGCCACAGCTCGATGAGCTGTCCGCGCACCGGGCGGCCCCGGCTGTCGAGGAGCCGCCCGGAGACGGTGATGCGCTCGCCGAGGGGTTCGCCCTGGTGCTGGACGGTGAGGTCGTTGTCGGTCGCGGTGATGTCGGTGTGGCCGAAGACGGGCGTGTGCAGCTCGACGGTCTCAGGGTCGCCCTCGACGGTGACGAGCGGCTGCCTGGGGTGGCGCAGCAGGCTGCTGCGGTACGGCGGGAAGTCGCGCGGCGGGTGGTGGGCGGCGGGCGCCCCGTCGGCGCGGGCCTTGCCGTACTCCTCGTGGAGCGCGGCCAGTTCGCCGTCGATGTCGGACTGGGTGAGGGGCACCTGAGGTATCTGGCTGGGCATCTCGGTCACCATTACCTTTCGAGTACGAGCGCGAGGCCCTGCCCGACGCCGATGCACAGCGTGGCCAGGCCGACCCCGGAGCCGGCGGCGGCGAGTTGGTGGGCGACGGCCCCGGCGAGCCGGGCGCCGGAGGCGCCGAGGGGGTGGCCGATGGCGATGGCACCGCCGCGCGGGTTGACGAGGTCGGGGTCCAGGTCCGGCCATTCGGCGAGGCAGCCCAGCACCTGCGCGGCGAACGCCTCGTTGAGCTCCAGCGTGGTCAGGTCGGCGAAGGTACGGCCGGCCTTGGCGAGCGAGCGGTTCACGGCCTCGACCGGCCCGAGGCCGAAGTACTGCGGCTCGATGCCGGTGACGGCGGACGCGCCGATCCGGGCCAGCGGCTCGCGCCCGGTGGCCCGCAGCCCCTCCTCGTCGACGAGCAGCAGCGCGGCCGCGCCGTCGTTCAGCGGCGAGGAGTTGCCGGCCGTGACCGTGCCGCCGTCCTTACGGAAGGCGGGCTTCAGCTTGGCCAGGGACTCCAGCGATGTGTTGTCGCGGATGGTCTCGTCCCGGAGCAGGTCCACGCCCTCGTACGGCACGACCTCCGCGTCGTACGCCCCTTCCTTCCACGCCCGTACCGCCTTCTGGTGGCTGGTGAGCGCGTACGCGTCCTGCGCCTCGCGGCCGATGCCGTGCTTGTCGGCGACCAGCTCGGCGCCCTCGCCGAGGGCGACGGTCCACTCGGGCGGCATATCGGGGTTGGTCATCCGCCAGCCGAGGGTGGTGGAGTACAGCTGCTGGTGCCCGGCCGGGAACGCCCGCTCCGGCTTGGGCAGTACCCAGGGGGCGCGGCTCATCGACTCCACGCCCCCGGCCAGCGCGATATGCGCATCGCCGACGGCGATGGCGCGGGCGGCCTGCAGCACGGCCTCCAGACCGGAGGCGCACAGCCGGTTGACGGTCGCGCCGGGCACGCTGACGGGGAGGCCCGCCAGCAGGACGGCCATCCGGGCCACATCGCGGTTCTCCTCGCCCGCGCCGTTGGCGTTGCCGAAGTAGACGTCGTCGATGCGGGCCGGGTCGAGGTCGGGGGTACGGGCGAGGAGGGCGCGTACGACATGGGCGGCCAGGTCGTCGGGGCGTACGCCCGCGAGTGCGCCGCCGTACTTGCCGACGGGAGTGCGGACGGCGTCGACGATGTAGACCTCGCGCAGAGTGCCGTTGCTCATCTGTATCAAGCGTCCTTTCCGCAGCTCTTTCCGGCGTTCTTGAGGGCGCGCAGCGCGGCCAGCTCCCGCGGCGTCGGCGGCTCGGTCGCGCCGAGTCCGTCGCTCACCCGCAGCTCCCAGCCCGTGGCGGCCCGTACCTGCTCGACAGATACCCCCGGGTGCAGCTCGGTCAGCACCAGCTCCGCGGTCGCCGGGTCGGGGCGCAGCACACCGAGGTCCGTGATGACGGCGACCGGACCCGCGCCGGGCATGCCGAGCTTCTTGCGGTCGCCGGGGCCGGCGCCGTGGCCGAGGGTGGTCACGAAGTCGAGCTTGGGGACGAAGTTACGGATGGAGTGGCGCAGCACCATCAGCACCTTGCCGCAGTTCGAGGCGATCTCGGGGGCGCCACCCGCGCCCGGAAGCCGCCCCTCCGGCTTGTCCGGGCCGCGGCCCACGACCGTGGTGTTGATGTTGGCGTAGCGGTCGACCTGCGCCGCGCCCAGAAAGCCGACGTCGATCCGGCCGCCCTGGAGCCAGTAGTTGAACATCTCCGGCACCGGCACCACGGCGTCCGCGGTCTCCGCGAGCTCGCCGTCGCCGATGGACAACGGCAGCCGGGTCGGCTTGGAGCCGATCGTCCCCGACTCGTAGATCAGGACCAGGTCCGGATTGACCGTGGCGCGGGCGAGGTTGGCGGCGGTGCTGGGCAGGCCGATGCCGACGAAGCAGGTCCTGGCGCCGGCGAGCGCGCGGGCGGCGTTGACCTCCATCAGCTCGTCGCGGGTGAAGTCGGGGGTTTCGGTGGTGGCTGTGGTCATCGCGCGGCAGCCTTCGCGCCGCTGTGTTCGTTCCGCACGTGCTCCTCGATCCATCGCGTGAACGCCTCGCGGTCGCGGGCGATCGGGTCCCATGCCTGGTAGAAGGCGTTGTCCCGGACGGAGTAGCCGGAGGCGTACGAGGGGTGGGCGCCGCCGGGGACCTCGGCCACCGCGTCGATGACCCAGGTGGGCAGGACGACCCCGCCCGGCCGTGGCTCCAGCGTGTCGACGATCTCCTCCACGGTCACCAGGACCCGGTCGGCGGCGAGCGCGGCCTCCTTCTGTACGCCGGTCAGCCCCCATAGCTGGACGTTGCCGCTCCGGTCGGCCTGCTGGGCGTGGATGACCGTGACGTCCGGGTTGAGGGCCGCGACCGCGGCCAGCTCCTCGCCGGTGAAGGGGCATACGACGGTGGAGACCGTCTCCGTACGAGTCGGGATGTCGCTTCCCCGGTAACCGCGCAACACGGCGAACGGCAGCTTGGACGCGCCCGCCACATAGCGGTTGGCCATGCCCGCGTGGCTGTGCTCGTCCAGCTCCAGGGGGCGCGGCCAGCCGTTCTCCACGGCGTCGCGGAAGCGGTGCAGCGACCCGACGCCGGGGTTGCCGCCCCAGGAGAAGATCAGCTTGCGCACCAGTCCGGCGCCGATCAGCTGGTCGTAGATGACGTCGGGGGTCATCCGGGCGAGGGTGAGGTCGGTGATGCCCTGACGGATGATCTCGTGCGCGGCGGCGTACGGGATGAGGTGGGTGAAGCCCTCCATCGCGAGGGTGTCCCCATCGTGGACCAGGTCCGCCACGGCGTCGTGCAGGCTTCGGATGTCGGCCATCGTCACTCCGCGGTGCTCGCACATCTGAGCCCAGATGCTCAGTGTGCTGATTATTTTTGTCGTCCCAGAACGCTGTCATCGTCAAGGGGGCTCAGTCAAGAGAGTCTAGGAAGAAACCTTGGCGCTCGACACGGGTGCTTCCGCGGGGCAGAATTGTTCAGTGTACGAATCAAATGCGGGGTGCGCGCAAGAGGTGCGCGCAGGAACCGGACGCGGAGAGGGGCGACGGGGTATGGGCGGGGTCGATCTGAGTACTCATCCCGGGCACCTGGCCCGCCGGCTGCAGCAGGCACACTCCCTGCTGTGGGGCGCGATGGTCTCGGAGGAGACGACCTCGCCGCAGTTCGCGGTGCTCAACGCGCTCGTCGAGAAGCCGGACATCGACCAGCGCACCCTCAGCGAACATGTCCACCTCGACCGCTCCACCATCGCCGACCTCGTGGCCCGGCTGGCCCGGCGGGGGCTGGTCGAGCGGGTGCGTGACCCGCGCGACGGGCGGCGCAATGTGCTCAAGCTGACGGATGAGGGCGTACGCGTCCACCGCAAGCTGGTGACGCGTACGGCGCGGATGAACCGGGTCTTCCTCGCGCCGCTGGATGAGGGGGAGCGGGAGACGCTGCTGCGGCTGATCGCGCGGGTCGCGGACGCGGCGGAGGAGTTGCGGGCGTAGGCCGTCCTGCCCGCTGCGGCGGTGGCTCTGCCTGCCGCGGCCGTGGGTGGCGCTGTCCGTTGCGGGCGTGGGGCGCCTACCCGCGCAGGCCGCCGAACCCTCCGCTTCCCCCGACCGCACGGGCCGCCATCGTCAGTGAGTTGACGAAGCGTGGCAGCCGCTCCGCCGTGAAGCGGGCCGAGGGGCCGCCGAAGGACAGCGCCGCGACCACCTCGCCGCCCCGCGCCCGTACCGGGACGGCCACCGCCGACAGCCCCTCCTCGTGCTCACCGTGGCTGACCGCGTACCCGTTGTGCAGCGTCTCGGCCACCCAGCGGCGTAGCGTCGTGGCGTGGTCCGGGCCGTGCGGGGAGCGGCGGGCGACCCGGTCGAGCAGCGTGTCGTCCGCCCCGAGCAGCAGCACCTTGGACGGGCCGCCCGCCCACAGCGGCAGTTCGTCGCCGACCTGGACGACATGGCGCAGCGCCTGCGGCCCCTCCTCCTGGGCGATGCAGATGCGGTGTACATCGCGCCGTACGTACAGGTGCACCGTCTCCCGGTGCTCGGCGGCCAGTTCGCGCAGCGCCCGGCGGGCGGGGGCGGGCAGCCGCCAGCCCTGGTCCGCCATGCGGACCCAGCGCAGGAAGGCGGGGCCGGCGGTGTAGCGGCCGTGTTCGTCCAGCCAGAGCAGTCCGTTGAGGCGCAGGGTTTGAAGGATCCGCAGCACGGTGGTCTTGGGCAGGCCGCTGGTGGTGACGATCTCGCGGAGGGACAGCGCGGGGCGGTGCTCGTTGAACAGCTCCAGGATGTCGATGGTCCGCTGGACCGTCCGCATCCCCCGGGCCTCGCCGCCCTCCTTCCCTTCCTTGCCGTCCTGGCCGTCCGTGCCGCCCGTGCTGTCTTCGCTCATACCGCTGCTCCTCGCCGTTCGGTCCGCTCGGCGGACCTGTCCAGGCCCGATAGGGACGCCCAGTATGGACCGAGGTCCGCTGTGCGGACCAGGGCCGGAGCGGGGTGGGTAAGGGCTTTCTGGCTTGTCAGGCCCGGGTTTCCGGCCGGGCCGTCCGTTTTACACCGTGGTTACTCGCCCGCAACCTCTTGTCGATGCTCAGCGTACGTTCTATCGTCACCGGCACACGGACCCCAAGGTCCATTCAGCGGACCAACTTCCCCGTCCGCCCTCCCCTCCCCACGTAGGAGACACGGTGAAAGCAGCCGTCCTCACCGCTCCCCGCCGCCTTGAGACAGTCGACGACTGGCCGGAACCCGAGTGTGGCCCCCACGATGTCCTGGTCCGCCTCGAAGGCATCGGCATCTGCGGCTCCGACCTGGCCGTCTTCGACGGCGACCGGGCCGTTCCGGCGCTGCCGTGGGTCGTCGGCCACGAGGGCTTCGGCCGGGTCGTCGCCGTCGGCGAGCGGGTCGTGGACCGCGCCGTGGGGCAGCGCGTGGTCATCGAGCCGAACTACGCCTGTCTCGACTGCCCCGAGTGCGCCCGCGGCCTGACCTCCGCCTGCACCAAGCGCGTCATCGTCGGCATGAACGCGCCCGGTCTCCTCGCCGAGCGGATCGTCGTCCCCGCCTCCTTCGCCCACCCCGTCCCCGACACCGCCGACCCCGCCGATCTCGCCTGCGCCGAGCCGTACACGGTGGCCCGTACCGCCGTGCGGCGCGGGGGAGTCGGGGCCGGGGACAAGACGCTGGTCGTCGGCGCGGGTGCGCAGGGCCTGCTGCTGTGCCAGGCGCTGCTGGCCATCGGCGTCCGCCCGGCCGTCGTGGAGCCGCACGCCAGCCGCCTGGCGCACGCCGAGGCGCTGGGCGCCCGCGCGGCGGCCGACGGCGAGGGGGGCTTCCGTTACGTCTTCGAGTCCTCCGGGGTGGCTGCCGCGCTGGGCGCGGCCCTGGAGCGTACGGTCCCCGGCGCCACCGCCGTCCTCGTCGGGCTCGGCTCGGCGGGGCTGCCGCTCAGCGTCAACCAGCTGGTCCGCTCCCAGCTCACCCTGCGCGGCTCGCTCATCTACGACCACCCCGGCGACTTCACGGCCGCGCTGGCCGACATCACCTCCGGCGCGGTGCGGCCCGGCGCGGCGATCTGCGCCCGCTTCCCGCTGGAGCGTGCGCAGGAGGCGTTCGCCGGGGCGCGTGAGCGGGCCGGCAAGACGTGGATCTCCCTGGATGACGGCGGTTGCTTCGATGACGGCGACTGACGCACCCGGGCTCACCCTGTGCGCCCTGACCCTGCGTACCGCCTCCTTCGACGAGCGCGTCCGGGCCGCCGCGCAGGCCGGGTTCACCGGCATCGGCCTGGCCGTGCACCAGTATCGGCAGGCCCGTGCGGAGGGCTGGACCGACGCCCGGATGGCGGCCCTGCTGACCGAGTACGGCCTGCGGCTCACCGAGGTGGAACTACTGCGCCACTGGGCGCGGCCACGGCGCTACGACGAGCGGCGGCGCAGCGAGGACGACACCGTCTTCCACATCGCGGAGACCTTCGGCGCCCGGCGCGTCAACGCCGGGATGTTCGATGAGCACCCGTACCAGGACCTGGTCGACGGGCTCCGTACGGCCGCCGAGCGCGCCGAGCGGGCAGGGGCGGTGCTGGGCCTGGAGTTCATGCCGTTCTCCGGCATCCGCGACCTGGGCCTCGCGGCGCGCGTCGTGGCCGCCGTACGGTCCCCGCGCCCGGCCGGGGCCGCCTCCCCGGGGCTGATCCTCGACGCCTGGCACCTCACCCGTGGCCGTACCCGCCCCGAGGAGATCGCGGCCCTGCCGCCCGGCGCCGTGGTGAGCGTCCAGCTCGACGACGTTCTGCCCACCCCCCTGTCCGACACCCTGCACGAAGCCCGCCACCAGCGGCAGTTGCCAGGAGAGGGATCGGCGGACCTCACCGGTCTGCTGCGTCTGCTGCGCCGAGCCGGCGTACAGGCTCCCGTCTCGGTCGAGGTCCTCTCCGACGACCTCGACGCCCGCGCACCCGCGGAGACCGCCGCGCGCGCTTACCGGACCACGTGTCGCGTCCTTGCCACGGCCGCCGTGGCCACCCCCGCGGCCTGAGTTCCTGCTGAGTCCCCCAGCTGAGTCCCCCAGCTGAGTCCCCCGGCCGAGTCCCCCGGCTGAGACAAAGGAGTCTTCATGAGCACCACAAGCACCAACACCAACCCCTCCGCCGCCCCACCCCTCATTCCCGACAGCGCCCGCCCGGCCGTCAGCCGCGCCCGCTACGGCCTGCTCGCGTCGCTGTTCGTCATCACGGCGATCAATTACCTGGACCGTACGAACCTGTCGGTCGCCCTCCCGCACATCAAGGACGACTTCCACCTCAGCGCCACCGAACAGGGCGTGCTGCTCTCCTCCTTCGGCTGGGCGTATCTGCTGCTGCAGATCCCCACCGGGCGGCTCATCGACAGAGTCGGCGCGAAGCTGGCCTTCGGATACGCGCTGATCGGCTGGTCGCTGGCCACCGCCGCCATGGCGCTGACCCGCGGCTTCGGCTCGCTGATCGGCGTGCGCATCGCGCTCGGCGCCTTCGAGGCCCCGGCCTTCCCGTCCAACAACCGGCTCGTCGTCAACTGGTTCCCCGGCCGCGAGCGGGGGCGGGCCACCGCCACGTACACCGCGGGCGAGTACATCGGCCTGGCGATCGCCGCCCCGGTGCTCTCGCTGCTCACCGTGCACTTCGGGTGGCACTCGGTCTTCCTGGTGACCGGGGCCATCGGGCTGCTCTTCTCCGTCGTCTGGTTCCGCCGGGTGTACGACCGTCCGGAGCAGAGCCCGCGCGTCAGCGCCGAGGAACTCGCGCACATCCGGCAGGCGGACGAGCAGGAGACGGCCGACGCCGCCGAGAAGGCAGCGGCGAGCGAGCCCACGGACATCTGGGCCGATCTGCGAGTGCTGCTCACCAACCGGCGGCTGTGGGGCATGTACATCGGACAGTTCGCCAGCGCCTCCGTGCTGTTCTTCTTCCTCACCTGGTTCCCCAGCTATCTGGTGGAGGAGAAGGACATGGGCGTCATCAAGGCCGGGTTCTGGGCCTCCGCGCCGTATCTCGCGGCGCTGGTCGGCACGCTGGTCGGCGGCGCCTGGTCGGACCGGATGCTGAACAGCGGGAAGTCCCGTACGTTCGCCCGCAAGACGCCCGTGATGATCGGCTTCGTACTGGCCTCGATCATCGTCTGCGCGAACTTCACCAACTCCGTTCCGCTCGTGATCACTTTCATGTCGATCGCGTTCTTCGCCCAGGGGCTGATGCAGAACAGCTGGGCGCTGTTCTCGGACGCCGTCCCGCGTCGGCTCACCGGGACCGGCGGCGGCGTGTTCAACTTCATGGCCAACGCGGGCGGGGTGCTCACCCCGCTGGTGATCGGCGTCATCGTCGACGGCACCGGCTCCTTCGCGTGGGCGCTCGGCTACATCGCCATCGTGGTGGCCGTGGGGCTGCTTGCGTACGCGCTGCTCATCGACAAGGTGGAGCGCGTCGAGGCGTGAGGTACGTGAGGCGGAGCGGGCCGGAGCACGATCCGGCCCGCAGCGCTTCACCAAGGCCGGTGTGCCGCCGCTGTGCCACCGGTATGCCGACCGATCGCGGATCATGGTCCGTACAGCGGACCAAGCAAACCATTCGGCGGTCCCCGGAGCTACCATGGCCGGGTGACCGTGACTCAACAGCCCCCCACCCCGGCCGACTGGTGGGTGACCGCGGACCAGTCGCTCACCCTCGCCGGCCGGCACACCGGCGCCGCCCACACCGCCCCCGATCTGCTCACCACCCTCAGCGAGATCGCCGAGGCCCGCCGCGCCACCGACTCCGCCCTCGGCGCCGCCGTCCAGGCGCTGCTCGGCTCGGGCCGCAGCTGGGACGAGATCGCCATCGCGCTCGGCCTCCCCGACGCCGAGACCGCCCGCCGGGCCACCGCCCCCGCCCTCGAAGGCGCCCGCCGCGCCCTCGACGAACGAATCGGACACCCTTGACGATGACCGCCCACCGCCCCCGCGTCCTGCTGCTGCACGGCCCCAACCTCAACCTCCTCGGCGAGCGTGACCCCGCCACATACGGGGCCACGACGCTGGAGCAGATCGAGGAGCGTACGACGGCGCTGGGGCAGGAGTTGGGGGCCGAGGTGCGGTGTGCGCAGAGCAACAGCGAGGGCATGCTCATCGACCTCGTCCACCAGGCCCGCCACGACGACGGCATCATCTTCAACCCCGGTGCGTACGCGCACTACAGCTACGCGCTGCGGGACGCGGTGGACGCCGTGGCGGGGCTGGACGTGCCCTGTATCGAGGTCCACATCTCCAATGTGCACGCCCGCGAGCCGTTCCGGCACACGTCGGTGACGGCGGCGGTGAGCCAGGGTTACCTCTGCGGCCACGGCGTCTTCGGCTACGAACTGGCGCTGCGCGCCGTACTGAACCGCATCGAGGAGCGGCGCCGGACCGCGGAGTAACGGATACGGCGGTGACCAGCCGGGCCCGCGAACCGCCACCTCATTCGCCTCCTCGAGATCCCCTGCCCCCGACGCTGAACGTAAGCAGTCAGCCCGCGAGCGCGTCGTACCGTACGCCCGTCAGCCGTTCCGACGCCGCCCACAGCCCCCGCCCCGCCTTGTCGTCCCGTGTCCACTTGGCGCGGGCCGAGCGGGTGGGGGTGCCGCGCCACATGCCGAAGGGTGGGCCGAAGAAGTCGTCCTGGTGTACGTCGGGGGCGGTGGCGGCGTAGAGGGTGGGGAGGGCGCCGTTGTCGGGGGATTGGGCGAAGAAGCGGTTGCCGATTTCCATGAAGCGCTGGGTGCCGCGGCGGCCCTCCAGCTTGGGGGCGGCGGTGGCGATGTTGGTCGAGGCGTAGCCGGGGTGGGCCGCGGTGGCGGTGAGCCGGGTGTCGGAGGCGCGCAGGCGGCGGGACAGCTCGTGGACGAAGAGGAGGTTGGCGGTCTTGGAGCGGGCATATGCGGTCCAACGCCCGTATTTGCGCTCCATGTTGAGGTCGCGCGGGTCGACCGTCCCCAGCATGTGCATAAAGCTGGAGACGCTGACCACCCGCGCCCCCGGGCCCGCCTCCAGCAGCTTCGGCAGCAGCAGGCCGGTCAGAGCGAAGTGTCCCAGGTGGTTGACGCCGAACTGCATCTCGAAGCCGTCGGCGGTTCTGCGGTAGGGGAGGGCCATCACACCCGCGTTGTTGATCAGCAGGTCGAGCCGGTCGCCCTTGTGCTCGGCCGCGAAGGCCCGTACGGACTTCAGGTCCGCCAGGTCCAGCGGCGCGACCCGCACATTCGCGCCCGGGGCCTGCGCCCGGATCCGCTCCGCGGCCTCGGCCCCGCGGGCCTCACTGCGGCAGGCCAGCACCACCTGGGCGCCGTGGCGGGCGAGCTCGCGGGCGGTGATGTAGCCGATGCCGCTGTTGGCGCCGGTCACCACGGCGGTGCGGCCGGTCTGGTCGGGGATGTCGCTCGCGGTCCAGCCCTTCATCTCGCGCTCCTTCGCGGTCTGTCGCCGTCTGGGCTACCGGCCGGTAGCCATCGCCTCCGGCGACAGCCTAGGCGCGAGGCCGCGAAGGTGCGAGGCATGTGTGGCCTAGGCGGCGTGGGGCGGCCTGCGGGACGGCCTGCGGGACGGCCGCCCACCGGCCGCCTGCCCGTTGGCTACCGGTTGGCCGCGGCCTTCCGCAGGAGGGAGGTGAGGACGGGCTCGGCGTGGGTCCACAGCACCGCGCCACCGATGTCCGGCACGACGCGGCGGTCGGCGCCGGGGATACGGGTGGCGAGGAGCGCCCCGTTGTCCGGCGAGTGGCTGGTGTCCCGCTCGCCGTACCAGATGTCGACCGGTACGGCGATCCGGGCGAGGTCGAACGGCCACCGCCCCATGGCCAGGACAGTGTCCCGGGCGTAGCCGGTGGCCTGGTGGGCGAAGCCCTCGGCCAGGGCGCGGCGGTAGGCGGCGGCGAAACCGGGGTCCCGGTATACGGCGAGGTCGCACGCCGGGCTCCCAGCCATCACCATGTCCCACATCGCGTCCGCGCCGAGGCCGGCGAAGAACGCCTCGGCGCCCGCCGGGTCGCTCGCGGTCCGGTCGACCAGGCCACGCAGATCCGGTGGCAGGGCCGTGGCGAACTCCGGCGTGGCGACCTCGTCCGCGCCGGATACGACGGCCAGCGCGGAGGCGATGCCCTCCACGGCACACGCGAGCGCGAACGGCGCGCCCTGGGAGTTCCCCACCACCGGCGGGCGCCCCAGCCCGCGGAGCGCGGTGAGTTGGCGGATGTCGTCGGCGAAGTCGCCGAAGCTCCGGCCGGGTGCGGGGGTCGAGACGCCGAGCCCAGGACGGTCCACCGAGACAAGGCGCACCCCGAGCGCCTGGACGACGTCCGCGCCGAAGCCGAGCCACCGGCTGGTGGCGGCCCCCGGACACAGCAACACGGGCACACCGTCCGGCGGCCCCCATTCGGCCCACCCCAGCGACCGCCCGTCGGACAGCCGTTCCTCACCGAGCCGTGCGGGATCCTCGATGAACACGCTCATGATCGCCATCTTGGCCGGGGCCGGGGCGCCACGCACATGGGTTTTCGCCGGGTGCGGCGGTCTCACTCCTCGAAGTCGCTGAACCCGTACGGGACATAGCCGCGCTCGATGAACTCGTCCTCCAGTTCATCCTCGTCGAAGTCGTCCTCGTCGAAGTCCTCGTCATCCTCATAGCCCTCGTCACAGTCGTCGTCGGAGGGATGATCGACGAGCTTCACATAGTCGCCGTCCACCGCGATCTCGCCGACCAGCGGCGGGACCTCGACGCTCGCCCAATCGACGGTGACCTCGATCGCGTCGTCGAGTTCTCCGGAGAACATTCCATCGGAAAGCGCCGTTTCCATCTTGTACGGGTCATCCGCGCCGACTTCATGGCCGACTGGCTTGCCCGATTCAAGAAAGGTGATGTCCGGATATCCATCGACTGAGACGATGATGTGCGGGTGGAGGTTGATCGAGCGGACGCATTCGCCCCGCTCGTACACATTCAACGCCAATTTCGTGGTGTGCCAGCACAGCAAGTAGACACTGGCGCCGGCGGAGAGCTCGGAATCCAGAGCGCGCTTGACCTCATCAAGGCTGCCGACGACGTAATGGGCGTCCTTACGGGCAGCTCCGGGAGACACGCTGAAGACCAACTCGTAGAAGCTCTTGGGCGACATGGCGGCCAGTTTAGGATCGTCGACATGACCGACCCTCGGCTGATCAAGAGCAGCGTGATTCCGTCCGAAGGAAATATCGACGACTTCGCTGTGGCCGATGTGAATGGACGGCCGTGGGCGGTTTGCGCCAGTCGTAACGACGTGTGGACATGGGACCTGATCGGGGATGAGTGGCTGGAGCGGCCACTGGACGATTTCGACAACGGGTCGTACGGAATTCCCGTGTACCCGGACTTCGAGCATATGGATGTGACCGTCGTCGATGGGCGGGTGCTGTTCGCCGCGGGCGGGCAGCATCAAGGGCCGGGTCTGTGGGATGTGATGAGCGGCGAACTGCTCAATGCCCCGCCGGAGTTTCGCAGCTGTGTTCACGCCCTGGGCATGGTGCCGGTCGGCGGGCGCATCACCCTCGTGGCCGGTGGACCCACCCCCGAGGTGTGGGTATGGGATCCGGCGGATCCCGGGGTCGAGGCATGGGGGCCGACCGATGACGAGGACGCGGAGGAGCAGGAGCCGCGGGAGCTGCCCGGCCACTCCGACGATATGAGCGACCTCGCGCTGGGGCAGGTTCGTGGGCGTCCGGTTGTGGTGTCCGGCGGTGACAGTGAAGTGCTGCTGTCGGATCTGGAGTCCGACGAACTGGTCCACAAGTGGTCCGTCGACGGACTGGTCCACGCCGTTGCGCTGTCCGAGGTCGATGGCCGTCCCGTGGCGCTGGCGGTGACCGATTCCGGCGAGAGCGAGCTGCGGATCTGGGACGCGGTCGGCGGCGAGCCGGTCGGCCATTTCCCCACGGGTCACACGGAGCGCGTGTCCACCGTGGCCGCCGCTGTGGTCGGAGCCCGTACGCTCGCGGTGACCGGCAGCGACGACGGGACCGCCCGGGTCTGGGACCTCGCCGAGGGGCGGCAGATCGGGGCGCCGCTGGCCGGAGACGAGGGCGAGGTCTGGGCGGTGGCGATCACGCCGGTGGACGGCCGCTGTGTGGTGCTGACGGCGGGCCGAGGTGGCGTCGTACGCGTCTGGGACCCATCGGTCTGACGGGCAGACGATCGCGGGGCGGCGCGGCGGACGCCCTGGTACTGGTGAGCTCGCGTCATCAGCTGTCTCCAGTTCTCGGCTTCAGCGGGCCTGTTGGTGACCTTGTGTGAGCCCCGGAACCGTGCGCCGTGCCATCGCGTCTGTCGCGGGCATGAGCGGAAAGAGCACGGGACGGACCGCGGGCATGAGCCCGAAGGCCAGCGGTGCCGCCGGATGCCTTCTCGCCGGCCTGGGTGCGACGACCGCGCCGCTCGTCTGGGCACCGCGGGCCGCGATCAGTATCGACGGCGGGTTCGAGGGCCATGCCCGCGATCTGAGCGTGCTCTACGTCGATCTGCCGCTCATCGTGCTCGGCGGCGCGCTGGTTCCGCTCTTCGCCTGGACGCTGACCACGCGATGGGTGCGCCGTCCCTGGGTCGCGGCACTCGCAGCCGTGGCCGCGCTCGCGCTCGGGGTGTGGGGGCTCACCGAGTGGTGGACCCCTCGCCGGCAGCCGAACCCCGGTTACGGACCCGGGATCTGACTCCGGCGCCGTGCGCCGGGTGTGGACCGAGGCGCCGCCACTGCCCGAGCCTGCGAAGCGGGCCGTGCCGGCTCAGCCGCTCGGCTGAGCCGGGCCCGTGGCTGGTGGCCGGCTTCGCAGGGCCATGTCGGCCACCTGCTGGAGGTCGTCGCGGGGTTGCGTCCTGAGTTGCCGGCGGCGAGGGGCCCTTGGACGCCGAGGCGCCCGGTGGGGCAGCCGGGGCGGGTGGTGTCCCGGACGGAGCCGTTGAGGAACGCGGTGGCCACCTGCCGGGCGGTCGGCTGACCCGCATGGCGTGTTCAAGGGGTTGGTCGGTGTCGAAGCCTCTCGGTCGGCCGATCGGTCCCTTCTGCCGCGTCTCCGTGCAATCCATCGCACCTATTTTGTACTGGCCGGTGCGGAAGGTGTTACAGTCTCATTCAGTATCGATCGGTGCTTAAATTTTGGGAGGTCATGGCCATGGGGCAGCTTGAGGGTAAGACCGCAGTCGTCACTGGCGGCAACGCCGGGATCGGCCTGGCGACTGCGAAGCGACTCGCAGCCGAGGGCGCGCACGTGTTCATCACCGGCCGGCGCGAAACCGAGCTGGAGAAGGCCGTCGCCGCCATCGGCAACGCCACCGCTGTGTCCGGTGACATCAGCGTCGCGGCCGACGTGGACCGCCTGTACCAGCGCGTGCGGGAGCACGGGCAGGGCCTGGACGTGCTGTTCGCCAACGCGGGCATCAACCACATCGCGACGTTGGACGAGCTCACCGAGGACATCCATGACGCAATCTTCGACATCAACGTCAAGGGCACCTTCCTCACCGTGCAGAAGGCCCTCCCGCTGCTCAACGACGGCGCCTCGGTGATCCTCACCGCCTCCACCGCCGCCGAGGGAGGCGCGGCGGGCATGAGCGCCTACGGAGCGTCGAAGGCGGCCGTGCGGGCATACGCCCGCGCCTGGGCCGACGAGCTCGGCAGCCGGGGTGTCCGGGTCAACGCGATCTCGCCGGGCCCGGTGAACACCCCGATGTGGGACGCCGCTTTCGGCGATCGCGCCGGGGAGATGATGGAGACCGTCGCGGCCGGCCTGCCCTCCAAGCGGGTCGCCGACCCCGACGAGATCGCCGCCGCCGTGACCTTTCTCGCCTCGTCGGACAGCAGCTTCGTCTACGGCGCCAATCTCTATGTCGACGGCGGAATGAACCAGATCTGACCGGACCGCCGGGTGGCACGCAGCGAAGCGGATAACCGGCACCATTCGAACACACCACGATCCGGGGCACTGAGAGGCAATCATGTCTGACGCCGAACTGCGCGACTTCTTCCAGCGCTACATCGACGCGCTCAACGCTCATGAGTTTCACCGCATGACCGAATTCATCCACGACGAACTCATCATGAACGGCCACCCGGTCACGCGGGACGACGTCATCGCGGACCAGGAGGGCCACACCGATGCGGTCCCGGACTTCACCTGGCGGGTCATGGACCTCGCCATCGACGGTGATCGAGTGGCGGCCCGTCTGTTCAACAAGGGCACACCCGCGAAGGAGTGGTTCGGCGTGCCGCCCACCGGCGCTACGGTCGAGTATGCCGAGTACGCCTTCCACAAGGTCCGTGACGGGCGTTTCTACGAGATGAACTATCTGATCGACGCCCAGGCGGTGCGGCGACAGCTGGTCGCCTGACCTGCCTCTGGCGGCCCGCCCCTGCGAAGTAGCCCAACGCTGATTGGGGCGGCATGGTTCGGTTGCCGGGTGCGGGTATCGTCTCGCGCCTTCGGCGCAAAGCGGCCAGCAGCGGGACGGGGGAGGGGTCGGAGGTATCGTCGCCGTCCATGCCACGGCCGCTCTCGGCGCACCAGTCCGGCTCGCGGACGGTGGGGAGCGTGGGTTCTGTGTCGCTGACCGTGGTGCGGACGCCGTCCGGGGTGTTCTGGAGGCGGAGGTGGCACTCGCCGGAGTCGGTGTGCTTGTGCACGTTCGCCAGCACATCACGGGTGGTGGCTTGCTCGAACAGCGACAGGACGTGCTGCGCTACTCCACTGCCTGGGACGAGCTGACAGCCGCTGCGCTGTCTCCCGCCGCTTCGCAGCAGTACATCTGTCGGGACTCCCGTGAGTTCTTTCTGCTCGGTTCATCATCTTCTGACCTGCGGTGCTGCTGAGCGGGGGTTCACTCGATCGCGTGGAGAGTCCGACGTTCCGTCGAGAATCCTGATGATCTGCCGCTATCCATGACGCATGGCCGTTCCCAGTGAGCTGAGGCGTCGATGACGCTCGCGGTCGTCCGGTCGATCGGAATACCGCGGCGACTGGCGACTGCGCAGGAATACGAGGACTTTGAGCAGGAGCTGGTTGATCAGTTCCTCCTTGCCGGGGTCGGCGCCGGGATGGCGGACAGTTCGATCGCCGACGACCGCCGGGCGATCTTCGAGTTCGTGCGGTTCCTCGGTCGGCCGGTATGGACCACTGGCCCGGAGGACGCCGACCGGTTCCTCGCGGATCAGCGCAAGGTCAAGCGACTGGCTCACAGCACCGTCCAGACCAAGGCGTGGACGCTCGCGCAGTTCTTCGACTTCCTGATTGCCCGCTACCAGGGCGACATCCATGCGCTGACCGGTCACGTGCTGGTGCAGCCGATCGACGAGTTCAACCGCCCGGCCAAGAGCGAGTACGGAACGCAGAGGATTCCGCCGTCCGAGGCGGAGGTCGACCAGCTGTTCAACGGCTGGCGGGAGTCTCTGGGCAGGGCGAGGAAGTTCCTGCCCGCTGCCCGGGACTACATGGTCGCCTCGCTGTGGCGACGGGTCGGGACGCGCATGACCGAGACGCTCAAGCTGGACATCCGTGACTGGCGGCCCGACCTGGGCGACTTCGGCAAGCTGCACGTCCGGCACGGCAAGGGCAGTCGCGGGCGGGGGCCGAAGGGGCGACTGGTGCCGGCCATCAACTCGACGGACGCCCTGATGGACTGGTGGCTCGGCGATGTACGGCACCAGTTCGGCGACGACTACGCCAACCCCGACGCCCCGATGTTCCCCAGCGAGCGCCGCGACCCTCTCACGGGGTTCTGCCTGCGGGCCGGTGACGACGCACTGCGGTCGGGCCTGAAGGGCGCGGTGGCTACCTTCCTGCCCACGTGGTCCGGACGTCTGACACCGCACGTGCTACGGCACTTCTGCGCGTCCTCGCTCTACCTGCAAGGCGTCGACTTGAAGGCGGTCCAAGAGCTTTTGGGCCACGAATGGCTGTCCACTACAACCCGGTACATCCACGTCCACGAGAACCACATCGAGCAGACGTGGGCGGCGGCGAACCACCGGGTTATGACCCGGCTGGGCCTGGGCTGAGGAAGAGGATATGCGCTGGAACCTGCGGATGAAGGCCGCCGAGCGGGGGATTTGGAAGTCCACCGAGATGCGCCGACGCCTGGCGGAGGCCGGGCTGGAGATCAGCACGGGCAAGATGTCGGCGCTGTGGACGGGGACACCCACGACGGTCCGGCTCGATGACCTGGACATCATCTGCCTGGTACTGAAGTGCACCACGGCGGATCTGCTGATTCACGAGCCGGAGGCAGCGGCGGCCAGAAGGCCGCAGGCCGAGTCGCAAGCGGCGACCGGGTCCACGTCGGTAGTGCCACGGCTGGGCCGCGGCCGGACCCTTCCGCCGCTCTGATGGCGCCACCGCGAACCTGTCCGCGGTGCCGGCAGCGGCCAGTATCGAGTCAGGGCGCGAAGTACTGCCACCGCTGCAGGCCACAACCGTGCGACCCGCCGCCGTGCCGTCAGTGCGGATCGACCGAGGACTACTGGACGGCGTTCAAGTGCCGTAACTGTTACCGCGGGTCATCAGCAGAGCGTCCGACATCCTGCCCGGACTGCTTCGCATGGGGGATGCTGCGGCGCTACGGCCGGATGTGCGTGGGGTGCCGTGGCTGGCGTCGGCTCTACCCGGACGCCGGTCCACGCCGGATCTGCGGTCGCGTCCTTCACCTCGGCGAGAACGACGCGTGTCGGCTGTGCACGAAGCAAGCCCAGATGCTGCGGCCCCGCCGCCATGCCCTAGACCTGGAAGGGGCGAACCGACACGGGCAGCAGCTGTACTTCGCGGACACGGAAAGGCGCTTGCAACTGCTGAACCCGAAGTCGTCGCGGCGTCGGCCTGAACCGGCTCCGCAGCCTCCGCCGCCGCTGGTGCCAGCAGAGCACCGGCAGCTCGTCCTGTTTCCCCCGTCTGGCCGGGACCTGCGGCGCGGCCAAGAGCGCGGCTTCCCCGACGTTGACGCACCCGAGGTTGCAGCGGCGCTGAAGGCCGCGGTCGACGACTACGCGCAACGCCACGGGCTCGGGTACAACACCGCCTGGGGTCTGGACCGCGGGCTACGCGTCCTACTGAGCATCCAGGAGACACCCGGCGCCCGGTTCCGGGCGTCCGACGTCTTGTTGCTGCGTGACCTGCTCCTCCCGGTTAGCCCCCTGCTGAGGCTGCTGGCTGAGCTCGACATGCTGGACGACGACCGTACGCCGAACGTCGTCCCCTGGTTCCGCGAGCGCACCGCCGACCTTCCCGAACCGATGCTCGGCGAACTCACCACCTGGTTCGAACTGAAGCTGTCCGGCAGCACCACCGCGCCGCGCGTCAAGGCACAGCCGCACCGGTGGATTCAGCGGATGGTGACGAACGCGCTGCCCGCTCTGCGAGCGTGGGCGGGCCAGGGCAAGGACTCGCTGAGGTCCATCACCCGTGCCGACGTCATCGCCGTCCTGCCCGACAGCGGAACCCCACGCGTCGACATGCTCCAGGGCCTGCGGCATATCCTGCGGCCACTGAAGAACCGGCGGATCATCTTCACCGACCCCACCGCCCGGATCTTCTGCGGCATGCCGACCCCCACAATTCCCCTGCCCGTCGAGGTCGACGCCCTCCGCGAAGTCCTCCACGACCAGGAAGTGCCGCGGGCCGCTCTGGCCGCCTTGGCCATCTTCCACGCGCTCACCTCCGGGCAACTGCGCAGCCTGAAGACCACCGATCTGCGCGACGGTCGCCTGTTCCTGCCGAACCGGACTGTCCTGCTCGCCGACCCCGTGCGTACCCGCCTGGCGGCCTGTCTGGACTACCGAAACCGCCGCTGGCCCCGCACCGCCAACCCCCATCTGTTCGTCTCCCAGACCACAGGCTGCGGCGTGGAGCCGGTCAGCCACGTCTGGACCAACGACGTGCTCGGCATGCCCACCAGCCGGCTCCGGGAGGACCGCCTCCTTCACGAGGCCGATGCCACCGGCGGCGACCCCCGCCGCATCTGCGACCTGTTCGGCCTGTCCGTCGGGGCGGCCCTGCGCTACACCGGCACCATCGACCAACCCGGCCTCATCGAACACAGCCTCCGCAACGCGGGACCCGCACCGAGACCAGGGCCCGAGTAGCCACACCCGACGGCATCGACACCGAGAACGTGGGGGGTTCCCAGATACGCCAGAAACCCGCCACGGGATGATCTTGGCCCCGGAAGGCTCTCGGGGCCGAGGTCCTGGTAAGGCACGTCGGTGGTGAGCATGTGGTAGGCGGGGACGAGCATGCTGTGCGCGACGGCGACGATGGTGCGTTTCTCGCCGCGCCGCGGTCGCAGCCGGTGGTACTGGGCGGCGAGATACGTGCCCTTGGTGCGGCCGATGGCCAGGGCGGCGACGCCGAGTCCGCCCTTGAGCCACACGTTGCCGTGCCGGGTCGGTGCCCGTTTGCGTTTCCCGGCGGACTCGCGGTTGCCGGGGGCGAGTCCGGCTCAGGCGGCCAGGTGCCCGGCGCTCGGGAACCGGCTCATGTCCGCGCCCATCTCCGCGATCATCACGTGGGCCACCGTGGTGCTGATCCCGGGGATCGTGATCAGCAGATCGACCTGGTGGCGAAAGGGGGCGATCTGTCGTTCTCGTCGTCCTGCTGGAACGACTGCTGCTCCCGTGAGCCCGTGAGATCACCGGCTGACCGGACTCCACCCGTAGTTCCACCCGTGGGTCCAGGCGCGTATGGGCCCGTGCCAGCAGGCTTGAGGCATGACAACGACTGACTGGATCACCGACATCGCCCTCCTCCTCGTCGTCTTCCGGCAGTTGCGGGAGGGCCGCCTCGACGCCAAGTCGTACGTGATCCCCCTGGGGATCGTGGCCTTCGTCGCGCACAGCTACCTGACCACCGTGCCCACGGCCGGCAACGACCTGGTGCTGATCGGCGCGCTCGTCGCCGTCGGCGCGGCCCTCGGCGTCGTGGGCGGCGTCTACACCCGTATACGCAAGGTCGGCGCGCATCTGTTCATCAAGGCGGGCGCGGTCTCCGCGACCGTGTGGGTGCTGGGCATGGGGGCGCGGATGGGCTTCCAGCTGTGGGTCGACCACGGCGGCGCCGACGACGTGGCCCGCTTCAGCCTGGCGCACCAGATCACCACGGGGGACGCGTGGGTGGCCGCGTTCGTGCTGATGGCACTCACCGAGGTGGTCACGCGGCTGGGCGCCATATTTCTCCGCGGCCGCATGGCCACCCGGGAGCTGCGGCAGCCGGCCGTGGACGGACGGGTCGCGGCGGTCGCCGCGGACCGGACGGTCTGAGTACGGGTTATCGTCGCGCCGTGTCCGCTTCCGACAATCCCCCAGCCCCCGGGCCGGCTTCCGAACGGGAGCCCGGCCCTCGGGTCGTGCTCCGGCACGACGCCTCTCTCCAGTGGGCCGTCACCCTGCTGGTCATCGCCATCGCGGTCATCACCGTCCGGCCGGTGGGCGTCAGCGGCCGCGGCCTGGCCGTGGTCGCCCTGCTGGTGGTCAACTCAGTCGCCCTGCTGGCCAGACACCTGCCGCCCGCCTTCCCACACCGGGCCGCGCTGGTCTGGCTGACCGCCGGTGTCGTGGCATCCGCCGGCCTGCTGGAGGTGAGCAGCAGCGGCTCCGGCTACCTCTTCGCCTACTTCCTCGTCGGCCACGCCGGCTACCGCCTCGCCCTCAAGCCGGCCCTGGCGGTCGCGGCCCTGTCCAGTCTGCTGTGCGGCGCTGTCTTCTATTTGAGGCCGTATTTCTACGTCGGCCCCGATCACCAGTTGCGCACCTGGACCTTCGGCCTCAGCACCGGCATCCCGGTGGTGGCCGGAATCCTGGGCCGCGGCAGGCAACAGGCAGTGGAGGCGAGGCTCCAGGCCGCCGAGTCCGCCGAGCGGGCCGCGCGGGCCGAGGCGCGAACGGCCGTGCTCACCGAACGCGGCCGCATCGCCCGCGACGTCCACGATGTGCTGGCGCACTCGCTGGCCGGGATCAACATGCACCTGGAGCTGGCGGACGCCTTGATGGATACCGGCGACCTGGAGAAGGTCCGCGCGGCGCACAACAAGGCGCAGAGCCTTGTCAGGGAGAGCCTGAAGCAGGCCCAGTGGACCGTGCACGCGCTGCGCGAGGACTCCCTTCCGCTGCTCGAGAGCCTGACCGCCATGATCGAGTCGTCCGGCCACCGCGAGGTGCTCACCGTCACCGGGGCCGTCCGAGAGCTGTCGGCACAGGTCACCCAGAACGTGCTGCGCATCGCGCAGGAGGCGCTGACCAACGCGGCCCGGCACGCTCCCGGGGCCGAGATCGCGGTGGAGCTGACGTTCGACGCCGCCTCGACCAGCCTTGCCGTCCGCAACGGGCCCGCGACCGGTGAGGCGACCGCGAGTGTCGGCAGTGGCATGGGACTGATAGGAATGCGCGAACGCGTCGCCCTGCTGGGCGGCACCCTCACCGCGGGTCCGCTCACCGAGGGACCGGACCGGGGCGGCTGGCAGGTGGAGGCAGTGATCCGAGGATGACGACGAACGAACCGGCCCAGGAGCCACGGACCCCGCAGGACCCGCTGACCGAGCGCTCGCTGAAGGTGATCGTCGCCGACGACCAGGCCACCGTCCGCGAGCCCTTGGCCGCAGTGCTCGACATGACCGAGGACATCGACGTCGTGGCCGCCGCCGCGGACGGTACCGAGGTGCTCGCCGCCGTGGCCGCCACACCGGTCGACGTCGTCCTGATGGACCTGCGCATGCCTGTCATGGACGGCACCGAGGCCACCCGCCGGCTGAGCGAGGAACACCCGGGAACGGCCGTGGTCGTGCTGACCACCTTCGCCGACGACGACTCGATCCTGGCCGCCCTGAGCGCCGGCGCCCGCGGCTATCTGACGAAGAACGCGGGGCGCCAGGACATCGTCCGTGCGATCCGGGCCGCCGCCGCGGGACAGTCCGTACTCGACCACGAGGTGCAGAACCGCCTCCTGGCCACCGTCCGCACGCGCCCGCCGGCCGACGCGCAGTCGCTCCCCCCGGGCCTCACCCGCCGCGAACGCGAGGTGCTCACCCTTATCGGCCAGGGCCTGCCCAACCGGGCCATCGCCGAGAAACTCTTCATCAGCGAGGCCACGGTCAAGACCCACATCAACAACCTGTTCGCCAAAGCCGGCATCCGGGACCGCGCCGACGCCGTCCGCCGCGCCATCGCGGCCGGCCTGGCATGACCGGGGTGTGAAACTGGCGGCCTCGCGTAATCGACTGACGCCTATTCCTTGGTCATTGAGGCGCCGGTGTCACCGTGTGTGGTCGCCGGGGGCATAGTGGCGCCAGGTTCCTCCTGCCTCGGCGGCGAGCTGGGCTGTGGTGTCGTCGTGGTAGCCGAGCATGCGGGCAATCACGGGTGCGGGTGCCTGGAGAACGAGGTGGCGGATGGCCGCCGTGCGTCCTCGCTGGGTGGGGAAGCCCAGGTGGCGAAGCCTGAGTTCGAGCATGTGCGGGGTCATGGGCTGTCCAGCCCTGCGGCCAGGAAAGAGCCACCGGGCGTTGGGATTGGTGGCGGTCATGGTGTTCGGTCGCTGGTCGAGGTAGGTCAGCAGCATTCCGGCAAGCGGTTCAGGGACTGGCGAGGGAGGCTCGCCGAGCCGGACCAGAACCTCGCCGTCTTCGTGAAGAACATCGTCGGTGGTGAGCCGAGCGATCCGGGTGAGCGGTTGCGCGTAAAGGAGGACGAGCGCGGCGACCACACGGTCCCGGAATGTCGCCTTGGTCGACGGCCTCCCGTAACAGGGTGAGTCGCTGCTGTTGGGCGAGCGGGGCGGGGTTGCTCGTGGAGCGATGCGGGACGGCGACCTTGAGCATGTGTTTGGACCGCATCGCCCATCGCAGAAAGGCGTGGGTCAGTCGCCGGGCGGTGTAGCCGCCCGCGTACCAATTATCGACATCGGCCTGCGTGCACTCGGCGAGGGTCCGCCCATGCCCGGCCAGATGATCGAGAAAGGCGGTCGCGAGACGAATCTCGTCGCGGGCTTGCTGAACCTGCTTACTGGTGAGCGGGCCGCGGTCGGCCAGGGAGTTCAGGCGGCGCTGAACCTGCCAGGTCGCGAAGAGCTCCAGAAGTCGCCGGTGCCCGGCGTCGCCGACGGCAGGCAGTTTCTCGGCGAGCCACCGCTGGAACAGCAGCAGCTGCCGGTCAGCCGGGGGCAGGACGCCGCTGAAGTTTCCCCGTGATCCTGGACACTCTTCTTCTATGCTGCGAGTGCTTGGTCGTTCTGGAGCCGCTGGTGTGTCTCGTGGGGCGTGATGTACCCGAAGACAGCGTGTTTCCGGAGGCGGCGCCGGTTATAGAAGGTCTCGATGAAGGTGAAGACCTCGGCGCGGGCGGTGGCCCGGTCGGGCCAGAGCCGGGTGCCGATCTCCTCTTTGAGCACGGCCCAGAAGCTCTCGGCCGCCGCGTTGACGCTCCTATAGTTCGTCAAGTCGCTTTCGTAGGTGGTTGCTTGGCCTTGATGTACTGGTAGATCCCCCGGGCCAGGTACCGTTTGAGGCAGCGGATGATCTCCTGTTTCGTCTTGCCCTCCGCCGTGCGCCGGGCAACGTAGTCGATAGTGGGCTGGTGGAAGCGCATTCGGACGATCACCACGCGATAGAGCGCGGAGTTCAGCTGCCGGTGGCCGCCGCGGTTGAGCCGGTGCCGGTTCGTCTTGCCGGACGAGGCCGGGACGGGGCAGACACCCGCGAGCTTGGCAAACGCGGCCTGGGAGCGGATGCGCTCGGGGTTGTCGCCGACGGTGACAAGCACTTCGGCGACGGTGTCCGCGCCGATCCCGAAGGCGTCGACCAGGTCTGGAGCGTGGGCCTTGGTGAGCTGCCCCAGCAGAACGTCGTGTTCCTTGACCTCGTCGTGGAGATCTTTCCAACGGCGGGCCATGGCGCGTATGGAGTGCTTCGCGGAGGCTGCTGGGCTGGTCACGGGGCCCGGCCGCAGGCCGGCGCATCGTTCGATGAGGGTCATCTTCGGCAAGCCCTGTAGTTGCTGCCGCAGCTCGTCGGGGACCGTGACGATCAGGGCCTTGAGGGTGACCATGGCCTGGGTGCGGGCCTTGACCGCGCCGTCGCGGGCGATCTTGAGGTGGCGGATCATCTCGACCATGCTTGTGCGTGTCGACTCCGACGACGACTTTCCCGATCGGCTCGGCCTGCAGGATGCTGGTCATGGCTGTCGGTTCCCCTCCCGGGAGCAGCGGTCAGCGCGAGACCGTCGGCCGGGCGGGAGGACAGGACTGTGACGAGTGCCTGGGGCAACAGGCTCCTATTCGGTCACTGCCCGCGCGGTCGACGGACCGCATGACACCCGCCGCCGGAGTGACCGACAGATCAACAGCAAGGACACCCGAGGGGTCAGTCGTAACACCAGTCAGGCCGCCCCGGCGACGGTGACCCCATCCTCACAGTCATAACAAGACCCGGTTCGGCCGGTGCTCTGGCGGAGCCCCAACGACTTTATTTCTGCCCGGAATTCAGCTGAGGTGTATTCGCTTCCGCGGTCGCTGTGCAGGATACAGCCGGCTTCCAGGCCGCTGCGGCCGTGGGCCATCCTCAGCGCGTCGACCACCAGACGCCCTGGAAGAGCGCCCCGCGACGGTCGCACCGGAAAGTCGAGACCAGCCACCCGGAAACGACTGAAGCCCCGGCGGAGCGGGGGCACGCCAGCCCGGCGTTGTCGTCAGGGGAGACCACCCAGAGCTGAGGGGCAGCAAGATCCAAAAGAAGACGGCCTAGCCTTCGGTTCGGCGGGCCCGGACGAACCCGAGCCCGCTCCGGTACCGTTCTGGACGCACCACCCGCGAGTTCGGCTACGAGCCCCCTTCGGAAAGCTCGAACCCACGGCCTTTCGAGATCTCCTCTAGGAGGTAGACCTTGATATCCGAGTTCGACGGCGCGACGTGGCACACGAGCAGTTACAGCGGCAGTGACAACAACTGCGTCGAACGCGGCATCCTCCCCACCGGCCGCCAAGCCGTCCGCGACACCAAGGACCGTGCGCGCGGCGCCCTGCTCTTCGAGACGTCGGCCTGGCAGGCGTTCGTGGATGCCGTCAGGGATGGCGAGCTCGACCGTTAGGCCGTCTAACCTGGCGCGATGACTACTCAGGTGATCGTGCTCAATGGCGGATCCAGCTCGGGGAAGTCCAGCCTCGCCAGGGGGCTGCAAGCGGTTCTGCCGGACCCATGGCTGACCTTCAGCGTCGACACACTCATCGAGGCGATGCCCGCGTCCATGACGGGGGCGACGTCCGGGATCGAGTTCGCTCCGGATGGCGGGGTGAGCGTCGGGTCGGAGTTCAGGGCGCTGGAGGCCGCGTGGATCGAGGGGATCGCCGCGATGGCCCGGGCCGGGGCTCGGGTCATCGTCGACGAGGTGTTCCTGGGGCAGGCGGAGTCCCAGCAGCGGTGGGTGAAGGCGCTGCGCGGCCTCGGTGTGCTGTGGGTCGGCGTCAGGTGTGAGCCCCAGGTAGCCGCGGCCCGTGAGGCCGCTCGCGGGGATCGGGCGGTGGGGATGGCGGAGTCGCAGGCGGATGTGGTTCACGAGGGTGTGAAGTACGACCTGGAGGTGGACACCTCGCACACCGACTCCCTGGAGTGCGCGCGGGCCATCGCCGCTCATGTCGGCTGAGCGGCCGGCTGCTGAGAGGCCATTGCAGAATGACTTCGCGTTGGCCGGGAGCGTGCGGCTGGCGGATTGCCCTTGCTGCTGTGGAATGCAGTGTCGGCGAGGCAGGTTGTACCGGGCTATGAAGGCTATCGGTGTTTACGATTTCGGCGGTCCGGAAGTCCTGCGTGTCCTGGAGTTGCCCGAGCCGCAGGCGGGCCCCGGTGAGGTCCGCATCCGCGTGCACGCGGCCGCCGTGAATCCGACCGACGTCCTGCTGCGGACCGGTGGCCACGCCGTGCGCATGTCCGACCGCCAGCCCCCGTTCGTGCCCGGCATGGACGCCGCCGGCGTGATCGACCAGCTCGGACCCGGGACTGATGACCGGCTCGCCGTGGGCCAACGGGTGGTCGCTATGGTGCTGTTCACCAGCGTGCACGGCGGAGCCTACGCCGAGCAGATCGTGGTGCCTGCTGCCTCGGTGGTGCCGGCGCCCGAGGGGGCGGACTTCGCCGCCGCGTCCACGCTGCTGATGAACGCCATGACCGCACGCCTTGCCCTGGACGCGCTGGCCGTGCCGCCCGGCGGAACCGTCGCCGTGACCGGTGCGGCCGGTGCTGTCGGTGGGTACGCGGTTGAGCTGGCCAAGGCCGACGGGCTGACCGTCATCGCGGATGCCGCCCCACACGACACCGACCGGGTGCGCGGGTTCGGCGCCGACCACGTCGTCGAGCGCGGCACCGATGTCGCCGCTCGCATTCGCGCGCTGGCATCCGACGGTGTTCCCGGTCTCGTGGATGGCTCGATGCAGACCACGGAGATCTTGCCCGCCATCGCCGACGGCGGGACCCTGGCCGAGCTGCGGGGCTGGTCCGGCCCGGCTGAGCGCGGCATCCGCGTGTGCCCGGTGATGGTGACGGACGGCATCACCGACACCGGGCGGCTGAACACGCTGCGCCGCCAGGCCGAGGACGGCACCCTGACGCTGCACGTCGCCGACGTCCTGCCCGCGGACGAGGCGGCCAAGGCTCACCGCATCCTGGAGGCTGGCGGGGTGCGTGGCCGGTTGGTGCTGGACTTCTCCTGACGGTCCCATTGCTCCTGCCTCGCCCGCCGCGTCGTGCCGAACTCAGCGGCATCAATAAGCGCGCTCCATCACCTGCTTGAGCGTGGCGAGGTCGGCGGTCACCGCATCCGTGTCGCGTTGGAAGTCCTCGTCGCTCATGTCCGGCTGTCGGCGGAGGGTGAACACCACCTCGCAGCCGGTGCCGTCAGCGATCACCCGCACGGGGTTGTAGACGGTCTCGCCCGACGGCAGCGTGACATCGTGATCGAGGACGCCGAACTCGTTCTCGGGCGCGAAGGCGACCACGACCCGTCCCAGGGGCGAGGAGTCGGCGATCCACTGACCGTCGATCTCGGCGATGGACTTCCCCAGACCGTGCGCCCACTGGGGGAGGTTGGAGGGGGCCGACGCGTAGTCGTAGACGGCCTTGGCGGGGCGGTCGATATATGTGCTGAGGTGGCGTGATTCCGGGGCGGTGTTCTCCATGGTCCCGACGGTACGCAACCACTGCCGATGCGGTCTTGAACGAATCGGTCATGGCTGAGCTGCGTGAGCAGGTACGGCGAGCAGATCGCGCAGGCGGGCCGCGTAGCCGGACGGGTGGCTGGTGTTGCCGTTGTGGCCGCCGGGTAGTTCCACCACCTCCGTGCCGAGCGCGTCCGCGAGGGCGTAGGCGCAGCGGCGGTCGAAGACGCCCTCGGGGGTGGTGCGGCCGACGGCCGGGATGATGCGGGTGGGGGTGTCGGTGAGGGTGGGGAGGTCGAGGGTGTCGGCGAGGACCGCCGTGAAGTCGTGGCGGATGAAGTAGTCGAAGTTGGCGCGGCGCAGGTCGTTGATGGGCTGCGGGGTCAGGCCGGGTTCGGAGTCGCGGCCGGTGGTGTCGATGCCGAGGACGCGGGCGATCTCGGGGAGGGCGGCGGCGAGGCCGTCTTGTACGTAGAGCCGCTGGAGGTGGGCGAGTTCGTGCTCGTGGTGGGTGCGTTCGGCGGTGGGCAGCAGCCGGGGCGCGACGGGCTCGTGGGCGATCAGGGTGTGGATCCGGCCCGGGTGGCGCGCCGCGAGGTGCAGGCCGATGAGGGCGCCGAGGCTGCAGCCGAGCATCGCGGCCGGTTCGGAGGTCACCGCCGCGAGCACGCGCGCCGCGTCGTCGGCGTGCTCGGTGAGCGTCGCCCCGCGCGACGGGTCGTGGAGTCGGCTCCGTGACAGGCCCCGCCGGTCGTAGGTGATCACGGTGTACGTATCGGCGAGGCGCGCGGCGAGGTCGACGCTGCGGTCGGCGTCCCCCTCGCCGCTCTGGCCGATCAGCAGCGCGGGGCCGTCCCCGCGTACCTGGTAGTGGAGGGTGGCGCCGGGTGCGTCGATGGTGCCGGTGCGGGTGTTGTCGTACGTCATGGGATGCCCCTCGGGTCGGTGGCGTGGCTGTCATGTCTCCGGCTGCCACGCGTCACAGTAATCCATCAAATTCGATGCATCAAGATAGATGTATCTAATTCGATGTACCCTCGCTGTGTGAACGGAGTCGAACTCTTCCTCCTCGGCCGTACGCTCATGAAGATCGGCGAGGACGCCATGCCCGAACCCCCCGGCGGGGCCGAACGCCACGGGGGCAGCACGCGCCTCGTGCTGATCGCCGCCAGCGACATCGCCGCGCACCCCGGCACCACCGTCGGCGATATCGCGGGCCGCACCGGACTGCCGCAGAGCCAGATCTCCACCGCCGTCGCCCGACTGAAGGAGGCGGGGTCCATCACCACCGCCCCCGACCCCGCCGACCGCCGCCGCGCGCTCATCAGCCCCGCCGCCGAGCCCTCCGCCCGCGTCGCGCAGGTGCGCGCCACGACCGTCGACGCGGCCCTCGCCACCGCCCTCGGCACCGACGACCCTCAGCGGCTGCGCGAGGTGACCGACGCCCTCGCGGTCCTCGCCCGCCACTTCACCCCGTAAGAACGTGCGATCTGTCGCCGATTACGCTGCCGTTCATGGCCGACCCGCTTCCGATGACCACCGAGCAAACCAGCGCCGAGCAAACCACCGCCGAGCAAACCACCGCCGAGCGTGCCGACGTCGCCGCCTTCCGCGCCGAGGCGGGTCTCGACCACCTCATCGACGTCCACACCCACTTCATGCCGCAGCGCGTCCTGGACAAGGTCTGGGCGTACTTCGACGCGGCGGGCCCCCTCGTGGGGAAGGTCTGGCCGATCGCGTACCGGCAGGAGGAGCAGGAACGCCTCGATGTGCTGCGCGGCTTCGGGGTGCGCGCCTTCACCGCGATGCTCTACCCGCACAAGCCCGCCATGGCCCGCTGGCTCAACGACTGGGCCGCCGGCTTCGCCGCCCGTACGCCGGACTGTCTGCACACCGCGACCTTCTACGCCGAGCCCTGCGCCCTCGACGATGTGCGCCGCGCCCTCGACCAGGGCGCGCGCGTCTTCAAGTGCCATCTTCAGGTCGGGGGCTTCGACCCCGGCGACCCGCTGCTCGACGAGGTGTGGGCGCTGCTCGCCGAGCGCGGCACACCCGTGGTCACCCACTGCGGCTCCGGGCCCATCCCCGGCCGGTACACCGGGCCCGGCCCGATGGGTGCCGTTCTCGCCCGCCATCCCGCGCTGCGGCTGGTGGTCGCGCATCTGGGCGGGCCGGAGTACGTGGAATTCCTCGACCTGGCCGAGCGGTACGAGTACGTCATGCTCGATACGACCATGTCCTTCACGCCCTTTGTCGAGGCCGAAATGCCCTTCCCGCGCGCCGAGCTGCCCCGGCTCGCCGCCTTGGGGGAGAAGGTCCTGCTGGGCACCGACTTCCCGAACATCCCGTATCCGTACGTGGATGCCCTGCGCGTCCTGCGGGACCTCGACCTCGGCACCGACTGGCTGCGCGCGGTCTGCCACGACAACGCCGCCCGCCTTTTCGCTCTTTGAGCCGGTCTTTGATCCGGCCTTGAGCCGGTCTTTGAGCCGGTCTGTGACAGGCCGCCCGGGCCGCTGTCGGACCCATGAGCCAAGATTTCCTCATGGAGACGACAGCAGGCGGGCTGGTGACGGATCGCGCCGAGGTGGCGTCCCTGGACGACTACCACGTCGGGGCCGCGTTGGACGGGCTCGTCGACGGTTCGGGGTATTGGACGGACAAAGGCGCGCTGGCCGGTATCGAGCGGACCGGTCGCTATATGGCGGGCACATGGGATCCGCCCACCCCGGACGGCGGCCTGGGAAGGGCCGGGGAGGGATCCTGGGCGCGGTTCATCGGGCGCATCGGCACCGTTGCGCTGCGCGCCGCCGCGCCCTCCACCCGCGAGGAGCGCCGTCGGCGTCTGCTCGCGCTGCTGGAGATCTGGGCGGACGGCCCGTTCTGCGATCCGGCGGGCCGGATTCGCACCGGTCTGGTGCGGATCGCTGAAGGCGACCCGGCAGCGGTCCGGGACGAGCGAGGGGCGGCCGTCGCGGTCGGCTGGAACCGTGACAGGCTCCGTAAATTCGTCGATCTGCGTACGGGCGAAGCGGATGCGCCGGGCCTGGGGGTCATCGAGGAGGTGACCGACGCCCCGCGCGGAGGATGGGGCAGCGCCGAGCAGTTGCGCCGGCTGGTGGGCCTCGTCCGGGAGCGCGGGCCGGTGCCGTGGGACCACCAGGCGGTGGCCGCGCTGAGGGAAGGCACGGGAATGGGACGGGCGGCGGCGTCCCTCGTGCTGGCGGGGATGCACGTCAGGGGCCGTATCCCGTTCCTCGAGAACGAGGAGCGGGAGATTCTGCGGCTCAAGGTGGCCGAGGCCGAGGACGGCGCTTCCGAACACGCCCGGCTGACCTCGATGGACCGCCTTGAGCTGCTGGCGGATGTGCTGCCCGAGGACCCTGCCGAGCTGTGGGAGCCACACGGGATGCGCGGGGTGGCGGAGCGGATCGCGGAGGCGTGGCGGGAGCGGTACGGCCGGCGGACCGTGGTGCCGGAGCGTACCCATAACGCGGTCGTCGAGCTGCAGATGCTGCGCCTGTCAGCGGCTGACTTCTGCGCGGCGTTCACCAACCCCACTGCCGAGCCCGGGCTCAGCGCCCCCGTCGACACCTGGATCAAGAACACCGACCACGGCCCGATGGTCAGCGACGCCAACGCCCGGTGGGATGTCGCGAGGTTCGAGGACCGCCTGCTCTCCATCGTCCCCAACCTGTTCTGGGTCTACGCCGAGCTCCCCGCCGGTGACCTCGTCCGCGAGGGGGCGCCCGGTCTGGTGCGCGTGGTTCAGGAGCGGTTGAACCACCCGGGGCTGCTGCTGGACGCCGGCACGCTCGACCCCAAGGTGGGAGCCTCGGTCGCCGAGTTGCACGAGCGATTCGGGTACCAGCCGTATGCCGGGCCGGAGCGGCTGGACGTCGCGTCCATCGACGACGGGCTCACCGTGGTCACGGACGGCATAGTGGACCGCAGAGGGTACCTGTCCCGGACCCGCCTGTACTTCCGCCCGGCGTTCTACGGCGCCGACGAGCGCTCCCGGGCGCTGTCGGGGGCCAGGGCCGACTCCCGCTACGACCGTGAGCTGGGGCTCGTCGAGTGGCTGCGCGGCCCGGTCTGCGCGCGCATCATGGAGCGGATCGAGAGCGCCGCGCTGCCGGCCGGCGCGTACGAGACGAACCCGGCGGCCTCCGCGCCCGATGTGGTCGCGCGGGTCGCGGGCGGGCTCGGCATCGACGAGGACGCGGCGGCGCTCTACCTCCAGCTGCTGGCCCTGCCCGCGCCGACCGACCGTAACCTCCGCACCTGGAACGGGTGGAAGCCCGCCCGGCACCAGAAGGCCGTCGCCGTGCTGGTCGAGCGCGGCCTGGTCGTGGAGGACAAGCGCCCCCGGGCGGGCCGGCAGATCTTCCTGCCGGGCGAGTGGATCCACGCCAAGAAGCCCTACCAGCCCATGGAGGCGTGGAAGGCGGACCTGATCGGGGTGGACCGCTCCTACAACGGGCGCCTGGAGAACCCGCTTCCGCTGCCCACGCGCACCCTCCCCGAGCTGTTCGCCCACGCCTGGGCGCTGGTCGAGGACGGAAGGGGGCCATCCGCGTAGCCCCCCGTCACTTCACCTCCGCCGCGCACACCAGCCGCCGCCGGTGGTCCACCGCCCGCTCCGGCCCGGTCAGCGTCAGCGGCACCGTATGCCGTACGTCGGCGTCCGCGCTGGAGGCGGCAAGGCGCAGCTCCAGGGGGCCGGGCGCGACGATCCGGCTCCCGTCGGGGGCGCCCGGGTAGGAGGCCAGGTCGGCGTGGAAGGTGAAGTGGACCTCGGCGCTCTCGCCGGGGGCGAGCGGGACGCGGGTGTAGCCGATGAGCCGGGTGACCGGGCGTACGGTGCGGGCCACGGGCTGGTGCAGATAGAGCTGGACCACCTCGGTGCCCGGGCGCTCGCCCGTGTTGCGGACGGTCAGCCGCAGCGTGGTCTCGCCGTCGGTGGCCAGGGTGGCCGCGTCCGCCTCCGGGCGCTCCCAGCTGAAGGAGGTGTACGAGAGGCCGTGGCCGAAGGCGTGCAGCGGGGTCGGGTCGACGCTGCTGGCCTCGCCCCGTAGGCCCAGCGGCGGCTGAAGGTACGTCCAGGGCTGGCCGCCGGTCGTGTACGGGACGCTGACGGGCAGCCGGCCCGAGGGGTTGACCCGGCCGGAGAGGACCGCGGCGACGGCCGGGCCGCCCTCCTCGCCGGGGAAGAAGGTCTGAACGGCGGCGGCGAGCAGCCCCGACCAGCGGCCGAGCGCGTACGGACGGCCGGTGAGCAGGACCAGTACGACGGGCGTGCCGGTGGCCAGCAGGGTGTCGAGCAGGGCGCCCTGTTCGCCGGGGAGTTCGAGGTCGGCGGCGTCGCAGCCCTCGCCCGAGGTGCCCCGGCCGAAGAGGCCGGAGCGGTCGCCGAGCACGGCGACGCACACATCCGCGTCGCGGGCGACGCGGGCGGCCCGCGCGAGGCGGCTCTCGGCGGCGACGGCGGCCGAGGTGGCGGTGGCGCCGGGCGGGGCCGCGGCCGGGCCGGGCGGGGCGCAGCCCTCGGCGTGGGTGATGTGTGCGTCGGGGAGTTCGGCGCGCAGCGCGGCGAGCACCGTCGGCACCTCGATGCCGAGGGGCAGGTCCGGGTGCTCGACGCCGACGTGCCGGGGGAAGGTGTAGCAGCCGAGCATCGCCGCGGGGTCGTCGGCGAGCGGGCCGACGACCGCGATCCGGGTCTCGGGGGCGAGCGGCAGCGCCTCGCGGTCGTTGGCGAGCAGCACCACCGACTCCTCGGCCAGCTGCCGGGCCACCTCCCGCATCACCGGCGGGTCCAGGTCCACGACCTGGGGCAGCGCGGCCGGTGTGGCCGACCAGTCCGGGTCGAGCAGCCCCAGCTCGCACTTCTGCCGCAGCACCCGCAGCGCCGCCGCGTCCACCAGCGCCTCGGGGACGTCCCCGGCCCGTACGGCGTCCCGCAGCGGCGTGGCGAAGCAGCGTACGGCGGGCAGCTCCACGTCCACGCCCGCCTCCAGCGCGAGCGCCGCGGCGCGCGCCGGGGTGTCGGCGACGCGGTGGTGCAGCTCCAGGAAGGAGAGGCCGAAGTAGTCGGAGACGATGGTGCCGGTGAAGCCCCAGCGCTCGCGGAGCAGTTCCGTCAGCAGGTAGCGGTTCGCGGCCGACGGGACGCCGTCGAGGTCGTTGTAGGAGTGCATGACCGAGCGCGCCCCGCCGTCCCGCAGGGCCATCTCGAACGGCGGCAGGATGACGTCCGCGAGCTCGCGCGGGCCGATGGAGACCGGGGCGTGGTTGCGGGCGCCGCGCGAGGCGGAGTAGCCCGCGAAGTGCTTGAGGGTGGCGATGATCCCGGCCGACTGGAGGCCGCGCACATACGCGGTGCCGATGGTCCCGACCAGATACGGGTCCTCGCCGATGGACTCCTCCGTACGGCCCCAGCGCGGGTCGCGCACCACGTCGAGGACGGGCGACAGGCCCTGGTGGATGCCGACCGCCCGCATCGAGGCGCCGATCAGCTCCGCGGCCCGGCCCACCAGCGCCGGGTCGAAGGTGGCGCCCCAGGCCAGTGGCGTGGGGAAAACGGTCGCGCCCCAGGCGAAGAACCCGGTCAGGCACTCCTCGTGGGCGACGGCCGGGATCCCGAAGCGGTTGCCCGCGGCGACCCGCGCCTGGGTGCGGGCGAGGGCGGCGGCGCCCTCGCCCGGATCGACGGGGGCGGTGCCGAAGGGGCGGGTCAGCTGGCCGAGTCCGTGGGGGAGCAGGGCGTCGAGGTCCACCTCCTCGTTGACCTGGTGCTGGAGCGGGGCGACGTCCTCGCCCTCCGTGGACTCGGAGCCCGGCCAGACGCCGGCGAGCTGGGCGAGCTTCTCCTCCAGGGTCATCCGGGAGAGCAGGTCCGCGGCGCGGTCTTCGGCGGGGAGGGAGGTGTTCTGCCAGGGGTGAGGCATGAAGCTCCTTGGCTCAGGACTGTTCGGTGGGCCGCTCACTTGCCGCCCACGCCCATCAGGCCGTTGATCAGCTGACGGCGGGCGAAGAGATAGACGACGAAGATCGGGACGATGGACAGCACGACCGCGGTGAGCAGCGCCGGGGTGTCCACCCGGAACTCGCCGACGTAGTCGTACAGGCCCAGGGTCAGCACCCGGTTGCTCCTGGACTGGGTGAGGATCAGCGGGAACATAAAGCCGTTCCAGGCGTGCAGCGCCGAGTACACCCCGACCGTGGAGATCCCCGCCCGCGACATCGGCACCACCAGCCGCAGCAGCACCCGGGTCGGCCCGGCGCCGTCCAGCGCCATCGACTCGTACAGCTCCTCGTCGATATCGCGCATGGTCCCCGCCAGGATCAGCACGCTGACGGGGAGGGAGAAGGCCGCCGTCGGCAGGATCACCGCCAGCAGGGTGTCGTACAGCTGGAGCTTGGTGATCACCAGATAGATCGGGATGATCACCGCCTGGGACGGGATGGCGAGCCCGAGCAGAAAGATCCGGAAGACGCGCTGGGACATCCGGCTGCGGGCGCGCACCACCGCATAGCCGACGGTCACCGACAGCACGATGACGATGGCGGCGCAGACGGCGGTGACGACCAGGGTGTTGCCCAGATAGGAGAAGAAGTGGCTGCTGAGCACCCGGTCGTAGTTGGCGAGGGTGGGGTGGGTGGGCAGCGCGAGCGGGCCGTCGTCGATATAGCCGTCGCGGGTCCGGAAGGTCGTGGCCACCAGTACGTACAGCGGGGCGCCGACGATGACCAGCCACAGCAGGGAGGCCAGACCGGCCGGGTAGTTGGGCCTTCGGGGCCCGCTCCCCGTCAGCAGACGGGGCAGGCCCGCCCGCCGGGGCTTGGCCGGCGGGGCCGCCTTGCCGGTCGTACGGTCCGCCTCGGGGCGCTGGTGCAGCACGTCGGTCACATCCCCTCCCGGGTGCTGCGCATCGCGCTGAAGCCGGTCAGCCGCACCAGCAGCAGCGAGACGGTGGTGGCGACGACCACGAGGAGGGCCGCGACCGCGCTGGCGTAGCCGAGGTCGAAGGCCTGGAAGCCGTTCTTGTACATCAGGTACGGCACGATGCTGGTGTCCGTGCCCGGGCCGCCCTTGGTGAGGATCAGGACGGTGTCGAAGAACGTCAGCGCGCCCACCACCATGATCACCGATGAGGTGACCACGGTGTTGCGCAGCTGGGGCAGCGTGATCGAGAAGAACTGGCGGACGGTGCCGGCGCCGTCGATGGCCGCCGCGTCGTAGAGCGAGCGCGGGATGGCCCGGGCGCCGCCCTGGTAGATCAGCGTGTGGAGGGGGATGAACTGCCAGGCGGTGACGAAGAGGATCGCGCCGAGGGCGCCCTGGGAGTCGCCGAGCAGATCGCCGTCCTCGAAGCCGAGGGCGGGCCCGATCTCCGCGATGAGGCCGAAGTTGGGGTCCAGCAGCTGCTTCCACACCAGGGCGAGGGCGACGGAGGACGCCAGCAGCGGCAGGAAGAAGATCGCCGACAGCACGGCGCGGTTGCGCTGCCGCCCGGCCGCCCACACCCCCAGGAGCAGCGCGATCGGGGTCTGTACGAGCCAGGTCAGTACGGTCAGCAGCAGGCTGAGCCAGACGGCCTGGCGCATGTCCGGGTCGTGCCACAGCCGGGACCAGTTGTCGGTGCCGATCCACTGGGGGGTGCCGATACCGTCCCAGTCGGTGAAGGCCAGATAGCCGACCAGCAGCATGGGGGCGACGGCGAAGCACGCGAAGAACAGCACCCCGGGGAGCGCCCAGGCGGCGCTGGGGCGGGCAGCGCCGCTGCCCGCACCCTTGCCGTCGGCACGTTTGCCGTCGGCGCCCGCCATTACTTGATGTCCTTCTTCATCGCCGCCACGAACCCGGCCGGGCTCAGCTGCCCGTTGAACAGCTTCTGGATGTTGGTGTGTATCGCCGGGGTGTTCTTGGCCGACAGCGCCTGGTCCCAGGAGAGGGTGAAGCTGGGGGCCTCACGGACCATGTCGTACTGGAACTGCGCGTAGGTCGGGTTCTCGTGCTCGCTCAGCAGCGAGGCGGCGTCGGAGGTGGCGGGCACATCGCCGTTGGCGATCAGGTCCTTGGAGTAGTCCTGCTTGGCGGCGAACTTCACGAACTCGATCGCCGCGTCCCTCTTCTTCCCCTTGGCCTTGGAGTTGATCGACCAGTAGTTGGTCGGGTTGCCCACCACGTTCTTGGGGTCGCCCTTACCGCCCGGGGCGGCCGGGAAGGTGGTCCAGCCGAGCCCCGACTTGGCGAAGTCCGGCTGGTTCGCCTTCTGGTTGGCGTACTCCCAGGAGCCCATCAGATGCATCGCGGCCTTGCCCTTGGCGAAGAGCGTGGAGGCCCCGTCGGCGGTGTAGTTGACCGACTTGTAGTTCTTGCCGAACGTGCCCCGGTCGACCAGATCCTTGATCGTCTCAGCGGTCTTCAGCACGCTCGGGTCGCTCCACCCCGAGGAGTCCCCGTTCTGGATCCGCTTGAAGACATCGGCCCCGCCGTAGCGGTCCACCAGGTACTCCACCCACATCAGCTCGGTCCACGGGTCGGTGCCCGCGAGCGCGAAGGGGGTGACGCCCTTCTTCTTGAAGGTGCCGATGAGGCCCAGCAGATCGTCCCAGGACTTGGGCGGCTGCGCCCCCGCGTCCTGGAACACCTTCTTGTTGTAGAAGAGGATCACCGGCTGCATCCCGCGCATCGGGATGCCGTAGAACGTGCCGTTCACCGCCCCGGCCTTGAGGATCGAGGGGATGAACGCCTTCTGCAGGTCCGGGTCCTTCTTCAGCGTCGGGCCCAGGTCGACCAGCATGTCCTCCTTGGCGAAGTCGCTGATGCTGCCCCCGCCCCAGTTGAAGAAGACGTCCGGCGCGTTGGGGGTGCCCATGGAGGTGCGCATCTTGTCCGAGTAGCCCTCGCCGGGCACCTCGGTGAGCTTCGCCTTCACATCCGAGGTCTTGTTGAAGCGCTCGACGACCGCGCGCTGCACCTTGGTCGAGGCGTCCTGGTAGACCCAGACGCTGATGGAGTCGTCGTCCGAGCCGCCGGGGCCTGAGCTGCCGCAGGCGGTGAGGGTGGTGGTGGCCAAGAGCAGAGCGGCAGCCAGGGTGGACGTACGGAGGATCGCCCGTGACCTGGGGGTACGCATCGTCATCGTCGCATTGCCTTCCGGAAGTAGCCCGATAATTCTCGGAAGTGATTGCGTGGACGGTATGAGCGCACTGACGGCCTGTCAATAGATCGCACAAGCAAGCCTGTTGAAACCTACGAACGGCCCGGGCTCAGGTCGTGCTCAGGCCGGGCTCAGGCCGGGCTCAGGCCGTGCTCGGCGGGGCTGTACTGGCCCGGACGACCAGCGCCGTCGCGAGCTCCACCCGGGGCGACTCGATCTCCTCGCCGCGCGCCTGGCGCAGCACCGTACGGGCCGCCAGCTTGCCCATCTCCGCGAGCGGCTGGCGCACCGTGGTCAGCGGCGGGGCCGACCAGCGGACTTCCGGAAGGTCGTCGAAGCCCACCACGCTCACGTCCTCCGGCACCCGCAGGCCCCGGCGGCGCAGGGCCTCGATCGCGCCCAGGGCCATCTGGTCGCTGGAGGCGAACACGGCGGTGGGCGGGGTCGCCGCGTCCATCAGCTGATCGCAGCCGACGAAACCGGACTCGTGGTAGAAGTCGCCCTGCGCCACCAGCGCCTGGTCGTACGGCACCCCGGCCGCCTCCAGGGCGGCCCGGTGGCCGTCCAGCCGGGCCCGGCTGCACAGCAGCCGCGGCGGGCCGGCGATAAAGCCGATCCGGCGGTGGCCCAGGCCCAGCAGATGCTCGGTCGCGGCCATGCCGCCCGCCCAGTTGGTCGCCCCGATGGTGGGCGCGTCCAGGGCGGGGGAGCCGGCCGGGTCGACCACCACGATCGGCACGTTCAGCCGGCGCAACTCCTCGTGCAGCACCGGTTCGAGCACGGAGGTCACCAGGATCACCCCGTCCGAGGCGCGCGCCCGCAGGTTCTTCATCCACTGCCGCGCCGCGCCCGCCCGGCCGTGGATGGCGGAGACCACCGTGCCCACGCCGTCCTCGTGCGCGACCTCCTCCACCCCGCGGATGATCTCCACCGCCCAGGGGCTGTCCAGGTCGTTGAAGACGAGGTCCACCAGGGCGGCCCGGTCGCCCGGGGCGGTCTGGCGGCGGCGGTAGCCGTGGAGCCGCAGCAGATTCTCCACCCGGGCCCGGGTCTCGGGCGAGACGTCAGAACGCCCGTTGACCACCCGCGAGACCGTGGGCACCGACACCCCGGCCTCCTGCGCGATGGCCGTGATCGTCACCTTGGGCCGGGCGCCACCTTCGGAACCCGCGCTCTCCGTAGCCATTTCCGCCTCCTCCGTTGACGAGAGTCACTCCCGCCTCTACCTTTCCGGGCGCACCCTCGGAACCTTGCAGAAGTCTTCCGGAAAACCGGATCAGACGTGAAGAGAAGAGAGGGACGTCCATGAAGCTCATGAGCTTACGCAGCGGCGCACTGGTGGCCTCGGCCGCCGTGGCGACCTTGGCCTTTGGGCTCGCCGCCCCCGGTCAGGCCGCGGATCACCGGGCGGGAGGGGCGACCGCCGGGACCACCGCGACCGGCAGCGACACCCGCGCAAAAGCCAACCCCACCCTCCGCGAGGTCGCCGACCGTACCGGCCGCTTCGTCGGTACGGCGATCAACGACGGCCGGCTCGGCGACGCCGCCTACGCCAACATCGCCAAGAGCGAGTTCTCCAGCGTCACCGCCGAGAACGCCATGAAATGGGGCTCGGTCGAGCCCAACCGCGGCCAGTTCAACTGGGCCGCCGCCGACCGGCTGGTCTCCTTCGCGCAGAGCAACAACCAGAAGGTCTACGGCCACACCCTGGTCTGGCACAGCCAGATGCCGAACTGGCTGGCCAACGGCTCGTTCTCCAACTCCGAGCTGCGCACCATCATGACCAACCACGTCACCACCCAGGTCAGCCGCTACAAGGGCAAGGTCCAGCGCTGGGACGTGGTCAACGAGGCGTTCAACGAGGACGGGACGCTGCGCCAGTCCAAGTTCCAGCAGCAGCTCGGCGAGTCGTACATCGCCGACGCCTTCCGCGCCGCCCGCGCCGCCGACCCGAACGCCAAGCTCTTCATCAACGACTACAACACCGAGGGCACGGGCGCGAAGAGCAACGGTCTGTACAACCTGGTCCAGCGGCTCAAGAGCCAGGGCGTGCCCATCGACGGCGTCGGCTTCCAGAGCCACCTCATCGTGAACCAGGTGCCTTCCACCATGAAGGCCAACCTGCAGCGCTTCGCCGACCTCGGCCTCGAGATCGTCGTCTCCGAGCTCGACATCCGCATGGCCACCCCGGCCGACTCCACCAAGCTCCAGCAGCAGGCGGCCAACTACAAGACCGTGGCCCAGACCTGCCTGGCCATCTCCCGCTGCGCCGGTATCACCGTATGGGGCTTCGGCGACCGGGACTCCTGGGTCCCCGGCACCTTCCCCGGCCAGGGTGCGGCCAACCTGTACGACGACAACTACCAGCCCAAGCCCGCCTACACCGCGTTCCGCGACGGCCTGGCCGGATCCTAAGGGGCGGCACGCGATGAGACCTCACCCGCACGGTATACGCACCCAGGGCGTCCGCAGAGCCACCCTCGTCCTTGCCGCCGCCGGAGCGCTGCTGCTGGGCCTTGCCACCCCCAGCAGCGCGGCCGACCCGGTGCTGCGCGACCTGGCCCAGGCCAAGGGCAAGTACTACGGCACCGCCGTCACCGCGTCCAAGCTGAGCGGCACCTACGCCACGGTCGCCGGCGGCCAGTTCGACTCGATCACCCCCGGCAACGAGATGAAGTGGGAGTCCGTCGAGCCCAGCCGCGGTACGTACAACTGGACAGGCGCTGATGCCGTCGTCAACTTCGCCCAGTCGCATGACATGCAGGTGCGCGGCCACACCCTGGTCTGGCACAGCCAGCTGCCGGGCTGGCTGACCTCCGGCAGCTGGACCGCCGACCAGCTGCGCACCCTCATGACCGACCACATCACCACCGAGGTCGGCCGCTACAAGGGCAAGATTTCGCACTGGGACGTGGTCAACGAGCCGTTCAACGAGGACGGAACCTTCCGGCAGTCGATGTGGTACACGAAGCTCGGCCAGAGCTATATCGCCGACGCGCTGCGCGCCGCCCGCGCCGCCGACCCGGACGCCAAGCTGTACCTCAACGACTACAACACCGACGGCACGGGCGCGAAGAGCGACGCCATGTACAACCTGGTCAAGTCGCTCAAGGCGGACGGCGTCCCGATCGACGGCGTCGGCTTCCAGGGCCATCTCATCCTCGGCCAGGTGCCGTCCACGATGCAGGCCAATCTGCAGCGCTTCGCCGACCTCGGCGTGGACGTCGCCGTCACCGAGCTGGACATCCGGATGCAGCTGCCCGTCAGCGACGCGAAACTCGCGCAGCAGAAGGCCGACTACAAGGCCGTCACCAGCGCATGCGTCGCGGTCAGCCGCTGCAAGGGGGTGACGGTCTGGGGGTTCACCGACTCCGACTCCTGGATCCCCGACGTCTTCGACGGCCAGGGCGCCGCCACCCCGTACGACGAGAACTACCAGCCCAAACCGGCGTACTACGGCATCGCCGAAGCCCTCGGCTGGACCGGCGACGGCGGGCAGGACCCCACGCCCACCACGGGCTGCGCGGTGACGTACTCCGTCACCAACCAGTGGAACACCGGCTTCACGGCGAACGTCACCGTCAAGAACACCGGTTCCAGTGCCGTCAACGGCTGGAAGGTGGCCTGGACCTACCGTTTCTAAAGACTGAGCGGGAGTGAGTCCTGTTGCCAGGGCTCACGCTCAGCCGGACGCCCCGAACGGTGTTGGGCGTTCTGGTCCACCGCGTTCGCTCCGCGTCCGGCGCGCACGGATCGTGTCCGTGGTCCGGGGATGCGGGGGCGGTTTCCCTCGCGCGCTGGGGTGTCCGGTCGGGCCTGGACGGTCCGATGCCCGCACCCATCGCTCTGGTGGGTACGGGGCGGTGCCGTCCGTCGCCGGATCGGGTGCCCCAGCGCGCGCCTGCCGATCGCCACGGCGGCAGCATCGTGGCGAGTGGTCTTCCTGGTCTTGCTGGTGAGGGGCTTCTGCCAGTGCTGGGCGCCCCACTTGCTGGTGTAGGCCGGGTCGACGACGACGATGGTGATGCCGAGTTCGGCCGCCATCGACACCAGCCGGGCCCGCAGCTTGCTGACGGGCAGCCCGGAGATGAGGTTGCGGAACCGTTTGCGGCGGCCGTGCTTCTCGCGGGTGGTCTCCGCTTGGAAGTCGAGGTCTTCGAGTGCGATCGACAGACCGTGGCGCTTGGCCCAGTGCAGCAGGCGGATCAGGGCGTGCCTCACCTGTGCGTCGCGGTGCTGGGCGGTGCCGGACAGGTTGTAGAAGAAGCGTCGGGGATCGCCGGTGGGGTTGCCGTGTTCGTCGAGGCGCCAGGCGGCGAGGTGGTCGGCGTTGGTGTCGAAGCCGATCAGGCCACCGGCGCGGGCCGCCCCAAGGGGGACGGTCTGGACCGGGGGGATCGTCCAGGATGCGGTCAGATACCAGCGTCCCCGGAGGGTGTCTTCGTGGATGCGGTAGGCCACGGCCCGGTTCGCTGCCACGCGGTCGGCCCACTGCTCACCCCGGTGCGTGAACGACACCTTCGCCGCCAGCCTGTACCGGCCGTGCGGGGCGTTCGCCAGGTGCGCCAGCGGCGCGGGGAGCTTGATGGAGACCTCGCCGTCGTCGGTGACGCGGATGGTCTCGTTGCCGAACCTTTTGCCGGACTCGCCGTCCGCCTGGAGAAACCGGCGCCCGGCCTGCCACCGCGTGCGCCACTGCTCCTCGGTGAGCTGCGCCTGCTCCAGGTTGTGCCGGGTGTTCAGCAGCCGTTTCCCGCCGCGCACCACGCGCACGACCCCGGCCTCACGGTCCGCCCGCACCGTCCGAAGCCGGTCTTCGAGCACACACAGACGGCGCCTCTTCGCGTGCCACTCCCGCGCGCTGCGGTAGCCGCCCGGGGCCTGCTTGGTGCCCTTCTCACCCACAGCCACGGACAGACGGTGGGTGATCGTCTCGATCCCGGCCTCCAGGTTCTGGATGTGCGCGAGCTGGCCACGCCGGGCGAGCGCCCACTGATCGTGGGTGGCCTTCGTGATCGACCCGGCCCAGCGGGACGAGGACTCCTGCGTGAGAGTGCGCTTGCGCTCGGCCCACTGCTCACCGCCATGCTCCAGCCCGGCCGCGCACCGCGCCTTCAGATCACGGGAAGCGAGCGAACCGAGCAGACCGCCGACCAGGCAAAGCACCGCCTCGTCCCCGGCGGTCAGGCCCTTGAGCCGGGTACGGATCGCGACCCCCGAAGGGCCGGGCACCACGAATGGTGCCGCCACCTCCCGCAGCCCACCCACCCTTATTCACCCCCCCACCCGGTGTCGCAGAGATCCGTCACCACATACAACGACCATCACCGGCGAAGGTCACGCATTCGATGCAAGAACTCCCGTTCCCCGATGGGCACCATGGCTGAACGTCCGGAGTTCGAGTTCGTCGGGGCAGCGGCCTGCCGTGACAAGAAGGTGGGCAACTGCCCCCAGGTGGCCGTGAACGTGCCGGGTGTGGTGGCGTTGCGAGACAGCGAGCGGCCCGAGACCATCGTCACCATGACGGCGGACGCGTGGGCAACGCTTACGGACGCCGTGAAGGCCGGAGAGTTCGACCTGAGCGCCTGACTGAGAGTAGGTCACCGTGAGGAAGTGCCCTCGCTGCGCTGCCGAGTGCCCTACGGACCCGGAGAACGGGTTGCCATGGTGTGCGCGATGCGGAGACTTCTTCGGGCTCTCGCTGCCTGCCTGCCGAGGCTTGTGGTGGTCGCGGTATCCGGCTACACGTGCTCCCATCCAGCCGCGCAAGCACTGAGTGGGACCCACTCGCATGCTCTGAGCTGACTTTGCGGTGAGTATCGGACAGCGACACGCCAACACCACGGCGTGTCGCTGTCTGATACTCACCGCAAAGTCAGGCTCCGGACGGTTTGCCGCCCACCGACCCCAGGAGACAAGGTGTTCGCAATGCGCCCGGCCACCGCCGACGACATCCCTGCTGTAGAGAACATGATCCTCACCCGCTCTGCGTGGCTGGAGGAGCGAGGGCATCCGAGCTGGCGGGAGAACGCCACCGAACTCGCACGGCAGGCAGAGAACTCCGAGGGCGAAGTGTGGGTCCTCGCCGAGGCTGGCGGGCAGATCATCGGGTGCACCACCGTGCAGGAACAGACCCCGCCCTGGGGCTGGACGCAAGACGAGCTGAACGAGTCGGCCCACTACCTCTACTCAACAGTCACCGACCCCGCGCACCGTGAGAAGAATCCGGGAACGGTCATGGGACTGTGGGCGGTGGACCGGGCCGCCCGGGAGGGGAAGGCGTGGGTCCGCCGTGGCTGCAACTTCCCCGGACTGGTGAGGTACAACGAGACCCAGGGCTTCAGCCTGGTGCACGAAGTGCAGCGCACGAACAGCCGGGTCTACCTGATGGGCCGACGCGCCGAGCGCATCGCTGACCTTGAGGAGAGGTTCCAGTCTCTGTAGCCACACCCCGAAGGCTCCACTCAATGCCTCCGGCAGGCTTGTAAGGGGGGCGGGGGAGAGCTTCCCTCGGACACCGCCCGCCACCCGAAAAGATTCTCCTCGCGGTGTAAGAAATCGCGGTTCTCGACCACTGCCAGATGAGAGAGCCGAGATGAGGAGACGGCGCGTGACCGACGCCCAACGCTTCCGTGACCTGTACGAGGAGTGCCATCCCCGGGTGCTCGCCTATGCCTCGAGCCTGGTGGGGCGGCAGGTCGGTGAGGACATCACCAGCGAGACCTTCACGGTCGCCTGGCGGCGGATGCGGGACATCCCCACGCCACCGCTGCCGTGGCTGCTCGGCGTGGCCCGCAATCTGACCCGCGAGCTGCGCCGCCGCGACGGCAGACAGTACGCCCTGGCCGCGGAGGAGGCCCAGCGCATCATCGCCTCCGGCCCCCACGTCGGGGATGTGGCCGCGGATGTGACCGAGCGCGAGGCGGCGCTGCAGGCGCTGGCCACGCTGTCCGACGCGGACCGCGAGGTGCTGACGCTGGTCGCCTGGCACGGGCTCGGCCCGCGACAGGCGGCGCGCGTCCTCGGCTGTGCCACCGCTACGTTCTCGGTGCGGCTGCACCGGGCCAGGCGGCGGCTGGAGCGGGCCGTCAGCGCGGTCGAGGACTCGGCCGGACTCTCTCGCGAAGTTCGTGGTTCTCGCCCGAAAGTGACAGTGAAGGAGCACTGACATGGCACGTAAGCGGCCCGATGTCATGAAGACGCTGGCGGACGCCCGGCCCCCGGAGTTCGACCCGGAGCGCCTGGCCGGTTCGGAACGCGCCCGGCACGACCTGATCACCATCCTGAGCAGCGCCCCGGAGGCGCCGGAAGCCTCCCGGTCCGCCGCCCGGCCGTTCACCTGGCGGTGGGCGCTGCCCGTCGCCGCGACGGCGGCCGCGGCCGGGGTGCTCGTGGCCACCCTGCCCCAGGGCGGCTCGGGCGCCCAGGACGCCCGAGGCGGTTCCCGCGCCACGGCCCGGCCCACCACGGCCGGCCCCCGGCACACCCCCGAGAACGGCCGCCTCGCGCTGCTGAACGTGGCCAGCCGGCTGGAGAGCAAGGCCGACGAGGGCACGTACTGGCAGACGACCACCCGGTCGGGCTGGATCGGCGTCGTCGCCGAGTCCGGGTCGACCTTCGCGGTCGTCTCCTCCGAGACGCAGCAGTGGTCCTTCGGGGTGAGGCCCGGTACGCAGAGCCTGTGGGTCTCGGGGATCGACGACACCACCGAGCCACGTACCGAGCGCGACACGGCGCGCTGGCGGGCCGCCGGATCGCCGAAGGACCTCACGCTCGCCGAGTCCGGGTCCGGGTCGGGCGGCAAGCTCGGTCTGAGGATCGAGTCAGGGTCCGAGAAGCGGCCGACGGTGACCCGGATCAACGACGGTGACAAGATCGCCGCCCTCGGCGCGCGCAATGTGACGTACGCGGATCTGCGGAAGCTCCCCGGTGACAGCGGCAAGCTGAAGGAGTACCTGGAGGGCCTGTACGAGGAGGACCGCGGCAGCGAGATCTCCGGCCGCACCGAGTGGATGTGGCGGCAGGCGGCCGGCCTGATCAGCCTCCCGGTCAAGCCCGAGGTGCGGGCCGCCGCGTACCGCGTCATCGCGGATCTGCCGGGCATCCGGTCGCTCGGCGAGGTGACCGACCCGCTGGGCCGCAAGGGGGTCGGCTTCGCGCTGCCCGCGACCGAACGGCCCGACTACGGGACCGCGCGGTCGGAGCTGATCGTGAACCCGGCTACCGGTGCGCTGCTGTCCGACCAGCAGGTGCTGACCAAGCCGAACGCGCAGGCAGCCGAGGCGGGGCTCACCGCGGGCACGGTGGTGAACCACACCGCCACCGTGACGTCGAAGTGGACGGACCGGCAGCTGAAAGCCCCCAAGTGACCGGGCGGGGTTATCGGTAGGACAAGGTCACCTGTAAGAACCGTCGGCCGGCGGCCATTTCCTTCTGAGAGCACCAACCGAGCAGAAGGAGCACCATGGCCAGGAACGCAGGGCTGCGCATAGCGGTAGCGGTGTGCGCGATCGCACTCGGCTCGTCAGGGGCACCGGCGAACGCCGCGACCGGCACTGCGACCACCACCGCGTCCGATCGGGCGGCCCGCGCCGCCACCCCCTGGCAACTGGCAACGCCGCTGAGCGAGACCGTCTCCACGGAGTTCTGGGACGTCGCCTCGACCGGCGCCAAGGACGCCTGGGCGGTGGGCCGCAAGGCAGACGGCGCCGACGGGGGCACCCCCACGATCAGGCACTGGAACGGCACCGCGTGGACGGACGTCCCCGCCGCCACCACGGGTGGCAAGGCCGCGCGGCTGGAGAAGGTCGCGGCCTCGGCGCCCGGCGACGCCTGGGCGGCCGGCACGCTGGACGACAACATGTCCGCGCCGCTCGTGCTTCAGCACTGGGACGGCAAGAAGTGGAGCAAGGTCGACCACGCGGCCCCCGCGGAGGGGTCGCTGAGCTTCATCGGCGACCTCGCCACGTTCGGTACGAAGTCGGCCTGGCTGACCAGTTTCGACTGGGATCCGAACGGCGACGCCCAGGTCTCCCGTCTGGAGCGCTGGACCGGCTCCGGGTGGCAGAAGGTGGACCTGCCCGCGGCCCCCGGCGGTGGCCAGGTGCAGCCCTGGGACATCACCGGTACCGGCCCGGACGACGTCTGGGTCACCGCCGACGCGGCGACCGGAGAGAAGACCGTACCGCTGCTGTACCACTGGAACGGCCGCGGCTGGACGGTCCGCGAGGTGCCGGTCCCCAGTGAGCACCCGACCGGTTGGGCGGCCAACCACGCCGTGGCCACCGGCCGTAACTCGGTCTATGTCGTCGGGAAGACCAACGACCCGCAGGCGCCCACGGCCACCATGGCCGCCCACTGGACCGGCAGTCGCTGGCAGTCGCTGCCCGCGCTCCCCGTCGACGAGGCGAACGCGGCGGGCGCGGACGGCGCCGGGGGCCTGTGGATCGCCGGCTGGACCCCGGGCGGCGACCCCCACTCCGTACTGGCCCGCTGGACCGGTACGGAGTGGTCGACCGAGAAGCTGCCCGCCGACATCACCGAGCACAGCGAGATGTCCACGGTGTTCGGCATCGCCGCCGTCCCCGGGACGAAGGGCGTGCTCGCCGCGGGGACGGCCGGCTGCGCGAGCGACCCCGTCCAGTGCGGGATCGTCGTCTCACGCGACCTGGGCTGACACCCCGTCGCTTGTGCGTGCCGCGTATGCCTGGACGACGACCCCCTCGTCGTCCAGGCACCGCCCCGTCTCCAGGTCGAAACGCTGCTTCAGCAGCGGCGAGGCGACGAAGGGCCGTGTCCCCAGGGAGCCCAGCAGACCCCGCGAGAGCACATACGCGCCCGTGAACGGATCGCGGTTGTCGATCGCGTACGCCCGCCCCGTCCGGTCCAGGAACACCGCGACCTGCGTCCCGTCCGGCAGCAGCGCCGCCACCCCGCGCCCCGGGATCAGATCGGAGAGGTCGCACACCGCGAACCACCGCTGGTCGATGAGGAGTTCCACGCGGACGGCGGTCCGCTCCAGTGCCATGGTCATCGGCTTGCAGCCCCTTCGAGAGTTTCGAGAGTACGGTCGAGAGTGCGAACGGGGATGCTGGGGCCGGACAGGATCGTCAGGTCCGGCTTGACCTGGTCGCGCTCGGGCACGAACTTCACCGTCGGATCCGGCGCGCCCGGCGCGTTGACGAAGGACACAAAGCGCCGCAGCCGCTCCGGGTCCTCCAGGGTCTCGGCCCACTCGTCGCGGTAGCCCGCCACATGGTCGGCCATGAGCGCCTCCAGCTCGGCGCACAGCCCCAGCGAGTCGTCGACCACCACATCCCGTACGTGGTCGAGGCCGCCCTCGATCCGCTCCAGCCACGCGGAGGTGCGCTCCAGCCGGTCCGCGGTGCGGATGTAGAACATCAGGAACCGGTCGATCAGCCGGATCAGCTGCTCGTCGTCGAGGTCCTGGGCGAGCAGATCGGCGTGGCGCGGGTCCGCGCCGCCGTTGCCCCCGACGTACAGGTTCCAGCCGTTCGAGGTGGCGATCACCCCGAAGTCCTTGCCGCGCGCCTCCGCGCACTCACGCGCACACCCGGAGACGGCCGACTTCAGCTTGTGCGGGGAGCGCAGCCCCCGGTAGCGCAGCTCCAGGTCGATGGCCATCCGCACCGAGTCCTGCACGCCGTAGCGGCACCAGGTCTGCCCCACGCACGACTTCACGGTGCGCAGCGCCTTGCCGTACGCATGCCCCGACTCGAACCCGGCCTCCACCAGCCGCGCCCAGATCGGCGGCAGCTGGTCCACGCGGGCGCCGAACAGATCGATCCGCTGCCCGCCGGTGATCTTCGTATAGAGCCCGAAGTCCCGTGCCACCTCGCCGATGACGATCAGCTTCTCGGGGGTGATCTCCCCGCCGGGGATGCGCGGCACGATCGAATACGAGCCGTTGCGCTGGAGGTTGGCGAGGAAGTGGTCGTTGGTGTCCTGGAGCGCCGCCTGCTCACCGTCCAGCACATAGCCGCTGGCGCCCACCGTCGGCGCGAGCGAGGCGATGATCGACGCCACGGTCGGCTTGCAGATCTCACAGCCGTTGCCGCTGCGCGCCTCGTCGCGGCCGTGGCTGTCCAGCAGCGCGGCGTACGAGGTGATGCGCAGCGTCCGGACGATCTCGTACAGCTCGGCCCGGGTGTAGGAGAAGCAGCCGCACAGCCCCTTGTCGACGCTGACGCCGCTCGCCTCGAGTTCATCGTTGACCAGGGTGGTCAGCGCCTTGAGGCAACTGCCGCAGCCGGTGCCCGCCTTGGTGCACTTCTTCACCTCGGGGACCGTGGTGCACTGGTGGTCGGTGACCGCCGAACGGATGCTGCCCTTGGTGACGTTGTGGCAGTTGCAGATCACCGCCTCGTCCGGCAGGGCGGACGGGCCGATCGCGGCCGGCGCCCCCAGCCCGGCCGGCAGCACCAACTGCTCGGGCGCGACCGGCGGCACGCTGCCGGTCAGCGGCCGCAGCATGCCGTACGACTCGGCGTCGCCGACCAGCACCCCGCCGAGCAGCGCCCCGTCCGCGCCGATCACCAGCTTCTTGTAGACGCCCGCGCGGGAGTCGGCGTACACCACGTCCAGACAGCCCTCGGCCGTGCCGTGCGCATCGCCGAACGAGGCCACGTCCACGCCGAGCAGCTTGAGCTTGGTGGAGGTGTCGGCGCCCGTGAAGCCACTCTCGCGGCTTGCCTCCGCGATCTCGTCGGCCGCTTCCGCGATCTCGTCCGCGGCCACCAGCGCCATCTCGTACCCCGGCGCCACCAGCCCGTACACCCGGCCGTCCGCGGCCAGTGCGCACTCGCCGATCGCGAACACCGCCGGATCGCTCGTACGGCACCGCTCGTCCACCGCGATCCCGCCGCGCTCCCCGACCGTCAGGCCGCAGTCGCGCGCCAGCTGGTCGCGGGGGCGTACGCCCGCCGAGAAGATGACCAGATCGGTGTCGATGGACGACCCGTCGGAGAGGGCCATCGCGGAGACCGCGCCGTCAGCGTTCGCTGTGATCTCCTTGCCGCCGACGCCCGTGTGCACGACCAGGCCCATGTCCTCCACGGTCCGCCGCAGCGCGGCGCCGCCGCCCTCGTCCACCTGGATCGCCATCAGCCGCGGATTGAACTCCACGATGTGGGTGGTCAGCCCGAGCCCCTTGAGCGCGCCCGCCGCCTCCAGGCCGAGCAGGCCGCCGCCGACCACGGTGCCGGACGAGCAGTTCTTGGCGTACTCCTCGATCTCCAGCAGATCCTCGATCGTGCGGTAGACGAAACAGCCCCGGCTGTCCTTGCCCGGCACCGGCGGCACGAAGGGGTACGAGCCGGTGGCCAGCACCAGCGAGTCGTACGCCACGGTCAGCCCCGAGCGCGCGGTGACCGTGCGCGCGGTGCGGTCGATGTGCTCGGCCGGGTCGCCCAGGTGCAGCTCGATACCGTGCCGGGCCATGAAGCCGTCCTCCACGAGGGACAGGTCCTCGGGGGTCCGGCCGGAGAAGTACGAGGTCAGCTGCACGCGGTCATAGGCCGGCCGCGGCTCCTCGCACAACACGACGACCCGGGCGCGCTCGGTCACGCCCCGCTCGACGAGCCCTTCCAGGAAGCGCTGGCCGACCATGCCGTGCCCGACGAGCACGATGGTGGGGGCGGCGGTGGGGGCAGGGTTGGGTGCGCTCATCGTCAGGAGCCTCCATCGTTGGTCAGCAGGTGCAGCAAGGGGGCGGAGGGGAGCGGCTCGTCACCCTCCCAAGTGCGGGCGAGCGCGCCGACGCTGCCGAGATCGCCAAGCAGAATCCCCCCGACGAGCCGATCCCCACGGACCACGACCTTCCGGTACGCGTTCCGCGTGGCGTCGGCCAGATGCACGACATCGTCGCCGGGGGCGGGGGTGGTCTCGCCGAACGCGGCGAGATCGAGCGGGCCGGCGGCGGACGCGAGCGTCAGCCGGGTCAGGGTGCGGCTTCCCGTGTACCGGGGGCCGGTTTCGTCGCCGTGCGCGGCCCGGCGGTCGGGTTGTGCCCACCCGTGCCGCCCTGCGGCACGATTGCCCACAACATGTGCCAAAGTGTCCGCCTGGTCCTGGGCCGGGCCGGCCAGGCCGTACAGGACGCCGGCGTGCTCCGCGCAGTCGCCGATCGCGAAGATCCGGGGGTCGCTCGTGCGCAGCTGGTCGTCCACGACGATGCCGCGCGCCACGGCGAGGCCGGCCGCGTGGGCCAGGCCGACGCGGGGGCGGGCGCCGCAGGCGAGGATGACCAGGTCGGCGTCGAGGGCGTATCCGTCCGCCAGTTCCACGGCGCTCACGGCGCGAACGGTGCGCCCGCCGCCGGAAGCGGACACGGACCGCGTGCGCAGCCCCCGTACGCGGCACTCCGTGTGGACCTCCACGCCCAGCGCCGCCACATGCCGCCGCAGCATCGCAGCCGCGCCGGTGTCCAGCTGCCGTTCCATGAGGTGTTCGCCCTGGTGGGCGAGGACGACCTGGGCGCCGCGCTGGGCCAGGGCCCGTGCCGCGGAGACGCCGAGCAGGCCGCCGCCGATGACGACGGCGCGGACGCCGGGGCGGACGGCCGCGGCGAGGGCCAGGCAGTCGTCCATGGTGCGGAAGGCGTGGACGCCGTCCGGCAGGTCGTGGCCGTGGGGTTCGAAGAGCCCGCGCAGCGGGGGCAGCACCGGGTTGGAGCCGGTGGCCAGCACCAGCGCGTCGTACGGGACGCGGCGCCCGTCGTCGCATACGACCTCGCCCGGGTCCCGGTCGAGCCGGACCACGCGTACGCCGCTCAGCCGACGGCCGACAGCAAGGGCCGGGAGGGCGATGACATCGGGGGCGTACCGCCCGGCGAGGACTTCGGCGAGCAGCACACGGTTGTACGCCGGGTGCGGCTCCTCGCCGATGATCGTCACCTCGACGGAGCCGTCGGCGGCCGTCGCGGCGAGCTGCTGCGCCAGCCGTGTTCCGGCCATGCCGCCGCCGACGATCACCACCCGGCGACTGCTGCTGCCCGGTTCCCTGTACGACCTCATGCCAGGAAGCGTGCGGGGTGCCTGTTACCCGGCAGCATCACCGCCGTTTCCCTGAAGCAACGCTGCCCTCAGCGCGCCCCGTAAGCCGTTGTGAGCCGCACCGGCAGCTCCTGCGGGCTGTTTCCGACGAAGCTGGGGTGCGGGACGAGCGCGTCGTCGGGGACGGCCAGGTCAAGGCCGGGGAAGCGGGTGAACAGCGCGTCGAGGGCGATCGTGGCCTCCATACGGGCCAGCGGCGCGCCGAGACAGTAGTGCGCGCCGTGGCCGAAGGACAGATGGCGGGCGGCGTCGGGGCGGGTGTGGCGGGTGATGTCGAAGCGATCGGCGTCCGCGCCGTGGGCGCGCGGGTCGCGCCCGGCGGAGGTGTACGAGACGAGGACGGGGGCGCCCTGGGGGATCACCGTGTCGCCGACGGTCAGGTCGCGGGTCGGGTAGCGGAAGGGGAAGAGGCTGACGGGGCTGTCGTAGCGCAGGGTCTCCTCGACCACAGCGCCCCAGGACGCCTCGCCGGCGCCGGAGCGCACCAGCTCCAGCTGGTCACGGTGGGCGCACAGCGCCCGCACGGCGTTGGTGATCAGGTTGAGCGTGGTCTCGTGCCCGGCGATGATCATCAGCAGCAGCGTGCCGATGAGCTCTTCCTCGCTGAGCCGGTCACCATCTTCCTCGTGGGCGGCTATCAGCGCACTCGTCAGGTCGTCGCCCGGCGAGCGCAGCCGCGCGGCGGCCACCTGGCCCAGGATGGCGATCATCTCGCGGTTGGCGGCCAGCGCCCGCTCGGGGGCGGTGCGGGTGCCGACGATGTCGTTGGAGAGGGCGTGCAGCCGGTCCTGGTGCTCGGGGCCGACGCCGAGCAGCCGGCAGATCACGCCCATGGGCAGCGGCAGCGCGAAGTGGCGGCGCAGGTCGACCACGCCGTCGGGGGCTTCGGCGGCGGCCTCGGCCAGCCGGTCCAGGAGGGCGGCGGTCAGCTCCTCGACGGCGGGGCGCAGCGCTTCCACCCGGCGCGGGGTGAACGCCCGCGTGACCAGGGAGCGCAGCCGCTTGTGGTCGGCGCCGTCGGCGGTGGTCATGCCCCGTACGGTGGCGAAGGTCGCCAGCGGCCAGCCGGGCGGGATCTCACCGTCTCGCAGCGCGGCGAAGTGGCGGGCGTCCTTGGCGACTTGGGGGTGGGTGGTGAAGTCCTTGAGCTCTTCGTGGCGGGTGATGGCGTAGGCCGTGACATCGCCGGGCAGCAGGACCGGGACCGCGGCCGCGCGCTCCCGCAGCCGTGCGTTGACCGCGTGCTGACCGGCCCCGGTGGGGTCCAGCCGATGCGGGGCGGGTGCGGCGTGCGGCACGGGGCACTGGCCGTCGGTCGCGTCGGTCGCGTCAGCCGCATCGGTCGCATCAGCCGCGTCGGTCATCGTAAGTCTCCTGAGTCTGCCGGGTGGGTGGCCGCCGCCGCGTCCGCCGCGTCGGCCGCGAGCTGCGGGGCGGTGAACCGCACCGGCAGCCCGGCCAGGTTCTTCGACCAGGGCGAGGTGATCCAGGCCAACTGGTCCTCCGGCACCGCCAGTTCGAGGTCGGGCAGCCGGTGCCGGAGGGTGTCCACGGCGGTCCGGGTGATCAGCCGCGCCGGGTCCCGTGCCGGGCAGGTGTGCGGACCGGCGCCGAAGGCGAGGTGGGAGCGGTTGCCGATGACCGGACGGCCGTCCTCGGGCAGCACCTCGGGGTCGGCGTTCGCCCCCGCCAGGCCCAGGATGAGCATGTCCCCGGCGCGGATGTGCTGTCCGCCGAAGCGCAGATCGCGGGTGGCGTAGCGGCCGGGGAAGTTGGCGGTGGGCGGATGGCGCCACAGCACCAGGTCCAGCGCGTCGTCGACCGTGAGGTGGCCGCGGGCCAGCGAGGAGCGGAAGCCCGGGTCGGTGAGGAGGATCCGTACGGTGTCGGCGATCCAGTTCACGGTCGTCTGGTTCCCCGCCACGATGATCACTACGAGGTTGTGCAGCACTTCCTGGTCGCTGAGGCCGACCGGGTGCTCCAGCAGCCAGGAGGTCAGATCCGCGCCCGGCTGCCGCTTCTTCTGCTCGATCAGCTCCAGCAGAATGCCGCCCATGCGCCGGTTGGCGCCGGTGGCGGCGGCGGTGGGGTTGACGATGGCGGCGATGGCCTCGACCAGCCGCGGCCCGCGCTCCTCGTCGAGGCCCAGGATCTGGGTGACGACCTGCAGCGGGAGCAGCCGCGCGTACTGCGGCACCAGATCCGCCTCATGCCGGTCCGCGAACCCGGCGATCAGCCGCTCGGCGGCGGACCGCACCGTACGGATCAGCTCGTGCCCGTCGAGCCGCCCCAGCGCCTCGGCGACCGCCGAGCGCATCCGGCGGTGCTGCTGGCCGTCGGCGAACAGCAGCGCCGGGCGCCAGCCGACCAGCGGGACCAGCGGCGAATCGGGCGGTACGCGGCCGTCGCGCAGCGGGGTCCAGCGCCTGGGGTCGTGCGAGAAGTACTGCTCATCGCGGGTCAGATGAAGCAGCTCGCGATGGCCGAGCACCAGCCATGCCTCGACGCCGGGCGCGATGGCGACGGGCACGACCGGGCCGTGGTCGCGGCGCATCCGCTCGTACAGCGCGGGCATGTCGCCGTCCAGCCCCGGCCCGTACAGCGGCACCGGGGCCGGCCGCGCGCCATCGGCCCAACCGGCCGTCACGACGCCTCCGTGATGGTCTCTATGAGGTGGGAGACCAGCGAGATCAGCGCCTGGACGGAGGACTTGTGCTCCCGGGCGTCGCAGATGACCAGCGGGGTGTGGGGGAGCAGATCGAGCGCGGAGCGCAGATCGTCCTCGCTGTGCAGCACGCTGTCGGGGAACGCGTTGACCGCGACGGAGAACGGGACGTCCAGGTCCTCCAGATGCCCGATGGCGTCGAAGGAGGCCTCCAGATCGCGGGTGTCGACGAGTGCGAGCGCGCCCAGGGCGCCGCGCGCCAGGTCCTTCCACGCGGGTAGAAAACGCTGCTGCCCCGGCGTGCCGAACAGATAGAGCACCAACTCGCCGCCGAGCGTGATCCGGCCGAAGTCCAGGGCCACCGTGGTCGTGATCTTGGACGGCCGTACGGCGGTGTCGAGGCGGGCGCCCGCCTGGGTCATGGTCGCCTCGGTGGACAGCGGCTTGATCTCCGAGACCGTGCCGATCAGCGTGGTCTTGCCGACGCCCATGGGGCCGACGACCAGGATCTTGGCCGCGCCGGACACGCTGGACTGCACATACATGACGGGTGTGCCGGCCAGATCGTCGGCGTCGTCCGCGTCGGCCGAGTCGTCCGCGTCGTTCATGTCGGCCATCTTGTCCCCGTCACCCTCGTCGTCTTCATTGTCCACGCCGCCGTCCACGTCGCCGTCCACGCCGTGCACACCGTCCCTGTCATCGGCGCCCTCCGCACCGCCTGTTCCGCCCGCACCGCCTGTCCCGTCCGCGTCGCCCGCGCCGTCCGCGTCGCCCGATCCGTCTGCGTCGTCCGCGCCGCCTGCTCCGTCCGAGATCTCAGAGCTTGCTCTCAAGCCCATCGAGCACCTTCCTCAGCAAGTCCCTATCGGCACGCTTGGCGGCCCGGACGGGCGGGCGCGCCACGATATGCCCCCAGTCGATGAGATCTGCCAGCAGCACCTGCACCACGGCCGGTGGCTGGCCGAGGTGCGCGGCCACCTCCGCCACCGACAGCAGACCCTGACAGAAGTCGACGATCCGCCGGTACTCCGGCTGGAGATCCGGGGGCGGCGCGCTTCCCGAGGCCATGACGAGCGTCTCCCACGGCAGCTCGTCCCGTGAGGAACCCGCGCGGCCACGTGTGATCACGTACGGCCGCACTGCCGGGGTGGTCCGTTCCTCGCGGGGCTCGTTCATGGCGTCGAGGTCATCGACTCCCGTGGACGGCTGCTCAGATGGGCGCCTATTTTCGCTACGAGTAATTGCATCTGCTGGGCCACGAGACCGACATCCGCTTCCATATCGGTGGCCACGCCCAGAGACGCCCCCTGGCCGGCCGAGGTGAACAGCACGAACCCCTTGTCGGACTCGACCATCAGCTGCCGCACCCCCGCGTCGTCGCCGAATAACAGTGCCGCCGTGGACTGCCCGGTCACGGTGAGCGCCGCGCAGGCGGCGGCCAGCGACTCGGCCTCCGCCACGTCCAGTTGGGGCACATCCCCTGTCAGCCCCTCGGCGGAGCCATGCCCCATGCGCAGACCGTCCTCCGAGACGACGACGGCATGTCGCACGCCCGGGATCTGCGTCAGCGGACGCAGCATCCATCCAACGTCCGGCAGCCTGGCTATGGTTCCGGCCACTACCGGCCTCCTTCTCGATCTGCTCGGTCCTGTTGGTCGGCTTGGTCGGCCTCGGCCACCTCCGCGCGCCCGCGACGGGTGCCGGAGACGATGCTGGCGATGGACGCGCGGGCGGCCTCGGGGGTCCACGGGTCGCAGGCGGGGGCGGCGGAACCGGGGCCGGAACCAGGGCTGGGGGCGGGCGTCTTGGCGTCGGGTGCGTTCTGGTTCGTACGGCGGCGGTTGCGCCGCTGCGGCAGCCCGGCCCCGGCCCCTGAGTCGGGGCCGGTCCCGGAGTCGGCCCCGATGGGTGCGGGTGCGGCCGGGGCGGTCACGGGCTCGATGACGACCGGCTCCGTGTCCACGACCGGCTCGGCGCCCCCGCCGAGCAGCCGGTGCGGTACGAAGACCACCACCCGCGTCCCGCCGTACGCCGAGGCGGTCGACAGCTCCACGCTGAAGCCCAGCTCCCGCGACCACCGCCCGACACATGCGAGCCCCAGCCGCGGCACCGCCCCCAGCTCGGCCAGGTCAAGGCTGTCCCGGAGCTGGGCGACGGCCTGCTCCAGCACATCGGGCGGCATACCGAGCCCCGCGTCGTCGATCTCGACGACCGCGCCCGCGGCGACCTCCCGGATGGAGACCGCGACCTGGGTGCGCGAGGGGGAGAACACCGTGGCGTTCTCCAGCAGTTCGGCGATCGCGTGCATCAGACCCTCGACCGCGGGCGCCACCACGTACAGCGTCTGGCCGCCGTGCACATCGACCCGCCCGAACTCCACGATCCGCGACTGCGCGCCGCGCACGCAGTCGAAGAGCGTCACCGGCCGGGTCTCGCGCCGCGCGGGCCAGATCCCGCACATCACCATCAGGGTCTGCGCCTTGCGGGTCATCTGGGCCGCGGCGTGGTCGGCCTTCATCACCTCGGCCATCAAGGCCGCCTCGCTGATGCGCTGTTCCAGGCCGTCGAGCACCTGCTGCTGCACCACCGCCATGGCATGCATATTCCTGGCCACGGACTCGAACGACGCCTGGACGGAGTCGCGCAGATTCCGCTCCCGGCGGGCCGCCTCGTCCAGCTCGGCCCGTACGGCGGACAGCCGGGCCACCTCCTCGCCGCGCTCGGCCGCGACGGCCCGTTCCCGCTCGGCTTCGGTCCGCGCCTCAGCGGCGGCTGCCCGCTCCCGTTCGGCCGTCGTACGCGCCTCGGCGAGCGCCGTACGCAGCCTGGCGACCCATAACGAGCCCAGCAGCAACGTCAGCACCAGCAGAGCGGATGCGACGGCGATGACTCCCGCCGTCTCCGACAACACGTTCGTATACCTCCACCCGCGATGCGGCCAAGAACGGGCAGATACTACTGACCAACCGATCAGTCTGTTCCGGTAGTTGTCAAAGTCTCATCTCACAACGGCAGCCACAGGCAGCCGCAGCAGCACCCGGGCCCCTCCCCGAGGACTGGTGTGGAGGGTCAGAGTCCCGCCATGGGCGTGCGCGATGTCCTTGGCGATCGCGAGGCCGAGGCCGGTGCCGCCGTCCTGCCGGGCGCGGGCGTCGTCCAGCCGGGTGAAGCGCTCGAAGACGCGCTCGCGGTCGGATTCGGGGATGCCGGGGCCGTCGTCGTCCACGGAGAGCTCGACCATGCCGTCGCGGACCGCGACGCCGACCGAGACGGTCGTGCGGGCGTGTCTGCGGGCGTTGTCGGTGAGGTTGGTGAGCAGCCGGGAGAGCTGTACGCGGCTGCCGTGCACGACGGCGGCGGCGGTGGCCGGTCCGGCGTCTCCATCAGACGCGTCTCCGTTGGACGCGTCCGCGTCGGAGGTGTCCGCGTGCTCCAACACCGTGCCGGGGTGCCGCCGTACCTCCTCGGCCGCCAGCGCCGCGAGGTCCACCGGGGCCTGGGGCGGCGCCTCCTGTGCGTCGAGCCTGGCGAGCAGCAGCAGATCGGAGGCGACGGCCTGGAGGCGTTCGGTGTCCAGGAGGGCCTTGTGCACGGCGGTCGGCCAGTCCGTCCGCGAGGGGCGGGCCAGGGCGAGTTCGAGCTGGGCCCGTACGGCCGCGATGGGGCTGCGCAGTTCGTGGGAGGCGTCCGCCACGAACTGGCGCTGCCGGGTCATGGCCTGATGCAGCCGGTCCAGCGTGGCGTTCATCGTCCGCGCCAGCCGGGAGATCTCGTCGCGCGCCTTGGACACCGGGACCCGGCGGTGCAGAGCGCGTTCGGTGATCTCGGTGAACTCCTCGCGTATGGCGGCCACCGGGCGCAGCGCACGGCCGACCAGCAGCCAGGTGAGCGCGGCCACGAACAACACGAGCCCGGCCGCCGCGGGGGCGACCTGGCGCAGCAGCAGCCGGGTGGCGTTGTCGACGGCGGTGGTCGAGGGGGCGACGTCCACGCTGTACGCCGTGTGGGCCCTCGCGGTGAGGAAGACGGGTGCGCTGCTGACCACCTTGCTGTCCAGCGGAGCTTCCCCCGGACGTGCGGGGCTGATCACCCGTCCCGCGGCCTTGATGGTCACCGGTTGGGGCGTGACGACCAGCGCCTTCTCCGCCAGCTTCGTCTTCCCGGACGTCGCCAGTTGGTCCGCGACGCTGACGGCGGCCTGCTTGGCATCCGCCTTCGCGCTGTCACGCAGGTTCTGCTGCAGGACCAGGACCAGGGCCAGCATGCACAGCGCTATGGCGAGGGCGACGGTGCCGACGGCGGCCGCCGTGGCCTTGGCGCGGACACTCATCCCGGTCAGCAGGCTCATGGATCTCATGCCGCGGTCACCCCCCGTCGCGGGCCAGCAGATATCCCGCGCCCCGTATCGTGCGGATCGCCTGCTTGCCGTACGGCACGTCGATCTTCCGGCGCAGGGTTCTGATGTAGACCTCGACGAGATTGGCCCCGCCCTCGTAGGCGGTGTCCCACACCGTGTGCACGATCTCGGTCTTGGAGACCACCTGTCCGGCGCGGCGGGCCAGGCACTCCAGTACGGCGAACTCCTTGGCCGTCAGCGTGACGCTGTCCTTCCCCCGGCTGCAGGCCAGGGCCGCGGGCTCCAGCCGCAGATCCCCCAGCTCCAGCACCTCGGGCCGGTCCAGGCTGCCGCGCCGCACCAGGGCCCGCACCCGCGCGATGAGGACGACGTAGGAGAATGGCTTGGTGAGGTAGTCGTCCGCGCCGACGTCGAGTCCGTCGGCCTCGTCGTACTCGCCGTCCTTGGCGGTCAGCATCAGGATCGGCGTCCAGACGCCGGCCTCCCGCAGCCGGGAGCAGATCTGATAGCCCGACAGCCCGGGCAGCATCACATCCAGCACGATCGCCGCGTACTCGGTGGACTGGGCCAGCGCCAGGCCGCTGCGCCCGTCACCGGCCGTCTCGACGGTGAAACCCTCCTGCTCCAGACCTTCCTTGAGGAGTTCGCGGAGCCGGGCGTCGTCTTCCACCACGAGAATGCGCACGGGAGCAGCATGGCACGCACAAGCTGAGTCCCCGCTGAAGAGCTTTCAGCGAGGACTCAGCGTCGGTACGCCACGGTGGACGCACCGACGGACCGGGAGTCCGCCGGGTTCATATCCCCTGCGTAACCTGCGTAAGGAGACACTTGTGACTCGCTTCAGCTCCATCGCCACCAAGCGCCGAGGCGTCGTGCTCGCCGCGGCCGTCGGCGTTCTGACGCTGGGGGCCACGGCCTCCGCTTCGGCCGCCGGCCCGTCGCGCACCGCCTCGGTGGGGGGTGCCGATGTGGTGATGGCCAAGGCGTCCAAGCCCTGCGTGATCACGGAGGGCAAGGCTGTCCCGGCTGCCGAGGCCGCCAAGATCGAAAAGGGCGCCCGGGACGCCCGCGTCATCACCAGGGCGACCAAGGGCCTCAAGGTCGTCGAAGCCGGCAGGACTGCCAAGGCAGCCAAGGCCATCAAGCTTCCCAAGGGCATCAAGATCGTCAAGAACGGTGACGGGATCGAGCTGTCCGTGGTGAAGGGGATCCCCGGCAAGCCGAGCCACACCAGGGAGTGCCCCGTTCCGACCTTGCCGGGCAAGCCGAGCAAGCCGAGCAAGCCGAGCAAGCCGGGCGAGCCGAGCAAGCCGGGCGAGCCGAGCAAGCCGGGCGAGCCGTGCCGGGTTCTTGTGATCAAGGGCTCCGACTCGGCCTGGAAGAAGTTCCCGGCCAAGGAATGCCACGCTCACGCCACGCTCGCTCCGGCAACCCCGAAGACCAAGTAGCGCGCGACCGCGGGCCTCACGACGGACCGCCGGCCTGGGGGCGGCCGGCGGTCCCGGGCCTGGTCCCGGGCCCGGACCTGGACCTGGCTCCGGCCGGGTTTCCGCGCCGCCATAGGCTCCTGACCCATGCCTGACATACCGCTGGTGACGTTGCTCCTGCTCTGCCTGGCCGCGGCTGGTGCCGGCTGGATCGACGCCGTAGTAGGAGGCGGGGGCCTCCTACTGCTGCCCGCCATGCTGGTCGGACTGCCGCACTACCAGCCCACCTACATCCTCGGCACCAACAAGGCGATCGCCATCGTCGGCACGACTGGTGCCGCCATCACGTACACTCGCAAGACCCCGCTCGACATACGGCTCGCCACGCGTATCGGCGCCGCCGCCGTCGCCGGCTCCCTCACGGGCGCGTTCCTCGCCTCCGGTATCAACAGTGGCGTGCTGCGTCCGCTGATCATGGTGGTCCTGCTGGCCGTCCTCGCGTTCGTCCTGCTCCGCCCGGCCTTCGGCACCGCCCCGGCTCCCGCGGAGCCCCTGACCAGGCAGCGCGTCCTGGCCGCGATCCTCGCCATCGGCCTCGGCATCGGCTTCTACGACGGCCTCATCGGCCCCGGCACCGGCACCTTCCTCGTCATCGCCCTCGTCGCCGCCCTCCATATGAACCTGGTCACAGCCTCGGCCACGGCCAAGGTCGTCAACGTCTGCACCAACTTCGGCGCGCTGGTCACCTTCGCCATCCAGGGCACGGTCCTGTGGCGCATGGCGGCGCTGCTCGCGCTCTTCAACCTGGGCGGCGGGATGCTGGGCGCGCGGATGGCGCTCAAGCGGGGGAGCGGGTTCGTACGGGGGGTCCTGGTGGTCGTCGTGGTCTCGCTGGTCTGCAAGCTGGCGTACGACCAGTGGCTGGCGGCCTGAAGCCTCTCGGTGTCAGCTCACCGCGCGCTTCACCAGCTCGGAGATCCGCGCCTCGTCGCCGGCCGTCAACTCCCCGGTCAGCGCGTACGAGGACGCCCACATCGCACCCTCGTCCAGGTTCGCCTGGTCGCTGAAGCCGAGGGTGGAGTAGCGGGCCTTGAACTTCGCGGCGCACTGGAAGAAGCAGAGCACCTTGCCGTTCTTCGCGTACGCGGGCATCCCGTACCAGAGCTTGGGCGTGAGCTCCGGCGCCGCCGCCGTGACGAGGGCGTGGATCCGCTCGGCCAGGGCGCGGTCGCCCGCCTCCATCTCGGCGATCTTCGCCAGCACCTCGCTCGTACCGTCCGCCTTGGCGGAGCCTCGGCGAGCCGCCTTCACCTCCCGGCCACGCTCCTTCATCGCGGCGCGCTCCTCGGCCGTGAACTCCGTGTCGCTCATTGCGGTCTCCCTCCGGTCGGTGTTCCCGCTGTTCTGCGGGGCGATTTCGATCTTAGGGAGCCGCTGACGTGCGTGGCTTCTCCAAAACTGATCGGTCGCAGTCCAACGCAGTCCAATTTGTGGCAGGTGGCTCTGTCCGGACGCCGGGGCAGGGGTGGGATGGGACAGGTTCCGCTGCTCGTGAAAGGCCCCTCGATGACCGTGCCGCGCTCACGTCCGTTCGCACAGGTCGATGTGTTCTCCTCGACTCCCTACCTCGGGAACCCGGTGGCCGTCGTGTTCGACGCGGCTGACCTGGACGACCAGGCGATGCGGCGCCTCGCCCGCTGGACGAACCTGTCGGAGACGACGTTCGTGCTGCCGCCCTCGACCCCGGACGCGGACTACCGGCTGCGGATCTTCACCCCCGGCGGCGAGCTTCCGTTCGCCGGCCACCCCACGCTCGGCTCGGCCCACGCCTGGCTCGAACGGGGCGGGAGCCCCCGCCCTGACCCGGCGCCGGGCCGCGATGAGTTTTCGGCGCCCGGGCGGTCTACCCACACATGGATGAGGACTATGGAGTCACCGGTGCCCACACCGAAGTGGAACTGCTCGTCGACCTGACCGTCGACGAGCTCTGGGCCGCGATCACGGACCTCTCGCGCCTCGGCGAGTGGAGCCCGGAGTGCACCTACGCGGCCTGGCTGGACGGCTGGACCGCACCGGAGGTCGGCGCGCGGTACGAAGCCCGCAACCGGTTCCCGAACGGCCTGGTCACGCAGGTGCTGTGCGTGGTCAACGCCGCTGATCCGCCTTACGCGTTCGGCTGGGACGTATACGGCGGCGCCCCGGAAACCCACGAACCCTTCGCCACCTGGCGCTACGACCTGCGCCCCGCCGTGCGCCCCGACCAGACGGTGGTCCGCCAGTCGTTCACACACGGCCCGGGCGACAGCGGAGCCCGCGCCGCCGTACGCGCCGACCCCGCCAACGCCACGGCGATCCTTCAGGGGCGACTGGACCAGCTGCGCCGCAATATGAAGACGACGATCGGGGCAATGGTCTGCGACATCGGCCGCGTGCGGACTGAGCCGCAATAGCCCGCGGGCTCTCGGGCGCCACGGGCCGCCCAGGACCCGTCCGGTGGGACCTTCCGCAGCCCCCTTCTCCGCTGTACCGATATGCGGCCCCGCCCCCCCGGGATCCGCGCCGAAGCCGCATATCGGGTGCAGTGGACAAAGGTGGACAGGTCAGGAGCTTACGAGCCGAGGTTGCTAAGCTCGCGCCGTGATTCTGCCGACGGTCGACGACATACGGGCGCTGCACGAGAAGTACGCACCGACGCGGGAAGCGTTCCACCTCGTGTACACGCACTGCGAGATCGTCTGGAAAGTCGCCGAGCAACTGCTGGCCGCCGACGGCCACCGGCTCGACTCCGACCTCGTCCGCGCGGGTGCCCTTCTCCACGACATCGGCGTCTACCGGCTCTACGACAACGGGGGCCGACTCCGGGTCGGCGACTACATCCGCCATGGGGTGCTCGGGCACACGATCCTGTGCCAGGAGGGCTTCCCCGAGCGGCTGTGTCGCTTCTGTTCCTGCCACACGGGCGTCGGGCTCACGCGGCACGACATCGAGCGGCAGGAGCTGCCTCTGCCGGTGGCCGACTACGTGGCGGAGACCGCAGAGGAACAGCTGGTGATGTACGCGGACAAGTTCCACACGAAGGCCAATCCCCCGGCGTTCGTCTCCTTCGACATGTATGCCGCGCACGTGGTCCGGTTCGGCACGGAGAAGGTCGACGCATTCCACGCACTGCGCGCCCGGTTCGGCGAGCCGGACCTCGCAACCCTTCGTGCTCGGTATGGACACGCGTCGGCCTGACGGGGTGAAGTACGGGTGAAGTCAGGATGCGCGGTAAGCCGCAACAGCGTCGGTGTAGAGCTCTGCCGTGAGGTCACTTTCATGAATGCCGAGCTCAGTCATGATCATACGGACATCATTGAGCGCGGCCGGTAGTTCGCCCTCCTCCCGGACGAGGGTCTCCACTTCCAGGAATGTGCCTTCGATCTCCGTCAGTGGTGACCGGTGTCGATGACGCAGAAGCGGTTACCTTCAGGATCGGCGAGCACGACGAAGTCGGCGTCGTCCGGATAAAGATCCCAGTCGATGCGCCGAGCCCCCAGGGACACCAGCCGCTCGACTTCGGCGGCCTGGTCGGCCGCGTCCCCGGCATACAGGTCCAGGTGGATCCGCGGATGCTCCTGGACCGGCGTCTCGCTGAGACCGAGCGCCAACTGCACCCCGGCCCCTTCCGCCGGCACCAGCACCACCCAGTCATCTTCCATCTCCTCGCGCGGGACGTATCCCAGGGCCTCCATCCAGAACGCGGCCGCACGCGGCACATCCGAGACACCCAGCACAACGGAACCAACTCTCAGCATGCGCTGATTCTGGCGGACCGCACCGAGCCGACGACACCGGCTACGCGCCCAACAACGAAGCGAACCTCGCCTGATGCGGCACTAGCCGAGCTGTCCGGTGGCTATGGCGGCCCGGAAGGCGGTCCAGGCGGTGGGCGGTATACGGAGTATCGGCCCGTCCGGGATTTTGGAGTCGCGTATGGCGACGGCGTCGGGCACGTTGGTGGCCACCTCGACACACTCACCTCCACCGCTGCTGTAGCTCGACTTCACGAACTCAAGGGCAGTCACGTACTACATCTCCTCGCAGACACGCCGGATCAGGGCGAGTGAATCGTGCTGTGCCAATGAGAGGCGTGCGATGCGGTCGAAACCCTCCTGCGCATCGCCGTCTCCGATGCCAAGGGCGAACGCCTCCCCCAGCCGCGCCGCCCCACCCCCGATGACAAATTCGGACGCGGGCTGCTCATCGTCAGGGCTTTGGCGACCCGCTGGGGGTGCGCGAGCGAACCGTGGGAAAGGAAGTCTGGGTCGAGCTAGACCTGGCCACCTCGCCCGTCCAACTCTGATGCCGTCCTTGGGGGCGCTGCCGCAGCGTGGTCCGCGCGCCGCGATGAGTTTTCGGCGTCCGGCCAGGGCGACAGCGGAGCCCGGGCGGCCGTACGCGCCGACCCCGCCAACGCCACGGCGATTCTGCAGGGGCAGCTGGACCAACTGCGCCGCAATATGAAGACGATGATCGGGGGCGATGGTCTGCGACGTCGGCCGAGTGCGGACCGAGCCGGCATAGCCCCGCGGGCCTTCGGGGGCCGTAGGCGGATGCCCGCGAGTGGCTGCGGCTAGGTGGGTGTATGCGTTGCGCGAAGATACGCCCCTCGCGGCGAGCCTGGCTCCGCAGCCCGGAACACCATCAGACTGCGGAGCCAGGCTTCCGCTTCCGCCGCTTGAGGAAAAGTTCATAGGACGAGGGCGGAATGTATTCGCCGAGCGCGTCCATAGCTTCGACGCGCCGCTGGACCGCGTCTTCGTAGGTCTCATTTTCGATCAGGTTGAACTTCGGTTCGTTGTCACGCATGTCAGGTGTCACGACGCGCTTCAGCGGGTCTGATGAGGTGACGGAGCCAAGGGCCACCGTCAACCTCAAGTCTGGCTCTGAAGCGATGGTGACCCGGGTTGACGGGACATCGTCCGGACAATACTGGCAGTACGGGAATCAGTGGGATGGACGGGGGCATTCCTGTGCGGACGATATTCCGGCGTCGTGACTCATCGGCGCCACGGACACTGGACATCTACGACATCGCTTACTTGGCGGGCGGGCCACGGCGTGTGGCCCGCACCGCCCTCATCAGGCTGCGCGAGGGCGGCGCGATCAAGTTCATCGGCTCCAGGGTGCGGGCCCTCAGGGCCGGGGATCCGGCCGACCACCCGATCGAGCGCGCACTCATCAAGCAGTGTCACCCGGTGGGGAAGGACTCGTACTCCGCGGTCGCGGAGGTGCGGTACGGCCCCGAGATGAAGAAGATCGGGCGCCAGCTCGCTTCGTACGGCCTTCTCGGCCGCTCCAGGCAGCGTCTTACGCCTGCGGGTGAGCGGGAGTTGGAGTCGGCCAGGCAGGAGGAGGCGCTTCCCGGGTACGTCTTCGACGGCCTCGCCGCCGTTCAGGACGAGCGCCTGCGCACGGCCGTCAGAGAGGCGACGCCGTATCAGGACGGGCTCGGCGCAAGCCTGATCCGTATGGGTGAGGCCATCGAGGACGGCGATGAGTACGACCGCGAAGTGGACTCTGCCTCAGCCTCGGATTCAAGCTCGGATTCGGGCTCGGACTGGGGATCCCATTCCGGTGGCGGCCATGCCTCCTGCGGGAGCGGTTGCGGCGGTGGGGGTGGTGGGGGCGACTGACGCGTTGGCCGACCGGCCGACGCGTCGAACGTCGGACCGGTTCGGGCCTCCCCCCACCCCCTCTACAAAAAATGCTTGATGCAGAGCAAGCGCTCTTTAGGGGGGGTGGGAGAGAGGCGGTACCGCCCACGACTGACGCGTCGGCCGGCCGGCCGACGCGTCGCGTGCGAGTGGCTGTGACCGGCCGTGCCCGATGGGGCGTGCGCCGTCCTGGTCACCGACTTCTAAGACACGGCCTGGTCGGCGGGGCCGACGGGCGTCAGCCGGACCAGGAGGGCCATCGGCGTACGGGGCAGCGCCACGGCCAACTCGCCCCGCCCCGCGTCCCACCGAGCCTCGGCGCCCGAGGCGGCGGCCGGGTGCAGCACCTCGACCTCCGCCCGACGGCCCGCCAAATGCCCCAGCGGCAGCGCGCATTCCGCCGGGCCGCCCTCCCGGCGCCACACCGTCACATACGTGGCCGAGCCGCTGCGCACCCCCAACGCCACCCAGGCGTCGTCCCACCCCGGCAGCCCCAGCGGCCAGAACGGCACCCCCGTGACCAGATCGCCCCGCAGCCGCCGATACGTCGCGACGGCCCACTGCACCCGGGCCAGCTGTCGCGGTGACATCCGGTCGAGGTGGCCGGAGAGGTGGACGCGGCCCAGCAGGGCGCCCGCCAGGGTGAAGTCGATTTCGTCGTCGGTGAATTCGGGCTGCGGATAGGCCCACACCGCGCCCTGCTCCGGTGGCACCGCCGTGGGCGCCGAGGCGGCGATGGGCGGGTAGCGGAGCGGGTCCTGCTGGTCGCTGGTGGACTGGAGCTGGGTGAGGGCCACCGAGGACCAGTCCATGCGCATCCCGCCCGAGGCGCAGTTCTCGATGACGAGCCCGGGGTGGCGGTCGAGCGCGGCGGCCAGCCAGTCCTGGTAGGCGCGGGCGTGGGCGAGGAGGCCCGCGCCGGGGGCGGTGCGGCGGCCGGTCGCGCCGGTCGCGCCGGTTTCGGGGTGCCAGTCGGTGCCCGGGGCGATGCTGATGTTGTAGTCGAGCTTGAGATAGCCGACGCCCCATTCGCCGACGATGCGGTCGATGGTCTTGTCGAGGTGGGCGCGGGCGGCCGGGTGGCGCAGATCGAGGTGGTGGCGGCCGTGTTCGACGAGGCGGACCCCGTCCCGCTGGAAGAAGGCGTCGTGAGGCAGTTCGGCGGCGACCGGGCTGCGTACGCCGACGACCTCCGGCTCCAGCCACAGCCCGGGGACCATGCCGCGGGAGCGGATGTGGTCCAGTACGGCCTGGATGCCGCCGCCGGGGAAGCGGCGGGCCGAGGGCTGCCAGGCGCCGACGCTGTCCCACCAGCCCTGTGCGTCGTCGTCGTACCAGCCGGAGTCGATGCAGAAGTACTCCGCCCCGGCTCCCGCGGCGGCGTCGATCAGCGGCAGCAGGCGCTCGGTGGTGGGGTCGCCCATGAGGGTGTTCATGTAGTCGTTGAACACCACGGGCAGGGTGGTGTGGTCCGGGTGCGGCCGGCGGGTGGCGCGGCGGTAGGCGGTGAGGTGGGCCAGGGCCGTATCGAGGCCACCGCCCCGGGCGAGCGCCAGCGCGGCGGGGACGGTGGTGAACGACGCGCCGGGGGCGAGCCGTTCGCGCCACTGGTGCTCGGCGTCGGTCGGCCCGTGGAGCGCGGCGTACGTACCGTGAGCCCGCTCCCCGGTCTCCCACCGCCAGCCGGTCGGCGACTCGATCTGCCACACCCATGCGTCGCCGGTGGTGCGGTCGGTCAGCGCGCCCATGGGCAGATGGCCGTCGGACGGCCAGCCGCCGCGGCTGTGGAGGGCGAGGGCGGCGCGGCTGTCGTGCTGGTGGGCGTCCCGGCTGAGGTCGACGATCCGGGTGCGCAGGGGTTCGCTCGCCCAACGGCATTCGGCGAGCCAGTCGTTGCGGGCCAGGTGCACATCGAGCGCGTCGGGGGAGGGGAGCCCGCCGAGGGTGAGGCTGGTGACGGCCTGAACGGTCAGCGGGGCGGTGCCCTCGTTGATGAGCCGGACCTCGCCGCGCAGCACCGGCAGCCCGTCGGGGGAGGACAGCCGGACCTCGGCGGTCAGGCCGGTGTCCGGGTCGTGGAGGTCGAACGTCAGCCGGTGCCAGCCCTGTCCGTCCTTCTCGTCCCGTACGGCCCGGTGGCCCCGGTGGCGCAGCCGGGCGCCCAGAGCGGTCTCGATGCCGCGCTGCCCGGACCACTCGCTGCCGTGGCCGAGGGCCAGCACCTCGACGAGCGGCAGTGGGGCGGGGTGGGGGCCGCCGGGCTGCTCGGGGGAGGGCCCTTCAGGGGAAGGTCCCTCACCGTCCGGAATCGTCAGCCGTACGAGCCGCACCACCCCGTCGACGCCCGTCGCGAAGTGGGCCGTGAGCCCCGCGTGGCCCCAAGTGAACGTGTCCCGGGCGCCGCCTGCCCCCGCCTCGGATGTCGTGTCGGATGCCGTATCGGTCAACGTGTCCCCTCCTGGTCCGCCTCGTGATTCCTCGTTGCGTTCTCTTGACGACCCCTATGTGACCGGTCACAATCCTGGCATGAATGTGACCGGTCACACAAGACGGCCAGGAATCCGCGATGTGGCGAGTGCGGCGGGCGTCTCGTACCAGACGGTCTCGCGGGTGATCAACAACCATCCGAGCGTCAAGCCGTCGACCCGCGAGCGCGTACTCGCCGCCATCGAGGAGCTGGGCTTCCGCCGCAGCGCCACCGCCCTCGCCCTGGCCAGCGGACGCGCGCGTTCGGTGACCGTGCTGACCGCCAACACCATGCACTACGGCTACGCAGCGACCCTCCAAGGCATCGAGGAGGCCGCCCGCGCCTCCTCCTACGCGGTCGGGATCGGCGTGCTGGAAACCGCCGACGAGGCCGCCGTACGCGCCGAGGTGCAGCGCGCGGCCGACGCCGGCGGCGGGCTGATCGTGATGGCGTACGACACCGCGGGCGTCCGGGCGCTGGCGGCGATCCCGGAGGAGCTGCCGGTGGTGGGCGTGGTGGAGACCCCCGCGAGCCCGCCAGGCGAACACCGCCCCTGGGTGTGGACCGACGACCGGGAGGCGGCCCGCGCCGCCACCCGTCATCTGCTGGGCCTCGGCCACGAGACCGTGCACTACGTCGCGATCCCCTCCAGCACCCGCCGCACCGGCCAGCGCACCGCGGGCTGGCGGGACGCGCTGCGCGAGGCCGGGGCGGCCGAGCCGCGGCCGGTGGCGGGCAGTTGGGACCCGGCCAGCGGCTACCGCGCCGGACAGAAACTGGCCCGCGACCCGTCGGTCACCGCGATCCTGTGCGGCAACGACGACCTGGCACTCGGCGTGATCCGCGCGCTGCACGAGGCGGGCCGGGCGATCCCCGGCGAGGTGAGCGTGGCCGGATTCGACGACGCGCCGCACTCCGCGTATCTCACCCCCTCCCTGACCACCGTGCGGCTGGACTTCACGGGTCTTGGCCGGGCCGCCTTCGGGTTGCTGTACGGGCTGGTCGAACAGGCCGAACCGGTCGCCCCGCACCCCGTGTCCGTACCCGAGCTGATCATCCGGGAGAGCTCCGGCCCGCCGCCCCGGTGAGCGCCACGCCCCTGCTGCCCGCCCCCGCGTAACCCCTCCGCGTACCTCCTCCGCGAAACGCACCGCGCAACCCCTCCGCGTACCTCCTCCGCGAAACGCACCGCGCAACCCCTCCGCGTAACCCTCCACTCCGTGTACGCCCCCGCCCCCGCACTCCGACGACGCAGTGAGGCAGAGAACCGCGATGAGAAGAGTCCTCCCCGCCCTCGCCCTGATATGCGCCACCGCCCTGACCGCCACCGCCTGCAGCGACGCGACCTCCGCGGGCGGCGACGACACCGGCGGCGCGGCCAAGACGAAGGTCGACCCCACCGCCCGGCTCGACGGCGTCAAGCTGACGATGTGGACCGCGCAGAACACGGTCAACGCCCCCAAACAGGTCATCGAGGCGTTCGAGAAGGCCACCGGCGCCAAGGTCGAGACCCAGCCCATCCCCGACCCCTACGAGCAGAACGTGCCGACCAAGCTCGCCGCGGGCGACCGGCCGGACCTGATGTTCTGGCAGCCCAGCATCTCCACCCTCCCCTTCATTCAGCCGCAGCGGAATCTGCTCACCCTCGACGGAGAGCCCTGGGAGGCGAAGCTCGGCGACACCGAGCGGAGCCTGGGCGTGATCGGCGGCAAGCGCTACGCCGCCATCGTCACCAGCCCCGCCATGCTCGGCGTCTACTACAACAAGGACGTCTTCAAGAAGGCCGGCATCGCCGAGAAGGACTTCCCCAAGAGCTACGCGGACCTGCTCGCCCTCGGCCACCGCATCAAGGACAAGGTGCCGGACACCGCGCCGTTCTACGAGGTGGGCGGCGACAAGTGGCCACTGCAGTGGCAGGTCCAGGTGCAGTTGACCGACCTGGACAAGCAGTGGTGGGAAGGGCTCAACAAGAACGAGAACAAATGGACCGACCCGACCGTCGTCAAGGCCGTCACCACCTACAAGGACAAGCTGCTCGGCGCCGGGCTCGCCCAGAAGAACTACCGGACCGGCACCTTCACCGACTCCGCGGACGCCCTGTGGAAGGGCGACGCGGCCATGGTCCTCAACGTCACGTCCTTCCAGAGCCAGATCCAGGCCAAGCACAGCACCGCCGAGATCGACCAGAAGCTCGGCTGGTTCCCCATCGCCAACTCCAGCGCCACCGGCCTGTACTCCCCGGACCAGACGAACGGCGTCGTCGCCTTCAAGACCGGTGACGAGAAGCGGCAGAACGCCGCCCGCCAGTTCCTCGCCTTCTGGCTCGGCCCCGACTACGCGGACTACATCAAGACGATGAAGATCCCTTCCATCGAGCCGTCCGTGCCGACCCCCGACGGGCTGCCGCAGACCGCCAAGGACCAGGTCGCTGCGTTGCCCAAGGCCATCGGGGTGTTCCAGGCCAAGGCCATCGTCGCCCCCGATCTGCACCTCGCCCTCGGCGACATGATCTACGGCAAGAAGTCGCCGAAGCAGGTCGCCCAACAGGTGCAGGACCAGTTCGCCCAGGTGGCCAAGGCCCAAAGCGCTCCGGGCTTCTGAGCGGGGAGGGCCAGCCGTGGCAGACACCGCCGTACGAACGCGCGCCCGTTCCGGCCGGGGCAGCGGAGGCGACGCAGGGGCCGGGCGGCGGAAGAGCGTGGGGCGGCTGCCCAGAGCGGCCGTGCACCACCCCTGGTGGTTCGCGCTGCCGGCCGTGGTGGTCTTCGCGGGCTTCTTCCTGCTGCCGAACCTGCTGAACTTCTTCTACCCGTTCACCAACTGGTCGGCGTACCACACCGATATCTCCTTCGCCGGGCTCGACAACTTCACCACCATCGCCGACGACGGCTCGCTGCTCCGCGCCATCCGCACCACCCTGGTGTACGCGGTGCTGGCGGCACTCTTCCAGAACGTCTTCGGGCTGGTGCTGGCCCTGCTGCTGGAGCAGGACACCCGCTTCAACCGCTTCTTCCGCGCGGTGTTCTTCCTGCCCGTGCTGATCTCCGCGCTCGCCGTCGGCTATGTCTTCCAGGCCCTGCTCGACCAGGACGGCGCGGTCAACCAGCTGCTGGGCACGGGCATTCCGTGGCTGGGCTCCACCACCTGGACGATGGTGCTGGTCAGCGCCATCCACGGATGGAAGTGGATGGGGCTGGCCATGCTCATCTACCTCGCCGGGCTCAAGGGCATCCCCGGCGACATGCTGGAGGCCGCCAAGGTCGACGGTGCGAGCGCCTGGCGGACGTTCTGGTCGATCCGCTTCCCGATGCTCGCGCCCGCGGTCACCTTCAATGTGACCACCGCGCTGATCGGTTCGATGAACACCTTCGACATCGTGCAGGCGACCACGGGTGGCGGCCCGGCGTCCTCCACCGAGGTCTTCAACATCTACATGTTCCGGGTCTTCGGACAGGGCCTGTACGCGCAGGCGTCCGCGATGAGCCTGGTGCTCTTCCTGGTGGTCGTGGCCGTCGCGATCCCGCTCGTGATCGGACTGCGCCGAAGGGAGCAGATGCTTTGAGCGCTCTGGCTGTTTCGTCAACCGCCCGACTCTGGCGGTACGCACGCCCCGCCCTCGTCCTGCTGCTCGCCGCGCTCGCCGTCGGCGTACCGCTGTGGCTGGTCCTGGCCACCTCGGCCAAGCCCCAGGGCGAGGCCGTCAAGCCCAACCTCGACCTGCCAGGACACTGGCAGCCCGCCGCCAACTACGACAAGGCCCTCAGCGAGGGCGAGATGGTGCGCGGCTTCGTCAACAGCCTGCTGGTCGTGGCGCCCTCGGTGGTGCTGGTCCTGGTGCTGGGCGCGGGCGCCGCCTGGGTCTTCGCCCGGCGGCGGGGGCGGCTGGTGTCGGCCGCGTACGCCCTCACCATCAGCGGGCTGCTGCTGCCACCCGCCGTGATCACCATCGTCATGGAGCTGCGGCAGCTGGGCCTGGCCAACACCCGCCCCGGCATGATCGCCGTCTACACCGGGATGTATCTGTCCACGTCGATCTTCTTCATGACCGGCTTCATCCGCACCATCCCCCTGGAGCTGGAGGAGGCCGCGCGGATGGACGGCGCCTCGCCGCTGCGCGTCTTCGCGCGGATCATCCTGCCGCTGCTGCGGCCCGTGATCGCCACCGCGACGATCATGGTGATGCTCTATGCCTGGAGCGACATCTTCTACGCCTTCTTCGTCCTGGGCGGAGGGGACAAGGCGACGCTGCCGCTGGGCCTCTACAAGGTCGCCAGCGCACAGCTCTACCTCAACAACTGGCATCTGGTCTTCGCCTATGTCGTGGTCATGAGCCTGCCCATGGTCGCGGTGTTCCTGATTGCCCAGCGAAAGATCGTTTCTGGAATCACCAGTGGAGCCGTCAAGTAACTGGAGTAACTGGAGGTCCTGTGAGAAGAGTTCCGATGAGAAAGCGACGAGCCCTCACCACCGTGATAGCCGGGGCGGCGGCGCTGATCGCCGCCACGCTGCCCGGCGCCTCGTACGCGGATGACCAAAACCCCGGAAAGTCCAAGGCGGCGGCCCAGCGCATCTCCGTCGACCTCGCCGCGAGCGAGGGCCCGGTGCTGCACGGCGCCAACGGGGCGCTGTACGGGCTGAGCGACGACGGCGTACCCAGCGACGCCGCCCTCGCCCCGCTCAAGCTGACCACCATCTCGCAGAAGCCGGAAGGCGGGGCGCAGCACCCCAACGGGGACGCGCTGACGGTCTCCAAGTCCTTCTTCCGCAACGGCGGGGACGACGTCTACATCCTGCTCCAGGACATGTACACCCAGTGGCCGTACCAGGACCTGGGGATCGACGACTACCTCCCCAAGGTCGAGAAGATGGCCAAGGATGTGGCGGGCGCGCCGCACAGCGAGCGGTTCGTCTATGTGCCGTTCAACGAGCCCGACCAGATCTGGTACAAGCTGGGCTCCTCCGACCCCGCCGCCTACCAGAAGGGCCGGGACCGCTTCTTCGCCGAGTGGAAGACGGTCTACCAGCGCATCCGCTCCATCGACCCCGACGCCCGGATCGCGGGACCCAACGAGGCGGGCTACGACACCCGCTTCCTCCCGGAGTTCCTGACCTGGGCGAAGGCCAACAACGTGCTGCCGGACGTGATGACCTGGCATGAGCTGTCGTCGGGCTCGCTGAAGGACTTCCAGTCCCACTACGACCACTACCGGGCGCTGGAGAAGAGCGTCGGGATCTCGCCGCGCCCGATCAGCATCGACGAGTACGCCAACCGCCGCGACCTGTCCGTCCCGGGCCAGCTGGTCCAGTGGGTGTCGATGTTCGAGCGCAACAAGGTGTACGCCAACCAGGCCTACTGGGACGCCGCCGGCAACCTCAGCGGCAATGTCGTACGGTCCAACATCCCCAACGGCGGCTGGTGGTTCTTCCGCTGGTACGCCGGGATGACCGGCCGCACCGTCAAGGTCACCCCGCCCACCGCCAACGCCATCGACACCCTCCAGGGCCTGGCCTCGTACGACCCGTCCCGCAAGCAGGCGCAGATCCTGGTGGGCGGCTCGGCGGGCGCCGCGGATGTGGCAGTCCAGCACGTCGACCGCGACCTGTTCGGCTCGCGGGTGGTGGCGACCGTCTCCGAGGCCGAGTGGTCCGGCTACGAGGGCGCGGCCGCGCCGCCGCGCGTGCTGTCCCGGAGCGAGCTCAAGGTCGGCGCGGACGGTTCGGTGACCGTGCCGCTGACCGGTATGAAGACGATGTCCGCGTACCGGATCACGCTCACCCCGGCCGGCACCGGCACCCCGCGGGTGGCCGACGTGCCGTGGAGCGCGTCGTACGAAGCGGAGTCCGCGGCGATCACCGACGGCCAGGTCTACACCCAGGGCACCGTCTCCAACGCCAACGGCTACGCCGCCTCCGGCACCAAGGACGTCGGCTCCCTCAACAAGCCCACCAGCAAGGTCGCGTTCAACGTCGACGTCCCCAAGACCGGCGACTACGACCTGGCGATCTTCTACGGCAACCAGGCCGGGGCCCCCTCCACCCAGACCCTGACCGTTGACGGCCAGTCCGCGCAGCCGGTCACCTACCCCTCCACACTCAACTGGACCTACCGCGGCATCCAGCACATGACCGTCCGGCTGGGCGCGGGCAGCCACACCCTCACCCTGGCCCACGACAAGGGCGAGGTCACCCTCGACAAGATCGACCTGACGGCTGCCACCACCCCGGCCGCCTCGTCCGCCTCGTACGAGGCCACCCTGGCCGACCCCTCCGGCAGCCCCCGCTACGACTACTCCTCGGCCGCCGGCGTCGGCACCGGGTCCCTGGAGCTCGACGGCTCGGACGCCGCGGTCTTCGACGTGTACGCGCCGCGCGACGGCTACTACACCCTGACCCCGCGCGGCTCCGGCGCCCCCGTCAAGCTGTCCCTGCACGGCACCACCACGACCACCGCCCCCGAACGGCCCCTGCGGCTCTTCCTCACCGCGGGCAACAACCGCGTCACCGCCGCCTCCGCCACCGGGTCCGCCGTCCGGCTCTCCTCCCTCGACGCCACGGGCGCGGGCGACACCACCGGACTCGCCTCGTACGAGGCCGAGAGCGGCACCCTGGGCGGGGCCGCCGCCAGGACCTCCAGCGACTACGCCTCGGGCGGCGCCTACGTCGGCTCGCTCGGCGCCGGCGCGGCCAACAACCTCAAGCTGACCGTCCAGGCCCCCTCGGCGGGCCGCTACCTGCTGATCGTCCACTACGCCAACAACCAGCGCGCGGACGGCCACCAGTACAACACCAACATCATCTCCCGGACCGCCGATATCGCGGTCGGGGGCGGCGCGGCCCAGCGCGTCACCTTCAAGAACACCTGGACCTGGAACGACTACTGGAGCGTGGCCGTCCCGGTCGAGCTGGCGAAGGGCGCGAACACGCTGACGTTCTCCAACGCGAGCTCGTACGCCCCGAACATCGACCGCGTCCAGCTCGCCCCGGTGACCGGCTGAGACCATACCGATCCCGCGCCCCCGGGCAATCAGCGCCGGGGGCGCGGGTGCCTCTGTCTCAGCGCGCCATGTGGGGACGTGCGGCGTGGTGGTGCGCGGCGGCCTCCTCGGTGGGGGTGGGGCAGCCCACCGTGGCGGTCACGGCGGTCAGCAGCACCACCGAGTCCTCCACCGCCACCAGCGCGTGGCGCTCCTGCGGGATGCGCTGCACCTGCCCCGCGATGAGCTCCAGCCGGACGTGCCCGGTCTTGCCCGCGGTCAGCCGGACATGCCCGTGCAGCACCTGCAGGCTCGCCGCCGGGGGCGCGTTGTGCTCCTCGAGCTCGCAACCGGCGACCATGGCGATCACGCTCTGCCGCAGCGGCCCGTCATGCAGGAAGAGATGGGAGCTTCGGCCGTGGGGGTCGGTCTTGGCCCGGTCCAGGTGGTGGCGTGCGAGTGCGGTGAGGTCGTCCATGGTGTCCCTCGATCGTCGCCGGGTCACCTCAATCGTCACCGGCTAGCGTGTTGCGCGCCAGTCGCACAGCCGGGATGCGTACAGAAGGGCTCTTCCACCATGGCCGACTTCCTGACCGTACTGACCACCACCGACACCCCAGAGAAGGCCGAGGCGCTGGCGCGCGGGGCCGTGACCGCGCGGCTTGCGGCCTGCGCGCAGATCAGCCAGCCCGTGACGTCGGTGTACCGGTGGCAGGGCGAGATCGAGACGGCCGCCGAGTGGCAGGTGCTGTTCAAGACCACCGCGGCGCGGTACGGGGAGCTGGAGGCGCACCTCCGCGAGGCGCATGACTACGAGACGCCGGAGATCATCGCGACGCCGATCACGCAGGGGAGTGAGGACTACCTGGGGTGGGTGGTGGAGCAGACGACGATCGACTGAACGCAGCCTGAGGGCACGGCTCAGCGGGAGCCCGCCAGCGCCTTGTCGATCCCCCGCTCGCGCGGCCCCAGGAAGTGCGGATCGGGCTTGAAGGCCGCGTCCAGCGCGGCCTTGCCCGCCGCGACGGCCTCCCGCGCCCCGCCGAAGAGCCACGTCACATCGTGCGGCTCGGCGACGCCGACCCCGTACGCGTCGATGCCCGCCGCCTCGCACAGCGCCAGCGCCCGGCGGATATGGAAGTCCTGGCTCACCAGCACCGCCCGGCGCACGCCGAAGATCCGCTCGGCACGGCTGCACGAGTCCCAGGTGTCGAAGCCCGCGTAGTCGCTCACGATGCGCCCGTCCGGCACACCGTGCCGGACGAGATAGGCGCGCATCGCGTCCGGCTCGTCGTAGTCGTGCCGGCTGTTGTCGCCGGTCACCAGGATCGCGCGGACCTTGCCCCGCTCGTACAGCTCGGCGGTCGCGTCGAGGCGGTGCGCCAGATACGGGGACGGCTCGCCGTTCCACAGCCCGGCGCCGAAGACCACCGCCACCGGCGCCTTGGGGACGTCCGCGACCGTACGGACCCGGGCGTCGGTGGACAGCCGCAGCCAGGTCGCGGGCAGCAGCGCGAGCACGCTGACACCCATCACCACCTGGACGGCGCGGCGCTGCCCGCGCCGGGTCCTGGGCAGGCGCAGCCGCGCCCGCACGGCCCGCACCGCTCTCCGTACCCGCTCTCCGGCACCCATCCGTCCACCGCTCTCTCCGCTGTCCGACTGGACTGACGCCGATCACGACCGATCGGTTGCTTGATCGGTTCAGCCGGCAGACACCGCCGCATTAGTCTTGTCAGCCTCCCCGTGAGTTTCCCCGTCAGCGAAAACAGCAGGTGATCCCGTCGTGCCCCCGACCCCGCCCCCGATCCCCAAAGCAGAGCTCCACCTCCACATCGAGGGCACCCTCGAACCCGAGCTGGCCTTCGCGCTCGCCGAGCGCAACGGCGTCGAGCTGCCGTACGCCACCCAGGACGAGCTGCGCGCCGCGTACTCCTTCACCGACCTCCAGGACTTCCTGGACCTCTACTACGCGCTGATGGCAGTGCTGCGCACCGAGGACGACTTCGCCGACCTCACCAACGCCTATCTCGCCCGCGCCCGCGCACAGGGCGTCCGGCACGCCGAGATCTTCTTCGACCCGCAGGCCCACACCGCGCGCGGCGTCGCGATCGGCACGGTCATCGACGGCCTGACGCGCGCGCTGGACGCGGCGGAGCGGACGTACGGCATCACCACCCGCCTGATCATGTGCTTCCTGCGCGACGAGAGTGCCGAGTCCGCCCTGGAGACCTTCGAGTCGGCCCGCCCCTACCTGGACCGCCTCGCGGCCGTCGGCCTCGACTCGGCGGAGGTCGGCAACCCGCCGTCGAAGTTCCGCGAGGTGTACGCCCGGGCGCGGGAGGCGGGGCTCAAGTGCGTGGCGCACGCGGGGGAGGAGGGGCCGCCCGCGTACGTATGGGAGGCGCTGGACATCCTCGGCGTCGACCGCGTCGACCACGGCGTACGCTCCTTGGAAGACGAGGCCCTGGTCGCCAGGCTGGTCGCGGACCAGATCCCGCTGACCGTATGCCCGCTGTCCAACGTCCGGCTGCGGGTCGTCGACCGGCTCGAGGACCACCCACTGCGGGCGATGCTGGACGCGGGGCTGCTGGTGACGGTGAACTCCGACGACCCGGCGTACTTCGGGGGCTACGCGGGCGACAACTTCAACGCCGTGCGGGACGCGCTGCGCCTGGACGACGCCACGCTGCGAGTGCTCGCGCGGAATTCCTTCCGCGCCTCCTTCCTGGACGAGGCGGCTCGGGCGGCGTACCTGAAGGAAGTCGACGTGTACGAGGGCTGAGGTGGGGGCGCGCTGATCCCCGCCCCGCCCTGCCGGGAGCCCCCGGCTGCGCCTGTGGCCGACCCCGGCGGGGCGGCCCCGCCGGGGTGGGGAACTATCCCGCGGCTGGTTCCACCTGTTCCGCCCGTTCCACCCGCACCGCGCACACCTTGAACTCCGGCATCCGCGAGACCGGATCCAGCGCCGGATTCGTGAGCGCGTTGGCCCGTCCCTCGCCCGCCCAGTGGAAGGGCATGAACACCGTGTCCGGCCGGATGTCGCGGCTGATGCGGGCCGGGGCGACGGCCCGCCCGCGGCGCGAGACCACCGCGAGCCGGTCGCCCTCGGCGGCACCCAGGCGCTCGGCGAGCTGGGGGTGCAGCTGGACGAAGGGGCCGGGGGCGGCCCGGTTCAGCTCCTCGACCCGACGCGTCTGCGCGCCCGACTGGTACTGGGAGAGCACCCGGCCGGTGGTCAGGAACAGCGGATACTCCGCGTCGGGCTCCTCCGCCGCGGGGCGGTGGGACACCGGTACGAAGCGGGCCCGGCCGTCGTCGGTCGCGAAGCGGTCGAGGAAGAGGCGCGGCGTACCGGGGTGCGTACCCGGGGGCAGGCCGGGCTCGGCCGAGGCGCCCTGCGCCCCGGCCCCAGCCAGGCCCGCCCCGGCGGCCTCTGCCGCGGTCCCGGCCGAAAGGGCCGAGTCCGACTCCGCGGCCTCCGCCCCCTCCGGGCAGGGCCAGAAGACCCCGTCCTCCTCCGCGATCCGGCGGTAGGTGATGCCCGAGTAGTCCGCCACCCCGCCCGCCGACGCGCGCCGCAGCTCGTCGAAGACCTCCTCCGGGTCCGTCGGGAAGCCCTTCTCCCAGCCCAGCCGGGCGGCCAACCCGTGAAGCACCTCCAGGTCCGAGCGGACGCCGGGCGGCGGGGTGATGGCGGCGCGGCGCAGGATGACGCGGCCTTCCAGGTTGGTCGTCGTGCCCGTCTCCTCCGCCCACTGGGTCACCGGAAGGACGACGTCCGCGAGCGCGGCGGTCTCCGAGAGGACGACGTCCGCGACCGCCATGAAGTCCAGCGACCGCAATCGCGCCTCTATATGGGCCGCGCGGGGAGCGGAGACGACCGGGTTGGAGCCCATGAGCAGCAGGGCCCGTACGTCGCCGCCGAGCGCGTCCAGCAGTTCGTACGCGCTGCGCCCCGGCCCCGGCAGCGCGTCGGGGGCGACGCCCCATACGCCGGCCACATGGGCGCGGGCCGCCGGGTCGTCGAGCTTGCGGTAGCCGGGCAGCTGATCGGCCTTCTGGCCGTGTTCGCGGCCGCCCTGGCCGTTGCCCTGGCCGGTGAGGCAGCCGTAGCCGGACAGCGGGCGGCCGGCGCGGCCGGTGGCCAGGCACAGGTTGATCCAGGCGCCGACGGTGTCCGTGCCCTTCGACTGCTGCTCGGGCCCGCGCGCCGTGAGCACCATGGAGCTTTCCGCGTCGCAGAACATCCGCATCGCTTCGCGGAGTTCGGGAACCGGGACGCCGGTGATCCGCTCGACCATCTCCGGCCAGTGCGCCATCGCCGCGGCCCGCGCCTCGGGCCAGCCGTTCGTACGCCGCGCGATGAACTCCTCGTCCACCCGCCCCTCCGCGACCACCAGGTGCAGCAGACCCAGCGCGAGCGCCAGGTCCGTCCCGGGGCGCGGGGCCAGGTGCAGATCCGCCTGTTCGGCGGTCCGGGTCCGGCGCGGGTCGATGACGATCAGCTTGCCGCCGGACTCCTTCAGCTCGGTCAGATAGCGCAGCGCGGGCGGCATGGTCTCGGCCAGGTTCGAGCCGACGAGGATCACACACCCGGTGCGGGCCACGTCAGCCAGCGGGAACGGCAGCCCGCGGTCGAGGCCGAAGGCCCTGTTGTGCGCGGCGGCGGCCGAGGACATGCAGAAGCGGCCGTTGTAGTCGATCTGCGAGGTGCCGAGCACGACCCGGGCGAACTTCCCCAGCGCGTACGCCTTCTCGTTCGTCAGCCCGCCCCCGCCGAAGACCCCCACGGTGTCCCGCCCGTACGTCTGCGCCGCGCCCGCCAGCCCCTCCGCGATCCGGTCCAGGGCCTCCTCCCAGGTGGCCGGTTCGAGCCGGCCGGTGTCAGGGCGGCGGACCAGCGGCTCGGTCAGGCGCACCTGGGAGGAGAGTACGGCGGGCGCCGTACGGCCCTTGCCGCACAGCGCGCCGCGGTTCACGGGGAACGCCGTCCGCTCCACCACCGCCACGCCCCCTTCGCTCCCCGGCGCGGGGCGCAGCGCCATGCCGCACTGGAGCGAGCAGTACGGGCAGTGGGTGTCGACGGCGGGGTCGGGCGTCATGGCGCCGGTCACATGCGGCATGCGGTCAGCGTGCTACGGCCGTGTTACGTGCCGCGCCCGCTCGCGTTACGCATCGGGCAACCGGACCTCAGCGCGGGCGGGGGTGAGCGGTGAACTCGTGGCAATCACCTGTGACGGCCGCGCAACGGGGGTGCAATGTCCCGCTGCGAGGCTCTCGTCATGAAGGCGTCGTCTCGCCCCGGTCCCGCAGCCCCTTCCGGCCCTCTCGACAGTACGGCCCAGCTCATGACCCGGATCACCGCACAGCTCAGCGCGCAACTCGGCCATCTCACCGTCAGCGGCTCCCGTCCCACCGCCCCGCACCGCCCGCCCACCCTCGTCGCCGTGGCGCACGGCAGCCGTGACCCGGAGGCGCTGCGCACGGTCACCGCGCTCGTGGACCGCGTCCGCGCGCTCCGCCCCGACCTGCCCGTACGCCTCGGCCATGTCGAGCTGAACGATCCGCTGCTCGCCGACACGCTCGCCGGGCTGCGCGGCGAGGCCGTCCTCGTACCGCTCCTCCTCGGCCGCGGCCATCACATCAAACGGGACCTGCCGGACGCCGTCGCCGCCGCGCCCCACCTGTCCGTCCGTATGGCCGCCCCGCTCGGCCCGCACCCGCTGCTCGCCGAGGCCCTGCACGCGCGCCTCACCGAGGCCGGGTGGCCGTCCGGCGGGCTGTTCGGGGGGCCATCCGGCGGGCTCTCCGGGGCGGGCGTCGTCCTGGCGGCGGCGGGCTCCCGCGACCGGGACTCGGCCGCCGACACGGCCCGTACGGCGGCCCTGCTCAGCGCCCGGCTCGGCGGCGTGCCCGTACTGCCCGGCTACGCCTCCGCCGCCGCGCCCACGGTGGCCGAGGCGGTACGCGCCCTGACCGACATGGGGCGTGGCCGGCGGATCGCGGTGGCCTCGTACTTCGCCGCGCCGGGCCGCTTCGCGACCCAGTGCGCGGACGCGGCACCCGGTATCGCCTCCGGGCCGCTGGGCGACCATCCGGCCGTGGCGCGGCTCGTGGTCCACCGCTACGAACAGGCGCTCGCCTCTGCACCCATGTCACATCCGGCGGTTACCGTCGGTGTATGAGCCGCACTGGCCCCACGGCACCCGAACCATCAGCTGAGTCCGCAGAACAAGCCCGGCCCACTGCCCACCCAACCCTCCAGCCGACCGAGTCCGCAGCCTCAGCCTGGGCGAGCCCCGGCTACGAGGCGGCGGACCTCGAGCGCTGGGCGGCCGAGCCCGACAAGCGCCCGGGCCGGACCGCGTTCCAGCGGGACCGGGCGCGGGTGCTGCACTCGGCCGCGCTGCGCAGGCTGGCCGGCAAGACCCAGGTCGTACCCGCCGTCCCCGCGGCCCCCGCCGCCGACCCGGGCCCCGGCGCCGCCGCCCCCGCCTGGGACGCCACCCCGCGCACCCGGCTGACCCACTCCCTGGAGTGCGCCCAGGTGGGCCGGGAGCTCGGCGCCGCCCTCGGCTGCGACCCGGACCTGGTGGAGATGGCCTGTCTGGCCCACGACCTCGGCCATCCGCCCTTCGGGCACAACGGCGAGCAGGCGCTCAACGAGGTCGCCGAGACCTGCGGCGGCTTCGAGGGAAACGCCCAGTCGCTGCGGCTGCTCGCCCGGCTGGAACCCAAGCGGTTCGTCGCCGACCCGGACACCGGAGCCGCGGTGAGCGTGGGGCTCAACCTCACCCGCGCCGCGCTCGACGCCGCCACCAAATACCCCTGGCCGCGCGGCGGGCACCCCAGCGACCCCGGCTCGCGCAAGTTCGGGGTGTACGAGGACGACATCCCGGTCTTCGCCTGGTTCCGGCAGGGCGCGCCCGAGCACCGCACCTGCTTCGAGGCCCAGGTCATGGACTGGTCCGACGACGTGGCGTACTCGGTCCACGACGTCGAGGACGGCCTGCACGCCGGCCACCTCGACCCCGGCCTGCTGCTCGCCGAACCCGAGCGCCGCGAGGTGTTCGCGGTCGCCGCCGCCCGCTACGCCCCGGGTGCCGAGCCCGACGAACTTGCCGAGGCCCTGGACCGGCTGCTCGACCAGGAGTGGTGGCCCCACGGCTACGACGGCTCCTCCGTCGCACAGGCCCGGCTCAAGGACGCCACCAGCCAGCTCATCGGCCGCTTCTGCCTCGCCGCCGAGGGTGCCACCCGCGCCGCGTACGGCACCGGCCGCTTCACCCGCTACGGCGCCGAGCTCGTGGTCCCGCGCGAGGCGCGCCTGGAATGCGCGGTCCTGAAGGCGGTCGCCGACCGCTATGTGATGCAGCGCGCCGACCAAGAAGCGGTCCGCGCCGACCAACGAGTCATCATCGCCGAACTGGGCGAGGCACTGATCGCCCGCGCCCCGGTCGGCCTGGACCCGCAGTTCCGCGCCCTGTACGACGAAGCGGACGCCGCCGGGGACGACACGGCGCGCCTCCGCGCCATCGTCGACCAAATCGCCGCCCTCACCGACACCTCCGCCCGCTCCCTGCACGCCCGACTGGCCACCCGTGGCACGGTCCGGCGGCCATGAGCGGGGGCGTCCCGCCCGCGCCCGCCGGGCACGCGCGGCCCCGCCCGCCTCGCCCGTGCCCGCCTCGCCCGTGCCCGCCTCGCCCGTGCCCGGCGGGTGCGGGTGGGCCCACCCCGCCGTACGGCTCGGCGACGGTGGGCCGTGGCCCACGGGCGCGTGTTTAAGCTGCCGCCGCACTACGGCCGGATAACTTGGCATTTGTCACCCGGCCAACACCCAACCTGCCGACACCTGCTGACAGCCGCTGACGAACGCCGGAACTCCAGGCAGCAGCTTTCTGCCCCTTCCCGCCGCACGCGTGGTGCGGGAGGCTCGAACATCGGCTCACATGACCGGGGCTCATACGACCGGCCTTGACACGGCGTAGCCGCGCATGGGAATCGCGCGGCAGCGAGGAGGAGAGAAGTGGTCGACGCACACCAGACGTTCGTCATCGTCGGAGGGGGTCTGGCCGGGGCAAAAGCCGCGGAAACCCTCCGGGCCGAGGGATTCACCGGCCGGGTGATCCTGATCTGTGACGAGCGCGACCACCCCTATGAGCGACCGCCCCTGTCCAAGGGCTTCCTCACCGGCAGCCAGGAGCGCGACAGCGTCTTCGTGCATGAGCCCGCCTGGTATGCCCAGGCCGATATCGAGCTGCACCTCGGCCAGACCGCCGTGCAGCTCGACCGCGCCGCCAAGGCCGTTGTCCTCGGCGATCGGACCCGTATCCACTACGACCGGCTGCTGCTGGCGACCGGCGCCGAGCCGCGTCGGCTCGACATCCCCGGCACCGACCTCGTCGGCGTGCATCATCTGCGCCGTCTCGCCCACGCCGAGCGGCTGCGGTCGGTCCTGGCCGCGCTCGGCCGGGACAACGGTCAGCTGGTCATCGCGGGGGCGGGCTGGATCGGCCTGGAGGTGGCGGCGGCCGCGCGCGGGTACGGCGCCGAGGTGACGATCGTCGAGCCCGAGCCCACCCCGCTCCATCTCGTCGTCGGTCCCGAGCTCGGCACCCTCTTCGCCGATCTGCACCGGGAGCACGGCGTCCGCTTCCACTTCGGCGCCCGGCTCACCGAGATCACCGGGCAGGACGGTGTGGTGCTGGCGGCCTGCACCGACGACGGGGAGGAGCACCCCGCCCACGACGTGCTGGCCGCGATCGGCGCCGCCCCGCGCACCGCGCTCGCCGAGGCGTCCGGTCTGGAGGTGGCGGACCGCGCGGCGGGCGGCGGGATCGTGGTGGACGCCTCGCTGCGCACCAGCGACCCGGACGTCTTCGCGGCGGGCGACGTGGCCGCGGCCCCGCTCGCCTTCCCGGGCGGTATCGAGCCGCCGGGGGGCCGGGTGCGCGTCGAGCACTGGGCCAACGCGCTGAACGGCGGACCGGCCGCGGCCCGCGCCATGCTCGGGCAGGACGTGGCGTACGACCGCGTGCCCTACTTCTTCTCCGACCAGTACGACGTCGGACTGGAGTACTCCGGCTACGCGCCGCCCGGCTCGTACGACCAGGTGGTGTGCCGCGGCGACGTCGGCAAGCGGCAGTTCATCGCCTTCTGGCTGAGCGAGGGCCGCCTGCTGGCGGGGATGAACGTGAACGTGTGGGATGTCGTCGAGCCCATCCAGCGCCTCATCCGCAGTGGCGTCCGCCTCGACCCCGACGACCTGGCGAACCCGTCCGTCCCGCTGACGTCCCTGCTCCCGTAGGCGGAACCCCGTAGGCGGAACCCCGTACACCGGTTGCGCGCCCGGCTGGGCTCCGGCGATGTCGGAGCCCGGCCGTAGAATTCACGCGTGGCAGGCAGGATCAACGATGACGACGTGAAGGCGGTGCGGGACGCGGTCCCGATTGACGCCGTTGTGTCCGAGTACCTCCAGCTGCGCAATGCCGGCGGCGGCAATCTCAAGGGCCTGTGCCCCTTCCATGACGAGAAGTCCCCGTCCTTCCAGGTCAGCCCCAGCAAGGGGCTTTTCTACTGCTTCGGCTGCCAGGAGGGCGGCGACACGGTCGACTTCATCATGAAGATCGACCACCTCTCCTTCGCCGAGACCATCGAGCGGCTGGCCTCCCAGGCCGGTATCACCCTGCGCTACGAGCAGGGCAGCGCGACCCCCGGCCGGCAGCAGGGCGAGCGCACCCGCCTGGTGGAGGCCCATAAGGCGGCCGCCCAGTTCTATGTGGAGCAGCTGGACAGCCCCGAGGCGGAGATCGGCCGCAAATTCCTCGCCGAGCGCGGCTTCGACCAAGCCGCCGCCCAGCACTTCGGCGTCGGCTACAGCCCGGCCGGGTGGGACCACCTCGTCCGCTTTCTGCGCGGCCGCGGATTCACCGACAAGGAGCTGATCCTCTCCGGTCTCGCCCAGGAGAGCCGCCGTAACCCCATCGACCGCTTCCGCGGCCGTCTGATGTGGCCCATCCGCGATATCACCGGCGAGGTCGTCGGCTTCGGCGCGCGCAAGCTGCGCGACGACGACAACGGCCCGAAGTATCTGAACACCCCCGAGACGCCGCTCTACAAGAAGTCCCATGTGCTGTACGGCATCGACCTCGCCAAGAAGGAGATCGCCAAGACCAGCCGGGCCGTCGTCGTCGAGGGCTATACGGACGTCATGGCCTGCCATCTCGCCGGGGTGACCACCGCCATCGCCACCTGCGGCACGGCCTTCGGCGGCGACCACATCAAGATCCTCCGGCGGCTGCTGATGGACAACTCGAGCGCCGAGGTGGTCTTCACCTTCGACGGCGACGCGGCGGGGCAGAAGGCGGCGCTGCGGGCCTTCGAGGACGACCAGAAGTTCGCCGCCGAGACGTATATCGCGATCACGCCGGGCGGGATGGACCCGTGCGAGCTGCGTCTCGCCGAGGGTGACGGCGCCGTCAAGGAGCTGGTGGACAGCCGTACGCAGCTCTTCGAGTTCGCGATCCGGCAGATCGTCGCCCGGCACAACCTGGATACGGCGGTGGGGCGGGCCGCGGCGCTCGAGGAGGCCGCGCCGGTCGTCGCCGGGATCAAGAACAGATCGATCCAGCACGAGTCCGCGGTGCATCTCGCGGGGCTGCTCGGCATCCTCGACACCCAGTTCGTCGTCCGCCGGGTCTCACAGCTCGCCCAGTGGGCCCGCGAGCGCGGCCAGCGCGGCGGCGGCCCACAGCAGGGCGGCGCCCGCCGCGGCGGCGGCCCGGGCGGCCCCGGTGGTCCGGGCGGGCCCGGCGGAGGCTATGGCGGCCCCGGCCAAGGTGGAGGCTCCGGCCCCGGGGCCGGGCACGCCGCGGGGCCGGGGGGCGGCCCCGACGGCGGCCCGCAGCCCCCGCGCGGCCCCGCGCTGAACCTCCGCAGCCCCGCCCACCGCGTCGAGCGCGAGCTGCTGAAGCTCGCCCTCCAGCGCCCGGAGCTGGTCTCCCCGGCCTTCGACGCGTACGGGATCGACGAGTTCACCGCCCCGCCGTACGCCGCCGTGCGCCGCACCATCGAGGACGCGGGCGGGGCGGGCGCCGCCGACGGCGACTATCTGGCGCGGGTCCGCGACGCCGCCCCCGACGACACGGTGCGCGCGATGGTCACCGAGCTCGCGGTCGAGGCCCTGAACACCCGCCGCGACCCCGACGAGGTGTACGCGGGCGTCCAGTTGGTGACCGTCCGGCTGGCCGCGGTGAACCAGCGGATCGGCGAGGTCCAGGGCACTCTCCAGCGCCTCAGCGCCGGCGCGGACGCCGACCACCTCGCCGCCGTGCAGAACGAGCTGTGGGTGCTGCAGCAGTACGGGCAGTCCCTCCGCGAGAAGGGCGCCGCGGCCCTGTAGGCGGCCCCCGCGGGCGGCCGTGGCCCGGCGCTGTAACCGCCCGGTCACGGCCCGCAGCGCAAAAAGTGCTCGCACGCCCCTCGTGGCGGGCCTGTGTCGTACTCCACACTGGGTTGCGGTGCCTGAGTCCTCGGAGCGCGGCGGTGTTGGCCAGGAAGGGCCGGATTCCCCCGCAGATCCGCTCATGATGTACGGGACGGACGGTGGCGTGGCCGCCGCAGCCGTACCCGATCGTTCTGCCGCCTCAGCAGCGATCACCCTGGAGGTCGCCCCCGTGCAGACCCAGACCCTGACCGACGCGGCCCCCACGGCGACGCCGCCGCAGTCCCCCCACCCTCACGCCGACTCCAGACCGACCGCGGCACCGGCCGCGGCCTCGGCACCGGCCGCGCTGGAGGCGGTGGAGGCACTGGCGGCCGTAACAGCCGGACCGGAAGCGGAGCCGCCGGAAGCCGCGGAAGCCGCGGAACCCCCCGAGGCCGTAGAAGCCGAGGAAGCCGCCGGACCCTCAGAGCTCCCCGAGGCCGCCGAGGAGGCCCCCGAGGAGGCCCCCGAGCCGGCCGTACGCGCCGAGACCTCCAGCGGCCCCTCCTCCGACCTCTTCCGCCAGTACCTCCGCGAGATCGGCCGCATCCCGCTGCTTTCCGCCGCCGAGGAAGTGGAGCTCGCGCGCCGCGTCGAGGCGGGCCTGTTCGCCGAGGAGAAGCTGAGCAACACCCCCGACCTCGACACCCAGCTCGCCCACGACCTCGACCGGCTGGTTGTCCTGGGCCGCATGGCCAAGCGCCGCCTCATCGAGGCCAACCTCCGCCTCGTCGTCTCCGTGGCCAAGCGCTATGTCGGCAGAGGTCTGACCATGCTCGACCTGGTGCAGGAGGGCAACCTCGGGCTGATCCGCGCCGTGGAGAAGTTCGACTACGCCCGCGGGTACAAGTTCTCGACGTACGCGACCTGGTGGATCCGCCAGGCCATGTCCCGCGCCCTCGCGGACCAGGCCCGTACGATCCGGGTTCCGGTGCATGTCGTCGAGCTGATCAACCGGGTGGTGCGGGTGCAGCGCCGGATGCTCCAGGAGCGCGGCTACGAGCCCACGCCCGAGGAGGTCGCCCACCACCTCGACCTCTCCCCGGAGCGGGTGAGCGAGGTGCTGCGCCTGGCCCAGGAGCCGGTGTCGCTGCACGCGCCCGTCGGCGAGGAGGACGATGTCGCGCTCGGCGATCTGATCGAGGACGGGGATGCCGCCTCGCCGGTCGAGTCCGCGGCGTTCCTGCTGCTGCGGGAGCATCTGGAGGCCGTGCTCTCCACGCTCGGGGAGCGGGAGCGGAAGGTGGTGCAGCTGCGGTACGGGCTGGCCGACGGGCGGCCCCGGACGCTGGAGGAGATAGGGCGGATCTTCGGGGTCACGCGGGAGCGGATCCGGCAGATCGAGTCGAAGACGCTCAACAAGCTGCGGGACCACGCGTTCGCGGACCAGCTCCGCGGCTATCTGGACTGACGGCTATCCGGACTGACGGCGGGCCCGAACAGACCGCAACCCGGATACCCCGACCCGACCCGACCTGACCCGACCCGACCTGACCCAACCCGTACCGACCGCTACCCCATCTGCCCCACACCCGGGCCGGCCTCGAACGCCCCCGGGTGGGTCTGCTCGCGCACCGCGACGTACTGCTGCCGCACCGCCTGCCCCACCGCCAGCTCCTCGCCCGCCTCGAAGACCTGGCTCGCGGCCGCCGGCCACAGCGGCGGCTGGTGCGGCGAGAGGGTGCCGTGCGCGGCGCCCAGGGCCCAGGCGGCCTGCCGGGCGGCGCCCAGCGCGGCGTAGTCCGCGGGCTGGGGCACCACGACCTGGGCGTCAAGCAGCGCGGGGGCGATGGCGCGCACCGCGGGCAGGTCCGCCGCGGACCCCAGCAGGAACACCCGCCGCACCGCGACCCCGCGCCCGCGCAACACGTCCAGCGCGTCCGCGAGCCCGCACAGCATGCCCTCGAAGGCGGCGCGGGCCAGGTGCTCGGGCTTCATGCTCTCGCGCCGCAGCCCCGTCAGCGTCCCGGCGGTGTGCGGCAGATGCGGGGTGCGCTCGCCCTCGAGGTAGGGCAGCAGCACCAGCCCGTACGACCCGGGCGTGGACTTGAGCGCGAGCGCGGAGAGCCCTTCCAGATCGACGCTCAGCAGCTCCGCGGTGCCGCGCAGCGCCCGTACGGCGTTGAGCGTATGGACGACCGGCAGATGCATGCCGGTGGCGTCCGCGTACGAGGTGATGGTGCCGGAGGGGTCGACCAGCGCCTCGTGGTGGACGGAGAAGACGGAACCCGAGGCGCCCAGCGAGATCACCGCGTCGCCGATGCCGACGCCGAGGCCGAAGGCCGCCGCCATGGTCTCGCCGGTCCCGGCGGAGATCAGCAGCCCCTCGGGGGTGTGGCCCGCGGCCTCGGCGGGGCCGATGACCTGGGGCAGCCGCACCTGGTGGCCGAGCGCCAGCTCGATGAGGTCGGGGCGCCAGGAGCCGGTCGCGGCGGACCAGTAGCCGGTGCCGGAGGCCGTGCCGCGGTCGGTGGTGCGCCGCGCGGGCCGCCCCAGCAGCTGCCACACCAGCCAGTCGTGCGGCTGCATCAGCTCGGTCACCTGCCGCGCCGCGTCCGGTTCGGTGCGGGCCAGCCACCGCAGTTTGGCGACGGCCTGCGTCGCGCTCGGCACAGAGCCGACCGCCTGTGCCCATGCGGCGCGGCCGCCGAGCGAGTCGATGAGGTCGGCGGCCGCGGACTGGGCGCGCTTGTCGTTGCCCACCAGGGCGGGCCGTACGAGCCCCCCGCCCGCGTCCAGCGCGAGCAGCCCGTGCCCCTGCGCCGATACGCCGATGGCCTGGACCCCCTCCAGCAGCTTGCCCCCGGCGGCCTCGCCGAGCGACAGCAGCCAGGACTGGGGGTCCACGTCGTACGGCGAGGCGGGGGCGGCCCCTGGGGGAGTCGCGGCGTCGGCCGCGGGGTGCGGGGCGTAACCCTGCCTGATCACGGCTCCCGTATCCGTATCGCAGACGACGATCCGTGTGCTCTCGGACGAACTGTCCAACCCGGCGACTATCCCCATGGACCCAGATCATGCCACCGCGGAGGGCTAGGTGTTGCTCGTCCCCCAGTCGTCCTCCGCGCCGGCGGACTTCTCCCGCTGCCCGATCCGCTCGCGCAGCGGCTTGGTCTTCTCAAAGGCCCTGGCCGCCGCCTGCCGCCCGCCCAGCGCGGCCGTCTCGGCGGTGTTCCGGACCGCCGGATTCCGTACGAACTGCTGCGCACATGTACGCAGCTGCTCGTACCGCTCGCGGCCGGCCCGCGTGCCGAGTACGTATCCGACAGCCAGCCCCGTGATGAACGTCAGCCGGTACCGCATCGACCTGCCCTTCTGGTTGTCCCTCGCATCGGACCCTGGGGTCGTGCAGCGCCTACCCGTCCCGGCCGCAGATCACCCACGGCCGCCGTGGACACCCACGAGGTTACCGATTGGCGGAGCACCCCCCTGCTTGCGCTAATGTATGTGTCGCAGCGAGCGCACGCCGTCCGGGAGCCCCGGATGGGGTCGCGGTCGGTGCACACGGAGCAATCCCCTGTAGCTCAATTGGCAGAGCAGCCGGCTGTTAACCGGCAGGTTACTGGTTCGAGTCCAGTCGGGGGAGCTCGGTCCCCTGTAGCTCAATTGGCAGAGCATTCGGCTGTTAACCGGAGGGTTACTGGTTCGAGTCCAGTCGGGGGAGCAGCGGGAGAGGACCCCTCGGGGTCCTTTTTCATTTCCCGCCCCGTTGTGATCCCCCTGCCCGGCCGCTCAGGCCCCCGGCCCGTCATGGGCCCCGGTACGCGGGCATGGGGGTACCCATCCCCGGCCCCCCGAAGCAACAGATCGTATGAGCGGCTATGCTGCGGCAGACGGCGCACGCGGATGCGCGCGACGCGCCGTTACGGGGCGGTAGCTCAGCCGGTTAGAGCAGCGGACTCATAATCCGTCGGCCGTGGGTTCGAGTCCCACCCGCCCCACCGCGCACTACGCGGGAAGAAGCGGTTTTACCTGCGGAGACGCAGTGACGGGGGTCGCCACTGCGAGACGCCGGCCCCCGTTCACCCACTCGGATCAAGATCCAGGTGCCCTACAGGTGCCCTACAGGGGCCCTGCTGGGGCCGTGTCTGCCGGTCACACCCTCCTCGTGGCGGGGTTACGGTCGTCCCGTGGCGAGTGAGGCGGATACGCGGTGGCTGCTGGTGTCGGTGATGACAGCCGGTGCGGCGACGTCGTTGCGGATGCAGGTGTGGCGGAAGCTCAAGGGGCTGGGGGCGTTGTATCTGCAGCAGTCGGTGTGTCTGCTGCCCGACCGGCCCGCAGTGGCCGCTGCCGTGGCCGAGCTCGGTGAACGGGTGCGCGGTGACGGTGGACGGATGCGTGTGGTGCACATCGAGGTCGTCGACGAGACCGAACGGTATGGGCTCGCCGCAGACATGACGGCGGCCGTCGACCAGGAGTACGCGGAGGTGCTGGAGCGGCTGCCGGCGTTCTTCGAGGAGCTGGAGCTCGAGACCGGGCGCGGGCGAGCGATCTTCGCGGAGGTGGAGGAATCGGAGGCCGACCTGGCGCGATTCCGGGCGTGGGTGGCAAAGATCGAGGCCAGGGACTATTTCGACGCCCCGCAGGGTGACCGGGTGCGGGCCGAGCTGGGGCGGGCCTCAGCTGCGCTGGCCGCGTTCGAGGCAGCCGCATTGGCAAGTGAGGGCGCGGCGGGTGCGGAGACGTCCGCGTAAGGGGCCGCGCGGGGTATCCGGTATTCGGCATCTGGTATCCGGCTGGGAGCGGCAGTCCTGATCGGAACCGGTCACTCCTGTGGTGCGGTGGCGGCCAGGCCGGCGAGGCGGGGTACGACGGTCAGGCCGTCGTCGGTGCCGGGTCGGTGCCGGGTGAGGGTGTCCGGGCCGCTCCTGTCCCATGCGTCACATGCCCCCATGTTACGGGTGTAACATCCGTGCGGGCTGCGGGGCCGCTCCCCCCGGTCGGTCCCGCAGTCATCTGTCGTCCGGCTATCCCGAAGACGCTCGACCTCTACGCACCGTGATCAGCGTGCTCCCGCCGTTGCCCGTGTCGAACGCGGGGTCCCGCCCGCTGTTCGAGACCGCCCGGCGGCCACGGGCCGCAGGCGGACTTGGGCGTCCAGGCCGCCGCCGGGAGCGCCGTGCAGGGTGATCTCGCCGCCGGAGGCGCGGACGAGGTGGCGGACGATGGGCAGGCCGAGGCCCGTGCCGTCGTGGTGGGTGTCGGAGGCGCGCCAGAAGCGGTCGAAGGCGCGCTCGCGGTCGGCCGCGGACATCCCCGGACCTTGGTCGACGACGTGGAGTTCGGCGCCGGGGGCGCGGACCAGGGTGATGGTGGTGCCGGGCGGTGAGACGCGCAGGGCGTTGGCCACAAGGTTGTCGACGATCTGCTCCAAGGCCCCTGGAATCGCCCACACTTGGCCCACTCGTACGCCGCTGACCCTGACGGCGACATGCTGTTCGGCGGCGAGCGGTTCCCACATCGTGGCGCGCTCGGTCAGGACCGCGTCCAGGTCCACCGGCTCGGCGGTGGTCGCCGAGTTCTCGAGCCGGGCCAGCGCGAGCAGGCCCTGGACCATACGGCCGAGGCGCTCGACCTCGCCGACGGACTCCTCGAGGCTGCCGTGGGCGCGGGGGTCGAGGTAGGGCTCGAAGTTCTCCAGCCGCAGGCGCAGCGCGGTCAGCGGGGTCTTGAGCTGGTGGGAGGCTTCCGAGGCGAAGGCGTGCTGGGCGTTGAGCAGACGCTGCAGCCGGGTGGCCGTATGCGTGAACGAGGCGGCCAGGCGGCGCAGTTCGGGCGGGCCGGTGCTCGCGTCCGGCGGGTTTGCGAGGTGCCCGTCGGCGAGTTGGGCGGTGGCTGCCTCCAGTGTGCGCAAGGGGCGGGTGATCCAGCGGGCCAGGGTGAAGGCGATCAGCGCCACCGCGGCCAGGATGCAGGCGCCGGCCAGCGCGAGGGCGCCCCAGATGCGGTGGATGCGGGCGGTGACCTCGGTCATCGGGTAGGTCAGGCGCAGGGCGCCGCGGATCGTGGTGCCGGAGGAGCCGGGCATGGTGGCCGACAGGACCTCGTCCCCGGCGGCCACGGTGGGCTCGTTGCGCAGGGCGCGGGCGATATCCGGTTCGCCGGAAAGGTCCGTGCCCTTGCCGGTCTGCTTCTGGGAGTCGGCGAGGACGATGCCGGTGCGGTCGGTCACCACGACCCGCCCGCCGGTCCGGTTGGCGTAGTCACCGACCACGTCGGGCAGCGCGTCGAGGTTGCCTTTCTCGATGTTCTCCTCGGTGACCTCCGCGAGCATGGAGGCATCGCGCTCCACGGTCTGGGAGGCGCGGGAGACCTCGCCGCGGGCGTAGATGATGCCGAGCGGGATTTCCAGCCCGGCCAGTACGAGTAGGGTCAGGCCGAGGTAGCTGAACAGCAGGCGGCGGGTCATCCCGATGCCTCGGACGCCATGTCCCGGTCGGGATCGGTGAGGCGGAAGCCGACCCCGCGTGCGGTGGTGATCCACCCGGGGTCGCCCAGCTTGCGGCGCAGCGCGGCGACATGGGCGTCGAGAGTCTTGGTGGGGCCGAAGAAGTGCGGGTCCCACACCGCGTCCATGATCTGCTGCCGTGAGTGCACGGCGCCGGGGTCCTGGGCGAGATACGCGAGCAGATCGAATTCCCGTGGAGTCAGGGCTATTTCACGACCGTCGAGGCGAACGTGACGGGCTCGACGGTCGATCTCCAGCGGCCCCAGCCGCTGTGCGCCGTCTCCAGGAGCGGCGGGCGGCCCGGCGGGTTCCGGCGAGGCGATGGGCAGGGCGCCGGTGGTGCGCCGGGTGACCGCACGGATGCGGGCGACCAGCTCCCGTACGCCGAAGGGCTTGGCCAGGTAGTCGTCGGCGCCGAGTTCGAGTCCGACGATGCGATCGGCCTCCTCGCCACGCGCAGTGATCATGATGATGGGCACACCGGACTTGGCCCGCAGGCTGCGGCATACGTCCAGCCCGTCCATGTCCGGCAGGCCGAGGTCGAGCAGCACCAGGTCCGGGGCGGCCGTGGCGTCCGCCAGGCCGGCGGCGCCGGTACGGGCCCGGTCCACCGTGTAGCCGTAGCGGCCCAGCCCTTCGGTGAGCGGGCCGGCGATCCGGTCGTCGTCTTCGATCAGCAGCAGCCGCATGGCGACAGGCTCGCACAGCGGTGCCACGGGAGTTGGGGTGTTCACGAGAACCCGCCTGGGGCCTGAGAGGCATGAAGGGAGGAATGTGCCGTCCGGCCGGTCGCGTACGAGGCGATCCGTACGAGGCGATCCGTACGAGGCGATCCGGCCGGACGGCGGGGATGAGGAGGCGACGCCCCGGCTGGGGGAGTCAGTCATCGCCGGAGCGGTCGCCGTCCTCGTGTTGCTGGTCTTCTTGGCGGCCCTGGTCTTCCTCGCGGCCCTGGTCGTCCTCGTCGTCGTGCCGGTCAGCGGTGGATGGCAGCGAACCGGTTGGCGTCGGGAGGACGCCGGCGCCACCGTCGGGAGGAGACGCCGGGGAGGGAGTTGCCTCTGGCGGCTGGGGCTGCTCGGTAGGCGATTTCGATGCGGGATCCCGCACGGTGCCGACGGGTGCCGGGTTGGAGGAGACCGTGTCGCTGACCGCCGACAGGGCGAAGCCGAAGCCGCCCATGACCATCAGGGCGGCGGCCACGGCCAGAACCGGGCGGCGGCGGGCGAGCAGCCGCTGCCACCCGCCGGCCTCCCGCTCCCGCTCCCGCTCCCGCTCCCGCTCGCGACCGCGACCGCGTGCATGCCGCGCCGCGTCCGGCTCATCGCCGGGCCCGGCGGTGTCCGCGGGCCCGGTGGCGTCCGTGGGCATGGCAGCGTCTGCGGACCCGGCAGCGTTCGCGGGCGTGGCAGCGTCCGCGGGCTTCGGCAGCGGCTCGTCGCCGGGCCAGGCTTGGGAGGCGACGGGCGACGGGTAGTTGAACGCGTCCTCGTCGAAGCGCGCTCCGTAGGCTCCCTCCGACGGTTTGAGGACGACCGTCGTCTCGGCGGCCGGCTTCACTGAGGGGGAGCCGGGGGTGTTCCGGGGCTCGGTCGACATGCGCTTCTCCCTTCCGGCGGGTCGGACCTCGGCCGTCAGCCGGCGTTCTCCGTTTCCTCGGTGCCCTCCTGCTTGGTGCCGGTGACGTTGTACGACTTGTCGAGGTAGACCTCGACCGTCGAGCCGTCCTGCTTCTGTACCTCGACCGCGTACATGCCGGGCTTCTCCGCGTCCTCCTCGGACTTCAGGACCGTGCCCGGGTACTTGGCCAGCGCGGCGGCCTCGGCCTTCTGCTTGATGTCGCCGGTCAGCGGCGGCTCCTTCTTGTCGTCGGCGTCGCCCCCGGCCTCACCGCCCGCCTCCGCGCCGCCCGCGCTCGGGGCTGACTGCTGGGTGTCGGCGGCGTTGGAGCTGCTGGAGCTGTCGTCGGAACCGCCACCGCAGGCGACGAGGGTGAACATCAGGAGGGCGGCGGGAGCGGCGAGAAGGGCACGGCGGGGCAGGGCACGCATCAGGTGTCTCCAGATCAGTGGGGATGCGGAGGTCCGTGAACCGGCCCTCCGGGGGACAGCTACGACCCTAGGAACCGGCTCTCCAGAGCGAGCCCAGCAAACAGAGAGCGGCAGACCAGGAAACGACCAATGTTTCGCAGCACGGCGGCTGTCCGCAGCACGGCGGCTGTCCGCGGCACGGCGACTGTCCGTGCCCGGCCCGGGCCGTAGTCGGCCCGTAGCCCGATGGTCAGGTGGTACGGGGCAGCCTGACCCGGAAAGACGCGCCGCCACCCGATGCCTGACCCACCACCAGCGTCCCGCCGTGGCGCTCCACGACATCGCGAGCGATGGCCAGGCCAAGTCCCGCTCCACCGTCGTCCCGCGTGCGGGCCTCGTCGAGGCGTACGAAGCGTTCGAAGATCCGCGCGCGGTCGGCCTCGGGCACACCGGGGCCGTCGTCGGTGACGATGAGCACCGCGTCCGCGCCGTCGGCGCGCACTTCGACGCCGACCGCAGACCTCGCGTGGCGTTGGGCGTTGTCGAGGAGATTGCCGAGCACGCGGGCCAACTGCCCTCTACTGCCGCGCACGTCCAGCGGTGCGCCGCTCATGCTGAGGCTCGGGGCGATGCGGTTCGTCGCAGTGCGTTCCGCCAGTTCCTCGCGGACGAGAACCGCCAGGTCGACACGGGCCTCCGCCAGCCGTTCCCCGGCGTCGAGGCGGGCCAGCAGGAGCAGATCGGCCGCCAGGTGCTGGAGGCGGATGACGTCCGCGAGCACCTCCTCGACGTCCAGAAGTTCGGAGTGCGCGACGGCGACCTCCAGTTGGGTGCGCAAGGACGCGATCGGGCTGCGCAGTTCGTGGGAGGCGTCGGCGACGAAGCGGTGCTGGCGCTCGACGGACTGCTCCAGCGCGGTCAGGGTCTCGTTGGTGGTGGCGGCGAGCCGGGCGATCTCGTCGTACGAGTTGGGCTGGGGCACGCGGCGCGAGAGATCGCCGCTGGCGGTGATCTCGGCCATCTCCGTACGGATGCCCTCGACGGGGCGTAGCGCCCGCCGGGTGACCAGCCATGTCACCCCGGCGACCACGACCAGCAGGCATGGCAGGCCGATCAGCATGACCCTGGTGACCTGGTCGAGGGTGGCCTGTTCGTCCTCCAGCGAGGTGCCCGCGTAGACGGTGTAGGTGCGGCCGTCGTAGGCCGTTCCCTGTACGGCGGCGAAGCTGTAGTCGTGGGTTTCGTCGCCGACCCTCACGGCGAGGTCCTTGCGGTCCACGTCCGTGCCGACCTTGCCCCGGGCCGGGGCGCTGTCGTGGTCGTCATCGTCGTCATCGTCATGGCCGTTGTCATCGCCGTGAGACGAGACGCTTGGCGCGGTGCCCTTGGGGGCGGGCGAGTAGTCCGTGACAGGACCGCGTCCGCGCAGGTCGTCACTGGCGGCCAGCACCTTGCCCGCGGAGTCGACGATCTGGACGGGCCGGTCCTCGTCGTCGGGCAGGGGCACGGAACCGAAGTCTCCGTTCAGCGCGGCCTGCGCGCCCGCCACCGTGCGGGCCGCGACCTCGGACTTCAGGCTCGCCCGGTCGACCAGGTTGTGGCGCAGTACGACGACCACGGCGACGCCCGCGGCGACCAGAGCGACGGAGACGACCAGGGTCGCGGCCAGCGCGGCGCGGGCGCGGACGGAGGCGAATGGCCTACGCATGGCGGCCGCCGTCGGCTTCCAGGCGGTACCCGGCGCCTCGTACGGTCGTGATGGAACGCCGTCCGAACGGGAGGTCGAGCTTGCGGCGCAGGGCGCTCACATAGACCTCGACGATGTTCGGATCGCCGTCGTAGGCGAAGTCCCACACGTGGGCGAGGACGTCCGCCTTCGACACGACCCGGCCCGCGTGCAGCGCGAGGTGTTCCAGGACCGCGAACTCCTTGGTGGTCAGCGGGACCTCCGCCCCCGCCCGCTCCACGCGCTTGGCGCCGGGATCGACGGTCAGGTCGCCGATCTTCAGCACCTGGACGGCGGCACGGGTACGGCGACGCAGCAGGGCGCGGATGCGGGCCTGAAGGACGACGTACGAGAACGGCTTGGTGAGGTAGTCGTCCGCGCCGGTGTCCAGGCCCTCGGCCTCGTCGTACTCGCCGTCCTTCGCGGTCAGCATGAGGATCGGCGTCTCGTCGCCGGCCGCCCGCAGCTGGGCGCAGACGCGGTAGCCGTTCAGGCCGGGCAGCATGATGTCCAGCACGATCAGGTCGTAGTCCTGCTCCTGCGCCATGTGCAGACCGCTGACACCGTCGTGGGCCACGTCCACGGCGAAACCCTCGGCGGCCAGACCCCGGGCGAGGGCGGTGGCCAGGCGTTTCTCGTCCTCTACGATCAGCAGGCGCATATCGACAGCGTCGCATGCCTTCCTGAAGCGATCTTCAGGAAGCTTCAGCGTGGCTTCAGGATCGCTCGCGCAGGGTTGTCCATGTCAGGCCGACTCCGGTCGGCATCCCTGCGGCCCGGCCGCAGCTGAGGAAAGGACCACCCACGATGAAGTCCCTCAAGCGCTCGCTGACCGGCCGTCGCCGTACCGTCGCCGCCGTGCTCGCGGCCACCGTGGTGCTCGGTGGCGCCGGTGCCGCGACCGCTGTGGCCTTCGCCGACGACGGCAGCCACGACAGCTCCCACGGCAGCACCCACGGCAGCACCCACGCGGCCGCGGGCACCACCTACGAGGACCGCGACGACGGCGACCGTGACAGCAGCGACCGCGACGGCACGCGGGACGGCTCCGACGACGACGGTACGTCCGCCACGAAGACCAAGATCGACCTCAAGCAGGCGGCCGACGCGGCCGTGGCGTCGGTCGCGGGCAAGGTCACCTCCGTCGAGCTTGAGGGACACCAGGGCAAGGCCGTCTGGAAGGTCGATGTCGCCACCGCCAAGGGCGCGGAACACGAAGTCACGGTGAACGCCACCAGCGGCAAGGTCACCGCGCACAGGACCGACCACGACGACTCCGATGACGAGGCCGCTCTGGCCAGGTCCGCCAAGACCGGCCTCGGCCAGGCCGTGGACGCCGCGCTCAAGAAGATCCCCGGTACGGCGACATCCGCCGAGCTGGACGACGACAACGGTCGGTCGGCCGCCTGGGACATCGACGTCACCGATGCCAAGGGCGCCGAACACGAGGTCACCGTCGACGCCCGGTCCGGCAAGGTCACGGCCGTGCGGGCCGACGACGACCACGACGACCACGACCGCCCGGGCGACAACGACAGGAGTGACGACCGCCACGAGGACTGACCCGCTGAGGGCCGGGTGTTGGCGATGTACCGCTGGTTATGTACATCGCCAACACGAACCCGGATGGTCGAGGCGTCCGTAACGCGGGACTGTGTGGCGCGTGTCAAGCGGCTTGAAGCCGCTGAGAAACTGGCTGCGCGACGGGCAGCAGGGCGGACAGCGCACCTTGACCGCGACCGAACGCCCGATCAGCTCGTCTGTCGCCTCCACACCCCCCCATCGCCCCCGGCCCAGCACGCCTATCAGTCGATACCGTACTGCCACCAGCCGCCCAGCCCCTGGGAATCCGTCCCCACAACCGCGCTCCTCACGGAGTCGCCCACTGGGCCGGCACCTGGCGCCAGCCTTACAGCAGGTTAGCCAAGATGCCGTCAAGTAAAGGTCCCGGCCGCGGCGGTGGTGCGGTGGTTACGAGGACGACACGCCTCCGGTGCAGGCAGCCCCTGGCTCGGGGGTCTGTGCGCCCTGGACATACTTGTCGAGGAACGCGTTGACCCGCGCGTCGGACGCGTTCTGGACGTTGAGTTGGTGTCCCCAGGCCGTCAGCGTGATCGGTGACGACTGGTTCTTGTAGGGGCTCATCAGCGTGTACGGCGTCTTGGCCACCTTGGCCTCCAGCGCCGTGACGTCCGCGCGGGCGGCCTTGTCGTTGTACGTGACCCAGACGGCGCCGTGCTCCAGGGCGTGCACGGCGTTCTCGTCGCGGATCTGGGTGTTGTAGACGTCACCGTTGCAGTTCTGCCAGGCGGGGTCGTGGTCGCCACCGGCGGGAGGCGTCATGGGGTAGCTGACCGAGGTGGTGACGTGGTTCCGGCTCAGATTGGGCCACGTCTTTTCACCGGTGACCGAATCCCCCTGGGACGTGGATTCTTCCGGCTGCGCAGTTTCTCCCGCCTGCGTTGTTTCTCCTGCCTGTGCTTCAGGCTTTGCGCCCTTACTGGAGTCGTCCTTACTGGAGTCGTCTCTGAGGAGGAAGAAGGCTCCACTTCCCAGGAGAATCACCATCACCGCCGCAAGGGCGATCCACATGGCTGTTTCCCTCTTTGCGCCCGGTGTGGGGGCCGGGGGGTGGGCCGGCGGAGCGTACGGCATGGGGCCGGGTGAGTAGTGGACGTCGGCGTGCTGTCCGATGGCGGTGGGGTGGCCCGCCCAGGTGGCCTGGGGAGAGTATGTCGGCGGAGCTGACGGTGTGTGCGGGGGCGTGTGCGGCGGCGCGGTCGTCGGTCCGACAGCGGCGGTGAGGCTCTCACTCGTCGCCTGGCCGGGGCGGGGTGGTTCTGCTGCGGGCGGTGCGGTGGTGGATGGGACCAGGGTGCGGGCTTTTTCGCTGGTCATCCGGTCGGTGGTGTCGCGGGTGAGGAGTCCGGTGATCAGTGTTGAGAGTGGTGGCCGGCAGTTCAGCGGCGGCAGGTCGTCGTGGAGGATTGCGTGCAGGGTGGCGGCCGGGGTCTGGCGGGCGAACGGGTCACCTCCCTCGACGGCGTGGAACAAGGTCGCGCCCAGCGACCACAGATCCGCCGCGGGAGAAGGATCAGCACCTTGGAACAGTTCCGGGGCCATATAGCCGGTCGAGCCTGTGACGCCGTGGCGGGTCAGGCGGGTGTCGTCCATGGCGTGGGCGATGCCGAAGTCCACGAGTTTGACGTGGTCGCCGGGCAGCACCATGACATTGCTGGGTTTGATGTCCCGGTGGACGAGTCCGATCGAGTGCGCGGCGTCCAATGCGGCCAGCAACTGCCCTGCTATACGGACCACTCGCTCCTGCGGCAGGGCCCTGTACCACTCCAGGAGCTCCGCCAGCGAGGGCCCCTCCAGCAGCTCCATGACGATGTAGGCAGCGTCGTCCTCGGGCGTCGCCGGCACGAGATCGTAGATCGCCACAACACCGGGATGGTTGAGCCGACCCGCCGTACGAGCCTCGCGCAAGGCGCGTTCACCGAACATCGACCGCTCCTCGGCCGACAGCCCTGGCGGAGTACGCAACTCCTTGACTGCCGCAGCCCGTCCGATCAGCTCGTCGGTCGCCCTCCAGACCACGCCCATCCCGCCCTGGCCCAGCACGCCTGCCAGTCGGTACCGACCGGCCACCAGCCGCCCAGCCCCCTGGGAATCCGTCTCCATAACGGTGCTCCTCACGGAATCGCCCACCTGCCGGCGCCACGCGCGCTAGCCCTACAGCAGGTTATCCAGTGATGCCATCACGTAGAGATCTCACGGGGGAGGTCACGAGCCGATGGTGACCGCTTCGACCGGGTTCTGTTCCGCACCGATGCGTTGGGCCACACCACTACGTATGAGTATGACGAGTCTGGCCACCTCACGGCGATAGCGAGCCCTGACGGCAGCCGTTCCGCCGCCGCGTACAACGACCTCGGCCTGCCCGTGACCCTTACCGGCCCGGACGGCGCCACCTGGTATGAGACCTATGACGAGGCAGGCCGCCGCACCTCGGTCACCGACCCGGCAGGCCACACCACCCACTATGCCTACGACACTCGCGGTCACCTGTCCGCCGTCACGGACGCCCTGGGCCACACCACCCGAGTCCGCTGCGACGAGGCGGGCCTGCCTGTCGAGGTCCCCGACCCGCTTGGTGCGACGACGAGGTACCACCGGAACGCCTTCGGTCGCCCGGTGACCATCGCCGATCCGCTCGGCGCGACGACCCATCTGACCTGGTCGGTGGAAGGCAAGCTGACGAGCCGCACAGCTGCGGACGGGCTACGCGGTCGAATCGATCCCGGCGCGGAGCAAGTCCCAGAAGTTCGACGAATCTCCTGGCGGGGAAAGAGACCAGATCAATGAGATCGGAAGCCGGTTCGGATGCCACACCTGCGGAATCATGGTTCCCGTCGGCTCGAAGAAGGGGTTTGTGCCTGACCATCAGCCCATCAGTTCGTGGGTGCCGGATGGCTTTCCGCAGCGGCTTGATCCGCAATGCATCGAATGCAGCCGGAGGCAGGCTGGATGGGCCAGGCAACTAGCACCCATCATGAGGCCGATATACGAGCGAATCGCCAAGGAACTCGGATACTAAGGAGGCGACAGCGCTATGGACCTCACATGGGTTGAGTCCGAGGGCGGGCCGATGATTGTCGTGGAGGAGTCGCTGAGGCACCTCTGGGGCGGCTACGCGAACTCTGATTACGAGAACGCGTGTGAGGTCGAAGGCTACGCCGGGCTGGTGACGTTCGGAGAGCCGTCGGCTCCCGGGTCGGCGCTGGTGATCAACGACATCCCCGCCCCGACCGCATTTATGGGGGAGTTCCATGCCATTGTTCAATGGATCTCGTCCTCCAGTGATGCTCGATTCATCGAGGTCGTACGCGGTGGTATCGATTTGGTGGACACATGGGTGGACGGTCCAGTCATGAAAGTGAACGGTCCGCTCGTCGTGTTCGACGCGGCCCTTCCGGGAACAGAAGCACGTGCAGACGAACTTCTGCTGGTGGATATCGAGCCCGCCGTCTATCGAGTCAGGACCGCGGACATCGAGTCGGACACCGGTACGTGCGCGCGGGTCCACCAACTCGAGCGGGTGATCAAGTGAACTGAGTGACGCTGTTCCAGCGTTGGTGGCAGGCTTGGGCGACGGCTTGATGGTGGCGACGCCAGGCCGACCAGCGCAGGGCGTGGTCCGTGCCGCGGCCTCGGCAGGGGTGGGACGGTGGTGCAGAGCAGGGTCAGCAGCTCGCGTGTGCTGACGGGGGCGAGGTCGCTGATGCCGGTGGTGGGGGTGGTGCGGGCGTGGGTGACGGCCGGGACGGCGGCGGCCAGCAGGCGAGCTCGCGGGGGGCATCGGCGCAGGTTGCGGCTGCCGTAGACCTCGTCGTCGGCCGGCCATCTGGCTTCGACGCGTGCTCAGGTACAGGGCGCGGTCGATCAGCGCGTGGCCCCGGTGGCCCGTCCAGGTCCGCAGTCCGCAGTCCGCAGTCCGCAGTCCGCTGTCGGCGTCCGGCGGCGTGTCCACATCACGTCGCACGCGCAGTGAATGGCGATATCTAGTGGCGTGAAATTTGATATCCTCGGGAGGTGTGGGTGCGTCGGCCTGGAGGAGGACTCATGGCGCGAACCGTGATCGATGTCGATGACGAGATGCTTGCCGAGGCCGCGGAGATCTTTGGGACCACGACCAAGGTCGCGACGGTGAACGCCGCGCTGGAAGACGTCATCAAGCGCCGCAAGCGTGCGTCGTTTCTGAACTGGCTTGCCGAAGGTGGCCTGCCGGACTTGACGGGTCCCGTTGAGACTCCGGCTGATCCGCATCAGGCCGCATGACTGATCGCTACCTCATCGACAAGTCCGCACTCGCCCGTTACCCGAAGCCGGCCGTTCGTGCGGTGATCGAGCCGCTGCACAATGCGGGCCTGCTTGCCGTGTGTGGCGCCGTCGAACTCGAGGTGTTGCACGGTGCTCGGTCGAAGGCCGACGCGGAGCGCATTCGCGACGAGATGCGCGGCTTCGATTGGCTTCCGACTACTGATGAGGCATGGGACCGTGCCCTTGATGTGCAGACCCAGCTCATCGCGGCTGGTAACTGGAAGCCTCTCTCGGTATCGGACCTCGTGATCGCGGCGACCGCCGAACGTCACGGCGCGATCGTCCTGCACTACGACGGCGACTACGACATGATCGCAGCCGTGACGGGGCAGCCAACGCGATGGGTTGTGCCGTCCGGAACAGCGGACTGAGGTCCCTCTCGGCTCACGCGGGCGCGAGTGGCGCACGATCCAAGTGGGTGCGAGCAGGCGTGCCCTCGGGTTCGCTCCCAGTTCACCGGTGGCACCGCCGCCGAGTCGAAACACCATTGCGGCGATTCGCGTGCGCTGTGCGTGCCGCCGTTCGCCTCCGCCCTGGCAGCGGAACCGGGTCTGTGCGCGTGGGAACGACCAGGAAGGATCAAGGAAGGGTCAGGTCCTTGCCGAAGGGACCTGCCAACTCCTGCAGGTGAAGACCGGGAAGGTGCTGATCGACGGGCAGGACTTCCAGGACTTCTCGTTCAACTCCACGGGCAAGAGCCACGCGGACATGGGCTACGTCACCCGCGAGGTCACCTTCGTGGCCAACGGCAGCACGACGACCCTCGGCTTCGCCAGCACGGTGGGCGGCGCCTACGGCCCGGTCATCGACGACGTACGGGTCGAGACCTGCCACCCTTGCGGTTGCCCGAAGTAACGGCAGAACAGTAACGGCAGAACAGTAACGGCAGGGCGGTAACGGCAGGGCGGTAACGGCAGCGGTGTCAGTGCCGTGAGGTTCACTGAGCCGCATGCACCACACCGAGCTCCGCCAGCTGCTTGATCAGACCCTCACCGACCCCCGGCCGCACTGCCCGCTGCCCGGGCATGGCGAAGGACACGTCTGCATCGTCCGCGCCGGATGGGATCTGGCACAGCTGGAGCAGGCCGTCCTGGAAGTGCTGCCCTGGACCGGTCAGCCCGTGCGGCGGCTGGTCACCGGTGGTGTCCCCATCCCCGCGTTCAGCGGTCCGCCCACCGGGTGGGGCGAGGGCGAGGTGCTGGAGTTGCGTGGTTGGGCCCTGAACGAGCACTGGTTCGGTTACGGCCTGACGGCCGCGGCGGACGGCCCGCGCGGGGTGATCGTCGTCGCGGGCCGGGGCGCCTTCCCGTCCGATGTCGGGTGGCCGCAGCGTCTTGCGATCCTCACCGGATGGGAGGCGCTGCGGCCGGTCCGCGACGACCACGCAACCGGCAGGGCGATCGACTGGGCGATCGACTGGGCGGCCGCGGAATCCGCGCTCGGTACGGCCCTGCCCAGCGGCTACAAGGAGATCGTCGACCTGTTCGGGGCGGGCAGCTTCGACGAGTATCTGGATCTGCTGGTGCCGGGCGCCCTGGGGGCGGATCTTGTCAGTTGGGGCCTGGACATGCCGAAGTACGCCGAGCTGTACCGGCCCCACCCGGTGTATCCCGCGCCCGGCGGCGTGCTGATCTGGGGCAGCTCCGAGCAGGAGGTGACGTTTCACTGGCTGACCGGTGCCGACGACCCGGACGACTGGCCGGTGCTCGTGCAGCACGACTTCGACGCGTGGCAGCGCTTCGACTGCGGCACCGGCGAGTTCATCCTGCGGCTGCTCACCGACCGGCAGGAGCCGTTCGCCTTTCCGACCGCGGCGCGGATGACCGCCCACTGGTTCGAGGGGCGGGACCTGCCCGAGCCTCAGTAGACGATCAGGCGATTCAGGTCTTGTGGCGGTATTCGCTCGGCGATACGCCGTAGGCGCTGCGGAAGGCGCGGGTGAAGTCGCCCGGGCGGGAGAACCCCCACGTCGCGGCGGTGGCCTGGATCGGCCGCCCGGCGAGCCGGGGGTTGACGAGGTCACGGCGGCAGCGTTCGAGGCGCTGGTGGCGGATCCAGGACGCCACGGTCAGGCCGTGCCGCTGGAAGAGGCGGTGGAGCGAGCGGGGGGACATATGGTGGGCCGCGGCGACGGCGGACGGGGTGAGGCCGGGGTCGGGCAGGTGCCGGCGAATGAACTCCTGCACCCGGAGGAGCAGCGCGCGCTCCCGGCTCTCGGGCGGCAGGACGGACATGGCGTCCAGCCGCTGCGCGATCGTGTGGGTGAGCAGATCGACCAGGGTGGTGGACAGCCGGGGCGCGTCCTGAGGGGCGAACTGCCGCGGATGGCGGGCGACATGCGTGAGGAACTGGGAGAGCAGCGAGGCGAATCCCTCGCCACTGGGTATCCGGGTGGCCGCGAGGCGGTCCACCTGCCGTCCGGTCAGCGGCAGCGCCGCCCGGGGCAGATGCAGAAGTAACTGGCGGACCGGCGCCGCGCCCTCGGGGCTCGCCCAGCCGTTGAACGGCTCCGAGGAGCTGTACACCGCCAGATCCCCGGCGCCGAGCAGGGTGTGCCTCCTGAACTGCGTCAACCCCATGTTCCCGGAGAGCGTGAGCGACAGCTGCACATAGCCGGGGTCGCTGCGCTGGATCAGCCGCGGGGTCCGGGTCACGGTCAGCATGGGGTAGGCCATATCCGAGACCTGGACGTCACCGAGGTTCAGCACCCGGGCCGAGGCATCGAAGTCCGCAGCGCGGTCGCTGCCCATGGCGGTCGGGATCAGCGTCGAAGCCGTCATGTCGTGCCACCAGCCGAACCGTTCTTGCGGTGTCAGCCACTGCGTCGTCATGGTCGCGATGTCCACGGTTCCCCCTCGACCCCGCTTATCCGTCGCTGTCCATATTGCTCTTACTCCACCCACCGCACCGGCCCGTTGTCAGTGCCGCGCCCTACCGTGGAAGACGTCCTATCCACGCTGCGGGCTGCGCGTGACTCGGACGCGAGAAGGCCGGACCCAAACAGCGCGGGTCCGGCCTTCGCATGCCCCAAGGTTCCAAGGCCCCCAGGCCCCAGGCCCCAAGGCCCCAAGGCCCGTTAAAACTTCGTTGCCCGATCCGTCGTGTACGGCATAGAAAGAATTCCGTGATCCGCAAGTACCCGAGGACCCCGCATCTCCAGGGCTCCCGCCTCCAACCCGGCGACGAGGACCTGGCCGCCGTACCGTTCGCCGATATCGCGGGCCGGTACCTCGTGGTCGAGGAGAAGCTCGACGGCGCCAACGCGGCGATCAGCTTCACGCCGGACGGGGAGCTGCGGCTGCAGAGCCGTGGCCACTTCCTCACCGGCGGGCCCCGGGAGCGTCACTTCTCGCCGTTCAAGGCGTGGGCGGCGCTGGTCCGGGATCTGCTGTGGCCGCGGCTGGGGAGCCGTTATGTGCTGTACGGCGAGTGGCTGTACGCCAAGCACACGGTGTACTACGACGCCCTGCCGCACTACTTCTGCGAATTCGACGTACTGGACCGCGACGAGGGCGTGTTCCTGTCCACCGCCCGGCGCGGTGAGCTGCTGGAGGGGCTTCCCGTGCACTCGGTGCCCGTGCTGCACACCGGGCCGCTGAGCAGCCTGGACGCGCTGACCGCGTTCGTCGGGCCCTCGACATGCCGTACGGAGGGGTGGCGGGCGGCGCTGCGGGAGACGGCCGGGGCGGGCGGGCTCGACCCCGAGCGGGTGGCCGCGGAGACCGACACCTCGGACTTCATGGAGGGCCTGTATGTGAAGGTCGAGGAGGACGGTGTGGTGGCCGGCCGCTACAAGTGGGTGCGGGCCGGCTTCCTCACCAGCGTGCTGGACTCCGGTACGCACTGGCTCGACCGCCCGATCGTGCCCAACCGGCTGCGGGACCCGGCGGTGATGTATGCGCGCGCTTGAGGGCCCCTTCCAGGATGAGGGCCCCTTCCGGGAACTGCTCGATCTGTGCCCCGCGCCGCCGGACTGGACGGTCCCCTGGGAGCGGATCGTCGCGGCGTACCCGTGGATCCGCCGCCTGGAGGGCGTACCGCAGGACGCCGCCCACCACGGCGAGGGCGATGTGGCCACCCACACCCGTATGGCCGCCGAGGCGCTGGCGGGGCTGCCCGAGTGGCGGGCCAGGACCGCGGCCGGGCGGGCGCTGCTGTTCGCCACCGTGCTGCTGCACGACGCCGCGAAGCCGGACTGCACCGCCACCGACCCCGACGGACGGATCACCGCCCGCGGCCACTCCCGGCGCGGCGAGCTGATCACCCGCAGGGTGCTGTGGGAGCTGGGGGCGCCCATCGCCTGGCGTGAGCACGTCGCCGCCCTGGTCAGGCACCACCAGGTGCCGTTCTGGGCGCTGGAGCGGCCGGACCTGGAGCGCATCGCCTTCCGGGCGAGCCTGCTGGCCAGCAACGACGACCTGGCGGTGCTGGCGCGGGCCGATATCCTCGGCCGGATCTGCGGCGATACGGACGTGATGCTGGAGAACGTCGACCTGTACCGCGAGTACTGCGCCGAGCAGAAGTGCCTGACCGCGCCGCGCCGGTTCCCCTCCGACCACGCCCGCTTCGAGTACTTCCGCACCCCCGGCCGGGATCCGGACTACGCCGCGTACGACGACACCCGGATGACGGTGACCGTCCTGTCGGGGCTGCCCGGCGTCGGCAAGGACCACTGGATCGGTGCCCACCGCCCAGGTCTGCCCGTGGTCAGCCTGGACGCGCTCCGCGCCGGGCTGGGCGTGGATCCGGCGGCCGACCAGGCCCCGGTGGTGGCGGCCGCGCGGGAGGCGGCGCGGGGGCATCTGCGCGCGGGCGAGCCGTTCGTCTGGAACGCCACCAACGTCTCGCGGCGGTTGCGCGAGCAGTGCGTGGGGCTGGTGGCCGCGTACGGCGGGCGGGTCGACCTGGTGGCGCTCGAGGCGCCGCCCGCGGTGCTGCGCGCCCGTAACGCCGCCCGGCCACGACCGGTGCCCGAGGCGGTCATCGACCGGCTGATCCGCCGCTGGGAGACCCCCGACCCCACCGAGGCACACCGCGTCACCTGGATCGACACGGCGGAGATCGGCTGAGGCCACGGCCGCGTGAGGTCACGGCCGCGTGAGGTCACGGCCACGCGAGATCACGGCCGCGTGAGGCCACGGTCGCCGCAGGTCACGACCGTGTGAGCAGGGCGGGAATACCACCTGAGGCGACCTGGTTGACGCGGTCCGGGTCACTGCGGATCGCAGGCTGGGCCCACTGCCGACAGCATGGAAGCAGGTAGCGCAGGCATGAGCAGCACCGTTGAACTCACCAAGGACAACTTCGACGAGATCGTCTCGGGAAACGACTTCGTCCTGATCGACTTCTGGGCCTCCTGGTGCGGTCCGTGCCGAATGTTCGCACCTGTCTACGAGCGGGCCGCCGACAAGCACCAGGACCTGGTCTTCGCGAAGGTCGACACCGAGGCGCAGCCCGAGCTCGCCGCCGCGTTCGACATCCAGTCCATCCCGACCCTGATGATCGTGCGCGAGAACATCGCGGTCTTCGCCCAGCCCGGCGCCCTCCCCGAGCCGGCCCTGGAGGACATCATCGGCCAGGCCCGCGGCCTCGACATGGACGCGGTTCGCGCCTCCGTCGCCGAGGCCCAGCAGAAGGCGGCCCAGGAGAAGGCGGAGGCGGGCGAGGCGGGAGCGCCGGGCAGCCATGGGTGAGCTTGTGCTGATCCGGCACGGCGAGACCGAGTGGAGCCGGTCGGGCAGACACACCAGCTGGACCGATCTGCCGCTCACGCCACGCGGCGAGGAACAGGCCCGCTCGCTGCGCCCGCTGCTCGCCGACCGCAAGATCGCGCTCGCCCTCGTCAGCCCCATGAGCCGGGCCGTGACCACGGCCCGGCTCGCGGGGATCGAGGGGGCGCGGATCGAGCCGGACCTGCACGAGTGGGACTACGGCGGCTACGAGGGCATCACCACCGACGAGATCCACCGCACCAGGCCCGACTGGAACCTGTGGACCGACGGGGTCGCCCCGGGCGACCCCGAGCACCCCGGAGAGATGCCCGAGCGGATCGGCGCCCGCGTCGACCGGGTGCTGGCCGCCATCGAGGCCGAGCTGCGCGCCGACCGCGGCGATGTGGTCCTCGTCGCCCACGGCCATGTGCTGCGCGTCCTCACCGCTCGCCGCCTCGGACTGCCGCCCTCCGGCGGCGCGCTCTTCCGGCTCGACACGGCGACCGTCAGCCGCATCGGAACCGAGCACGGCCGACCCGCCGTTGTCGCGTGGAACGTGGGTTCCGGGTCGTAGGCTCAGGGGTGATCACCGGCTGATCACCGGCAGGTGATCCACGGCTTTCGGAAGCGAAGCCGGCAGAAGCTCGCAGAAGCTCACAGGAGGCAGGAAGCATGGCTACGACGCGCACCGCGCACACCGTCTGGCACGGCAATCTGACCGAGGGCAAAGGGGCGGTGACCTTCGACTCCTCCGGGATCGGCGAGCAGCCGGTCTCCTGGCCCTCCCGCGCCGAGCAGGCGAACGGCAAGACCAGCCCGGAGGAGCTGATCGCGGCCGCGCACTCCAGCTGCTTCTCGATGGCGCTGTCGCACGGCCTCACCCAGGCCGGGACCCCGCCGACGCAGCTGACCACGCAGGCCGACGTCACCTTCCAGCCGGGCACCGGCATCACCGGTATCCACCTCACCGTGGAGGGCACGGTCGAGGGCGTGGACGAGGACGCGTTCGTCGCGGCGGCCGAGGAGGCCAAGAAGAACTGCCCGGTGAGCCAGGCGCTCGCCGGTACGACGATCACTCTGACGGCGAAGCTGTCCTGACGGCGTCAACACGCTGCAGCAGCCCCCAGGTGAACTCCGCCACACAGTGGTGGAGTTCACCTTCTCCGTCCGGGGCCGTGAAGGCCAGCCGCCAGCGGGTGGGCGCCGAGCCCTCCATCGGCCGGGCGGGCGCGAAAGCCTTCGCCACCTCGTCCACCGTGCAGGACCAGGGCGTCAGGTCCTCGACCGTACGCGGCCGGGGCCCGGCGGCGCCGGGTGTGCGCACCAGCCACTCGTTCCACACCCCGCCGCCCGGCACGGTCAGCACCTCGAACCGCAGATCCGGCCACAGCGGCACCGGCCAGCTCAGCGCCTCGCAGGTCAGATCGCCGATCCGGCGGGTGGCCGTGGTCTCGGGCGCGCCGAGTACGGAACGGTAGTGGGTGACCGAGGACCGGCGCCGCGGTGAGCGCCGCATGGCCTGCCAGCGGCGGTTGGCCTCGCGCATCACGGAGCGGCTGAAGCCCAGCTCGCGCAGTGCGCCCTCGACCAGGTCCGGGTGATAATCGGCCATTCTCCGCAGCAGTACCAGTACGAAGGGGAAGGGCGTGGGGAAGGAGTCGGCCGAGGGGTCGAGCGCGGAGTTCATGGCGCCATCGTGACGCACCCGGACGTTACCCAGGGGTACCAATACCTGGCCATTGCCTGGAGAAGTCACCTCTGCGTAATCTGTGTTCGCGATACCGGCCGCTGGCCGGAATCTCGAACAGATGGTGCCAACTGGACCAGAAGGGGTGGGCGAGCGACATGGGACGCTTGGTGCCCGCAGTGACCCGGGCCCTGGACATACTCGAGCTCTTCCTCGACGGGGACGGCACGCTCTCCGCACCCGAGATCACCCGCAAGCTCGGGCTGCCCCGTACGACGGTCCATGAGCTGGTGACCACCCTGGCCGCCCGCTCCTACCTCGTGCAAGTCCCCGACCAGCCCGGTCGCTACCGGCTGGGGGTGCGCCCGTACCAGCTGGGCAGCCGATACGCCGAGCAGCTCGACCTGGCCGCCGAGGGGCAGCAGGTGGCCCGCAGCGTCGCCGAGACCTGCGACGAGACCGTCCATGTCGCCATCCTCGAAGGCGCGGACGTGATCTATATCGCCAAGGTCGACTCCACCCACGCCGTGCGCATGGTCTCCGCCGCCGGCCGCCGGCTGCCCGCCCACTGCACCTCGGTCGGCAAGATGCTGCTCGCCTCCCTCTCGGAGGAGGATCTGGCCGCCCGTATCCCGCAGGACAAGCCGCTGGCCGCGATGACGGACAACAGCATCACCTCCCCGCAGGATCTGCGCCGCCACCTCGTCGCCATCCGCGAGCGCGGCATCGCCGTCGAGCAGCGCGAGTCCAACCCGGATGTGAGCTGCGTGGCGGCCCCGGTGCGGGACTCGGCCGGCAAGGTCGTGGCGGCGCTGTCCATCTCGGTGCCGATGATCCGCTGGAGCGAGGAGCGGCAGGAGGAACTGGCGGAGCTGGCCGCCAAGGGCGCGGGCGAACTGTCGGCCCGCCTCGGACACCGGAGGCGTGGAGCATGAGCGAGACGAATGGGGCGACCGGCGTCGGTGCTGGTGCCGGCGGCGGACTGGACGTCGCCGTCCGGGCGGCCGCCGAGCTGGGCGAGGGCCCGACCTGGGACGCCGCCGCGCAGCGGCTGATCTGGGTCGACATCCTCTCGTCCCGCGTGCACACCTACGACCCGGCCGGCGGTCGGCGCACGGTCCTGGCGACCGAACAGCACGTCGGCGCGGCCAAGCCCCGCGCGGGCGGCGGTCTGGTGGTCAACCTTCGCGACGGCATCGGCCTGTACGGGGCCGACGGCGCATTCTCCTGGCTGGCCCACGAGCCGGTCCCCGGCCGCCGCGGCAACGACGCGGCCGTGGCGCCGGACGGCTCGCTGTGGGCGGGCACCATGCGCTACGACGAGGCGACGGGCGGCGGCACGCTGTCCCGTATCGCCCCGGACGGCTCCCGTACGGAGATCCTGCCCGACGTCACGGTCAGCAACGGCACCGGCTGGAGCCCGGACGGCAGCCTCATGTACTACGCCGACACCCCGACCTGCCGGATCGACGTCTTCGACGTGGCGGGCGAGGGGGTCACGGGCCGCCGCCCCTTCGTACGGATCGAGGACGGCGCCGGTTTCCCCGACGGGCTGTGCGTGGACGCCGACGGCTGTGTCTGGGTCGCGCTGTGGGACGGCGGCGCGGTCCGCCGCTACACCCCGGACGGCACGCTCGACCGGGTGGTCGAGCTGCCGGTGCGCCGCCCGACCGCGTGCGCCTTCGGCGGCTCCGGCCTGACCGACCTGTATGTGACGTCGGCCCGGGTCGGGCTCGGCCCCGCCGAGCAGCCGCTCGCCGGGTCGGTGCTGGTTCTCGCGACGGCGGGGCAGGGGCTTGCGCAGCCGGCGTTCAAGGGCTGAGGGCTGCGGAGTTCTGAGGCAGCGGCGCTGAGTGGGCTGAGCCGCCGAGGCGGACAATTTCGGCCAAGCGGAAACAGACGCGGCGCGAATCCGATCCTTGCACAGGATTCTCACAATCCGCGGTTCCTCCGCTACCCGCCGGGCACATAACCTGCCCGGCGACATGGATTACTGTCCTGCCTGCCGCCGCCACCTCAACGGCGCTCTCGCCTGCCCCGGTTGCGGCGCGTACGCCGAGGAGCATCCGTACCCCGCCGCCGAAAACGCCGCGGTCGACTACGGCTGGGCCGACGGCGGGACAGGCCGCGCGCCCTACACCGGCGAGACCGAAGCCGAGGCCGAAGCCCCGGGCGAGGTCATCGGCAGGGACGAGGCCGTCAGCGAGGCCGGCAAGGGTGACGTCGTCGGCGAGGACGTCGACGACGAGCTCTCCGCGGCCCCCGGCGCCGCCTCGACCCGCGCGGACCGGCGCAAGGCGTCCCGCAGAAAGCCAAAGCCCCGCGGCATCGTCGGCGGCCGGGCGCGCCGGGCGCGGCGCGGGCGGGGGCGCCGGGTGACGATCATGGCGTCGGTGCTCGGCCCCGTGCTGGCCGGGCTGTTCGTGGCGGAAATCGCCACGGAGGGCGGCATCTTCCACGAGCCCTCGTCCTCGTCCAGCCCCGATACGTCGCCGGAAGCGGACCACGGCCCGGGCGAGGGGGACTCCAGCGGACCCCGTACGCGCCAGAGCGGAGCGCCGGGCGAGGCGCCGTCCGCGGGTGAGGACGGCGCGAGCAGCGCGGACGAGGGCAAGGGTGACGGCGAGGACGGCTCGGGCAAGGGCAAGAAGGAGTCCAAGGGCAGCAAGTCGCCCAGCGCGGACGGCTCCTCGTCAGCCGACGGCGGTACGGGCGGTTCCTCCGCCTCCCCCTCCGCCACGGGCGGCGGGGGAGGCGGGGCCACCCGGCCCCCGACCTCGCCCTCCGACCCAGGCCCCACCACCTCGTCCCCGTCCCAGCCCACGCCCTCGCCCACGGAGACCTGCGACCGCTTCCTGTGGTGGTGCACCTGAGAAGGGCCGCCGGCCTGGCATGGCCCGGAACTGGGCGGGACCCGGGACCAAGCCCGCCCCCCGCCCGTCCCGGGCGGGGGATCAGACCGAGTCCGTCCCGAGCATCCGCTTGAGCAGGTCGCGCAGTACCGTGCGCTCCTGCTCCGACAGCCCGGCCAGCGGCGCGCGTGCGAAGTCGAGTGAGCCGCGCAGCCGGTCGGCGGTCTCCTTGCCCCGGTCCGTCGCGGCGGCGAGCTTGACGCGGCGGTCGGCCGGGTCCAGGCGGCGCTCGGCGAGGCCTCTGGCCTCCAGGCGGTCGATGATCCCGGTGACGTTCGACGGCTCGCACTTCAGCTGCTGTGCGATATGGCGCATGGGCGTCGGACCCCGGGACAGCAGTCCGAGCACCCGCGCCTGCGCGCCGGTCAGGGAGTGCTTCCCGGCGGCCGTCTCGTATTCCTCGTGATAGCGAGCGACGATGGTGCCGATGAGTTCGACGACTTCGAGTGTCAGCGGATCAGGAGGTTCGGTACTGGAGGTCATGGGGACCAGGGTACCCATTTATTTGACACCATGAAATATGTAGCAGCATGATTGTTTCATCACCTGAAGCATAAGAGAGGAACCCCATGGCCCCCAAGCCCGCGATTCCCGCCACCAGCCGCGAATGGCACCTCGTCGCCCGTCCCGAGGGATGGCCGAAGCCCGAGGACTTCGCGCTGCGCGAGACCCCCGTCACCGAGCCGGGCCCCGGCCAGGTGCTGGTCCGCAACCTGTACATGTCGGTGGACCCGTATATGCGCGGCCGGATGAACGATGTGAAGTCGTACGTCCCGCCGTTCAAGCTCGACCACCCGATGGAGGGCGGCGCCGTGGGCGAGGTCATCGCCTCGAACGCGGAGGGCATCGCCGTCGGCGACCATGTCCTGCACTTCGCCGGCTGGCGTGAGTACGCGCAGGTGGACGCCAAGCACGCGGTCAAGGTGGACCCGGCCGCGGCCCCCCTCTCCGCCTACCTCGGCGTCCTCGGCATGACCGGCCTGACCGCGTACGCGGGCCTGCTCGAGGTCGCGTCCTTCAAGGAGGGCGACGCGGTCTTCGTCTCCGGCGCGGCGGGCGCGGTCGGCAGCGAGGTCGGCCAGATCGCCAAGCTCAAGGGCGCCTCGCGGGTCATCGGCAGCGCGGGCTCCGATGAAAAGGTCAGGCTGCTGACCGAGGAGTACGGCTTCGACGCGGCGTTCAACTACAAGAACGGCCCGGTCGCGGACCAGCTCAAGGAGGCCGCGCCCGACGGTATCGACGTCTACTTCGACAACGTCGGCGGCGAGCACCTGGAGGCCGCCATCGGCCGCCTCAACGTGCACGGGCGCATCACCGTCTGCGGCATGATCGCCCAGTACAACGTGACCGAGCCGCCCGCCGCCCCGCGCAACCTCGCCCTCGTCATCGGCAAGCGGCTGCGTATGCAGGGCATGCTCGTAAACGACCACCAGCACCTCCAGCAGCAGTTCGTGGAGGAGGTCGGCGGCTGGCTGCGCGAGGGCAAGCTGCACTACCGGGAGACGGTGGTCAAGGGCATCGACAACGCGGCGGACGCGTTCCTCGGCATGCTGCGCGGTGCGAACATCGGCAAGATGATCGTCTCCCTGACCGACTGACACTGCTCGGGGCAGCCCCTGCCCGCACCATGCTCAGCCCGTCCGCAGCCGAGGTCCCAGACCCCTCGGCCTCCCCGCCGCGGGCATCGACCCGGGCGCGCCGAAGCGCTCCGCCACCGTGGCGATTTTCACCTGGTTCTGGCGAGGATGCCCCGGCGTTCACGCCGGGGAGGAATCGCCTCCCGTCCTGGCGATGCGGAGCGTCGCCGCATCCGCTTTCCGGGCGCGGAGCGCCCGCACGGCCACCGGGCAAAACGGAAAGCGAACATCCGTCCCATGGGTCACCGGGACGGATGGCCGCTGAGGAAGGGACGGTCGCGTGTGCGGTTATCGCACTATGGTCCGATGTCATGAAGCTGGTGGTCCAGGTGAGATTGCTGCCGACGCCCGAGGAGGCGTCGGCGCTGGAGGCGACCCTGCGCGCCTGCAACCGGGCCGCCACCTATGCCTCGCAGGTCGCCTTCGCCAAGGACCTGAAGGACCGCAACAACCTGCAGAAAGAGGTGTATGGGGATCTGAAGGCGAGGTTCGGGCTGTCGGCGCAGCCGGTGGTGCGGGCGGTGAAGAAGGTCGTCGACGCGTATGCGGCGCTGAGGGCCAATCTGCGGGCGGGGAATCTGGGCCCGCCCACGTGCAAGCGGTACCGTGCGGCCGTCGGTACCCCCATCGGCTTCCGTCCCGAGGCGGCTCAGCCGTTCGACGATCGCTGTCTGTCCTGGCAGTACGATGCGCGTACGGTGTCGATCTGGACGGTGGCCGGGCGGATGCGGGGCATCCGGTTCGTCTGCTCCCCGGAGCAGCTCAAGACGCTTGTCGCGCACCGTAAGGGTGAGAGTGACCTGGTGTGCCGGGGCGGGAAGTGGTTCCTGATCGCCACCTGTGACCTGCCCGAGCCCGAGGTGTACGAGCCGGTCGACTGGATCGGAGTCGACCGGGGCATAGTGAACCTCGCCACCACATCCGATGGCACGAATTACCAGGGACGGCGCCTGGACCGCTACCGGCGCTGGCAGGCCCGCAAACGCGCCGATCTCCAGAGGAAGAGGAGCCGTTCCGCCCGGCGGCGCCTTGCCCGCCGCAAGCGGACGGAACAGCGTCATGCCACGCATGTGAACCACCGCATCAGCAAGGAGATCGTGTCCGTCGCGCAACGCACCGGTCGCGGCATCGCCGTCGAAGCACTCGGCGGGATCCGCGAGCGGGTACGGCTACGCCGCGACCAGCGGGGCACCCTCTCCTGTTGGCCCTTCCATCAGCTCGGTCAGCACCTGGCCTACAAGGCCCGCAGGGCCGGGGTGCCGTTCCTCGAGGTGGACGCGGCCTACACCTCGCAGCGCTGTCCGCGCTGCGGGCATACCGAGCGGGCCAACCGGCCCGACCGGGACCATTTCCGCTGTCGTCGGTGCGGGCTCGCTGGCCCGGCCGATGTCGTCGCCGGGGTCAACGTACGTGATCGCGCACGCTCGGCGTGGGTGCTTGTCACCGCACCCGCACCCTCCCCCTGACACCTGTTGAGGGCTGGGTGGATGCGACCCGTGACCGTCCCGTCGTAGGGGACAGTCGGGAGCGCGACGAGGTGCGAACGACCGAGCGCACAAGCTCGGCCGTTCACGGCCGAGAAGGTGACCCAGGGCCGCTCCAGGTGCAGTTGCTCGGCGGTCGCACTGACCAGCCGGGCCTCGGCGCTCCAGGCCGAGCGGATGCGGTGGACGACGAGGCGGCCGGGGGCGTCGTCGGCGGCGAAGGGGGTGCTGCCGCCGAGGGTGAAGGACGAGATCAGGTCCAGGGCGAAGGGGCGGTCGCCCTCGTTGGCGGCGCTGGTGCGGATCCGTACGAAGGGTGAGCGTGTCTCGGGGCGCTGCGCGGGCTGGACTGAGGAGCCGCGCAGCGACGGAGGAGCGAGCAGTGACGAGGGAAGCCCGCGCGTTGGAGCGCCCCGAGACTGAGCGGGGAGGGGGCGTCGCCGGGGCGGTGGGTCAGCCGGTGGACAACCAACAGACCCTTTCCGTCGGACAGTTCGGTGACGATCTCGGTGGCGGGTGATGCGGCGGACTCGGTGACCGTCTGCCCCGCGATCTCGGTGGCCGCCTGCGCTGCCGCCTCGGTCACGGCTTCCGTGTGCCGCTGCGCCCGCAGCCGCAGCGCCGCCGTCGTGGCCGTCCGCCGCAGGGTGCGTACGCCCGCGAAGGGCTCGGGTACGGGGTCCCCGGCGCGGGCCACCGCCGCCAGCGGTTCGATGTGGCGGGCGGGGCCGGTGTCGGGGTGGTGGCGGGCGGCGTCCTCCGGCAGGCGGTCGCGGGGTGGCGCCAGACGGTCGGCGAGCGCGGTCGGGAAGATCTCCAGACCGATCACGGCCCCGGCCTCGACCGCGGCCCCAGCGTCGCCGTCGCCCGCCGCGTCATGGCGCGGATAGCGGACGGTCAGATCTCCCAGCTCAAACATGAGTTGCCCCGCCTCATCCCCGCCTCGCGCGTCCGACGGCCGGACGGTAAGCGCTTGCTCCCGTACGGGTCAAGGGGTGGGGCGAGTCGTGTGCAAAGCGTTGACGCGCACTCCTCGGCGGCTTATGTTCCCTGTCCGAAGTTACGAGCGGCATTCGAAATAGCGAACAGCGCTGCCTGTGCAGCAGGAATGAGCCGCAATGCAACGATCCTCCCCAACCCGCCGCGGAGTGCTCACCGGGCTCGGCGCCCTCGCCGCCGTCGGCGCTGTGGGCGGGGGCGCCGCCGGCTGCGCCGCGCCCGCAGCATGCTCACCGGGCTGCTCGGGCAAGACCCGGCTGCGCTACTGGCATCTCTTCGGCGGTGGCGACGGCGTCAACATGAAGGCGATGCTGGACGCTTACAGCGCGGCCCATCCCTCGATCGGCCTGGAGGCCGCCACGCTCCAGTGGGGCTCTCCGTACTACACCAAGCTCGGCATGGCGGGCGCGGGCGGGCGCGCCCCCGAGGTCGCGGCGCTGCACCTGGCCCGGCTCGCCGGTTTCGCGCCCGGCCGCCTCCTCGACGCCTTCGACCTCGACCTGCTCGCCGACCACGGGGTGACCGCCGACGACTTCCCCGAGGACATCTGGAAGCGCGGCGCGGTCGACGGCAAGCAGTACGCCATTCCGCTCGACACCCACCCCATGGTGCTCTTCTACAACACCGAGGTGTGCGAGAAGGCCGGGCTGCTCGGCCCCGACGGCAAGCTCAAACCCATCAACGGCGCCGAGGAGTTCACCGCCGCGCTGCGCGCCGCCAAGAAGGTCACCGGAGCGCCGGGGCTGGTCACCGAGACCATCGGCGGCGATGTCATCGGCCCCTGGCGGGTGTTCTCCACCCTCTACTCCCAGACCGGCGGGAAGGTCCTGTCCGCCGACGGCCGCCGTCTCGCCCTCGACGACGCCAAGGCGCTCAAGGCGCTCGAGTACATGGCCATGCTCGTCGACGAGGGGCTGTGCCACCGCCGGGTCGACTACCCGGGCTCCATCGCCGTCTTCAACGGCGGCAAGACCGCCTTCTACCTCAACGGCGAATGGGAGATCAGCTCCTTCCGCACCACCAAGCTGCCGTTCTCCATGACCCGGGTGCCGGCCCTCTTCGGCCGCCCCACCGCTCAGGCCGACTGCCACTCCTTCGTCCTGCCCCACCAGAGGGACCGGGGCGGCAAGACCAATGAAGCGGCCCATGGGTTCGTGGCCTGGATGCTCAAGCACACCGTGGAATGGGCCAAGGGCGGGCATGTGCCGGCGTATCTGCCGACGCTGGAGAACCCCGCGTATCTCAAGCTCCAGCCGCAGTCCGAATACCGCTCGGTCGTCAACGATGTCGCGCTCGACGAACCCGCCTGGTTCGCCGGCTCCGCCTCCCTCATGTGGATCGAGCTCGGCTCGGTCTTCTCCGGGGTGTTCACCGGCTCCCGTACGCCCCAGAACGCGCTGAAAGAGGCCAAGTCCCGGCTGCGCGAGCTCCTCGACACCCCCAACCCCTTCGGAGGTGCGAAATGAGCGCGCCGGCCGTCACCGCGCCCCCGCCCCGCTCCTCCGAGAGCAAGGCCACCACCCCGCCCAGGACCGTACGCCGCCACTGGACCGAGCACGGGCTGGTCTTCGTCGCGCCCTTCCTCGTCGTCTACGCGCTCTTCCTCCTCTGGCCGCTGCTGTACGGCGTCAAGATGAGCCTTGGCGACGACAACATCGCCGGTACCGACAGCCACTTCATCGGCTTCGACAACTACGCCGAGGCCCTTCAGGACCCCGACGTCTGGTCCTCGCTGTGGAACACGGTCTGGTTCACCATCCTGTCCACGGTCCCCCTCGTCCTCGTCGGCCTGGGCCTGGCGCTGCTCGCGCACCATCTGCGGGTGGTCCAGTGGCTGTGGCGGCTGAGCTGGTTCGCGCCCTTCCTGCTGCCGTCGGGCGTGGTCGGGCTGCTCTTCATGTGGGTGATCTTCCCGTCCGACTTCGGCTTCGCCGACCAGGCGCTGGCCTCCCTCGGTCTGCACCCCGGTATCGGCTGGCTCACCGACGAGCGCTACGCGATGCTGTCCATCGTCGCGACCACCGTCTGGTGGACCGTCGGCTTCAACTTCCTGCTGTACCTCGCCGCGCTCCAGGCCATCCCGCAGCATCTGTACGAGGCGGCGGAGCTGGACGGCGCGGGCGCCTGGGCCAGGCTGCGTAACATCACCCTGCCGATGCTGCGGCGCACCACGGGCGTTGTGGTCGTGCTGCAGATCCTGGCCTCGCTGAAGATCTTCGATCAGGTCTACATCATGACCGCGGGCGGCCCGGACGACTCCACCCGCCCGATCCTCCAGTACGTCTACCAGGCGGGCTTCACCGGGTACCGGATCGGCTACGCCTCCGCCGTCTCGTATCTCTTCTTCGCCCTGATCGTGATCGTCTCCCTGATCCATCTGCGGCTGACCCGCCGCGCGAGTGAGGAGGGCGCGCGGACATGAGCGCGGAGACAGCTGTGACACAGGAGACGGCCGTGACACAGATGAAGGCGGGCGCGGACGCCGGCGCGGGCCGCAGGTTCCGCTGGTCGCCGGGCCGGATCGCCATGCTGCTGATCGCGCTCGCGCTGGTGGTGCTGTGGGTGCTGCCGCTGGCGTGGGCGGTGGCCACCTCCCTCAAACCGGAGGGGGAGACCACGACGACGCCGCTGAAGTGGATCGGCTCGACGATCACCTTCGGCGCATACCGCGAGGTGTGGAAGTCGGGCGACATCGGTCAGTGGATGTTCAACTCCGCCTATATCTCGGTCATGACGACCCTGCTGACCGTGGTGCTGTGCGCGATGGCCGCGTACGGCTTCTCGCGCACCGAGTTCCGCGGCCGCAAGGTGCTCTACGGTCTGGTGCTGGCCGGGATCATGGTGCCGCCGCAGGTGCTGATGGCCCCGCTGTTCGCGGAGATGGTCTCCATGGGGCTCGTCGACACCTACTGGGGCGTGATCCTGCCGCAGGTCGCCGTGCCCGCGATGGTCTTCATCCTGGTCAAGTTCTTCGACGGGGTGCCGCGTGAACTGGAGGAGGCGGCGTTCGTGGACGGGGCGGGGCGGTGGCGGGTCTTCTGGACCATCGTGATGCCGCTGTCCCGGCCGGTGCTCGCGGCCGTGGCGATCTTCACCTTCATCTCGACGTGGAACAACTTCCTGTGGCCGTTCCTGGTCACGACCGACCCGAACGGGATGACGCTGCCGGTGGGGCTGGTCAACGTCCAGTCCTCGTACGGGCTGCGGTACGCCCAGATGATGGCCTCGGTCGTGATCGCCGGCCTGCCGCTGCTGGTGGTCTTCACGCTCTTCCAGCGCCAGATCGTCCGCGGCGTGGCCCATACGGGGCTGGCGGGCCAGTGAGTGTCCCCCCACGGGGTGGAGTCGGTCTGCCCGGCCCGGCAGTACGCCGGGCGGACCGAACCCACCCGCGACGCTTGGACCGTCCGGCGGCAGGGCTCGCGGCGTCGCGGACCCTACCGCCGGCCGGTCCAGCTCCCCAGCACCACCGTGGTCAGCGACCGCGCCGGCAGCTCGACCCCCAGCTTTCCGCCTCGGACGTCCACCGCGCCGACCCGGCTCAGCGAATGCGTCTCGTCCGTGCGGTACACCGATCCGCGCGCGGAGCCCCCCGCACCGCCGCCCGTCAGCGCGTAGTCCGCCCGCACCGCGTCCGTCCCCGTGTTGAGGATTTCCAGCACCCGCTTCCCGTCCTGGTTGCGGAACGCCGTGATCTTGACGCCCGACGCCTCGGTCGACGCGGCCACCCGCACCGCCCCCGGCCGGATGAACCTGCTGTACGCGCCCAGGGCCCACAGCCGCTTGGAGACGTGGTAGTCCGCCCCGTCCAGCTGGATCAGCCCGCGCGTGGCCCCGATCGAGGCGCCGAACCAATACACATACGCGCTGGCGCGGGCGTCCGCGAGCGTGGTGTGGATCGCCTCGGCGACGGCCAGTCCGTCGTAGCCGGAGCCGTCGTCCCACGCCTCGTTCCAGGTCGCGCCGTTCGGGCTCCACTCGGACATCCAGGTGCGGCGGTCGGTCGGCAGCGGCTGGTCGGAGGGGGTGACGTACGGATGGCCGGTGTGCACCCCGACCAACGCCGCGGCCTGCGGATCCGCCTCGATCGCCGCGCTGAACGCCGCCTGCTGGTCCCATCCGGCGGCGTCACAGCACACCAGATTGAGCCCGGCCCGCCGCACGGTCGGCCCGAGCGCCTTGACCGTCTCCACCGCCTGCTCGGGCGTGAACTGCATGGACGCATACGAGGTGGAGAGATCCGGCTCGTTGGTGAAGCCGACGTCGGTGATGCGGACGCCCTCCTGACGGTAGAACTTCGCGTACTGGACGAGGGAGTTGGCGTACGCCTGCCGCCACTCGGGCTTGAGCCTTCCGCCGTTCGCGTCCGTGCCGTTGGTCTTCATATAGCCGGGCGCGCTCCAGGCGTCGGCATAGAAGCGCTTGACGCCGTACGCCTTCGCCTCCTTCGCCAGCCACACCTGGCCGCCGTCGTCGCCGTCCCACTCGTAGCGCGGTGCGGCATCGGGGCCGCCCGGGTCGGTCGGCTGGATCGACTTCATATGGTCGTACACCTCGTCCGAGGACGAGCCGACGCCCAGCCGCAGAATGCTCAGACCGGCCCCGGACTTCCGGTCCAGCAGCAGGTCCAGGACCTCCCGCTGGTGTTCGGGGGTCAGCCCGCGCGCGCCGTGCATGATGTCGGCGCGCTGGAAGGCCTGCGAGAAGCCGAAGCCGTCGATGGGCTGGAGGCGTTGGCCGAAGTCCACCCGGCCGGCGGTCCCCGCCGCGGCGCCGTCCCCGGCATGGGCCTTTGGCGCGGTCGCGGCCGTGCCCAGGAGGGCGACGGCCAGTGCGCCCGTCACAGCGGCGCGCATCACCTTGATCACAAGAGCGTCCTTTCCCCTGCCTCCGAAAAACTTCCGGAACGTCACCGAAACGTTCGAGGGAACGTAGAGGCGGCTGAGAGGCGAGTCAATCCCCTGGGAAGAGGGAGGTGTTGAGGCCGGCCATCGCGTCGAGTACCGCCATGTGTTTCGGAGGGGCACCGAAAACATTCCGAAGGAGAGCCGAATGATCCACGCCAAGTCCGCGCGCACGCGCCCGGGCGGCCGCGCCCGCAGGGGCCGACGACTCGCCGTCCTGGCGGCCGCCACGGCCTTCGCCCTGTTGCCGACCAGCGCCTCCGCCTACCCCAATCCGGGCCGGGTGACGGGTGACATCGTCGTGCACGACCCCACCATGATCCGTGCGAGCGACGGCACCTACCTGCTGTACTCCACCCACGGCGGTCTGGAGGCCCGCACCTCCACCGACCGGATCGCGTTCAGCCGCTCGGGGAACGCCTTCAACACCCCGCCGTCATGGTGGAAGAACTACTCCTCGAGCAATGACCCCTGGGCGCCCGATATCTCGTACCAGGGCGGCAAGTACCTGATGTACTACGCCGTCTCGTCCTTCGGGTCCAGCAACTCCGCGATCGGATTCGCCACCTCGTCCAGCGGCAAGGCGGGCACCTGGACCGACTACGGCATCGTGCACTCCACCACCAGCAGCAGCAACTACAACGCCATCGACCCCAACCTCTTCGTCGACGGCGACGGCAAGTGGTGGCTGTCCTTCGGCTCGTGGTGGTCGGGGCTGAAGATGATCCGCATCGACCCGTCCACGGGCAAGCAGTACTCCGGCGACAAGACCGTCTACAGCATCGCCTCCCGGCCCACCGGCACCAAGGCCGTCGAGGCGCCCACGGTCGTCAAGCGCAACGGCTACTACTACCTGTTCGCCTCGTACGACACCTGCTGCGCGGGCGCCAGCTCCACGTACAAGATCAAGGTCGGCCGCGCCACCAGCCCCACCGGGCCGTACCTCGACAAGAACGGGGTCAACATGATGAACAACGGCGGCTCGGTGGTGCTGGAGTCCCACGGGCGCTACATCGGCCCCGGCGGGCAGTCGGTCATCAGCGATGTCGACGGTGACCTGCTCGTCTACCACTACTACGACGGCCAGGACAACGGGACCCCGAAGCTCGGCGTCAACCTCCTGAGCTGGAGCGGGGGTTGGCCGACCGCGTACTGATCATGATCTGACATGAACCTGACGGTTCGAGGAGGTGTACCAAGGGCAAATCTGGAGACGGATCACGAAGAACCTACGCGCGTAGCGCCCCCGCCCCTCGGCGACGAGAGACGGGGGCGCTACGGCACATCACCGACAGAAAGCAGAGATCCATGACGCAAGACCGCACCTGGAACAGACGCCGGTTACTGATGCTCGGCGGCGGCGCCGCGGCGGGCGCCGCGCTCGGCCTGGGCGCCAAGGTGGCCACCGCGAGCGAGTCAGCCCCCACAGCCGTACCGACGTCCTCGCGCTTCGATCTGACCCAGCCCTCGTACGACCTCTTCCGCCATGCGCGGCTGCACGACGCGAGGGTCCAGCAGTCGTTCTGCTTCGACAACGTCAACCGGCGCCTGTTCGTGGCCCAGCTCAAAGACGGCTCCGCCGACAGCAGCGGCGATCTGTGCATCACCCAGCTGGACTTCTCCGGCAATGAGCTCGGCTATATGTATCTGCTCGGATTCGGACACGCCGTGTCCATCGGCGCGCAGGCGGTGGGCAGCAGCACCTATCTGTGGACCGAAGTGGACGTCAACAGCGGCGCCCGCGGCAAACGACTGGCCCGCTTCCGCTGGAGCAGTGGGACGACCCTCTCCAACACCTCCTCCGCCCTGACCAAGCACTCGCCCGTCTCCGACGCGACGGAGACCACCTGCGCGATCGACCCGGTGAACAACCGGATGGCGATCCGCTATCTGAACACCGCGGGCAGCAGGCGGTACGCGATCTTCAACGTGAACGAGGTCGCGGCCGGCAACTACACCAACCGCCTCGCGGACTTCGCCCAGCCCAGCGACTCCGCCACCTTCCAGGGCTATACGCTCTACGGCTCCTACGTCTACCAGCTGACCGGCACCGCCTACAGCGACACCAACCCGTCCCCCGGCAACGCCTACACCTCCAGCGTCAACGTCAACACGGGCGCTCTCACCCAGCGGGCCTTCACCGGCGCGGGCTCCACGCTGACCTACCGCGAACCCGAAGGCATGGGGGTGTACCGGACGGCCGCGGGGGAGGTCCGGCTCTTCCTGGGCTTCGCCTCCGGTGAGGCGGGCGACCGCCGCAGCAACATCTTCTACAAGAACGTCCTCGTCTGAGCCGAGGCTCAGCGGGCCGGGCGCCCGCCCAGCGTCTCGTACCGGTAGTCGCTGGGCGGAAGCCCGTATGCGGCGCGGAAGGCGCGGGTGAAGGCCGCGTGGTGGGGGAACCCCCAGCGGGCGGCTATGCGATGGACGGGGACCGCGCGCTGCGCGGGGTCGGCCAGCTCGCGGCGGGCGCGGTCCAGCCGCTGGCGGCGGATCCATGCGGAGACCGTGGTGCCCTGGTGCCGGAAGAGCCGGTGCAGATAACTGACCGAGATGTGGTGCGCGGCGGCGACGGCGCTCGGCGTCAGCTCGGGATCGCCCAGATGCTGGCGGATGAAGGCCTGGACGCGCAGCGACAGGGTGCGCTGGTGGGTCTCCGGCGGAAGCGCGGCGTCGAGGTCGAGCTGGTGGGCCAGCACCGCGGACACCAGGTCGACCAGGACGGCCTCCAGACGGGCGCCGTCGGACGGCCCCCAGGAGCCGGCGTCGTCGGTGAGGCGGGTCAGGAATCCGGCCAGCAGCGCGCCCACACCCTCCTGTGCCGACAGCCGCCGGGTGACCAGCTGGTCGACCCGGTCCAGGGGCAGCGGCAGAAGCCTCTTGGGGATCTCCAGCCCCACCGCCCTGGCGCGGTCCGGGGCCAGCACATGGACCTCGTACGGCCGCGAGGAGTCGACGATGTGCATATCGTGCGGTCCGAGGCTGCCCTCCTGGCCGGCCTGGACAGTCCCCTTGGCGCCCACGAGCGCATAGGTGAGGTGGTAGACCTCCGGGTCGCACTGCCGGATCTGCCTGGCGGTGCGCCGCATGCGCATGGGGCGCATGCCCGCGGGCCATACGTGGGCGCCGCCGAGCCGCAGAATGCGGATCTCGGCCCAGTAGTCGTCGGCGTGGTCACTGCTGACTTCCGCGGGCGCGGCCGCTTTGGTCTTGGTCAGGACCTCACGCCATAACTCGAACCGATCCGCCACGGGCACGGCATCGGTCCGGAATACGGTTTCGATCATCGCTTCTCCCCCTGTCAACCACAAGGTCACCATTCCGAAGGTAAAGGGTCGGTAAACCCTGTATGGGGAACCTGCTGCCTGGGCTGCCGGCGTAGTTCCGGGCGCTTCGGGTACCTGAGAGGGGTCCGTCCGCCGACGAAGGGAACCGGCAGTGACTGACCGACGACTGGAAGCCCCCGGGGACCACATCGGCGCCGTACCGCGGGACCTGCCCGACCAGCAGGCGCACGACGGCCCTGACCCCCTGGACGCGGGCAGCCCCCCGGCCCGGTGCGGCCCGTCCGACGACCCCGACGACGTGCCTGATCTGGACGAGTCCGGCACCGGGCGGCGGGGGAGCCCCCGGAAGTCCGGGAGCCCGCGCCCGGACCATCCGATTCCGGACGAGCCATCCGGGTGAAACCTCACAAAAGCTGCGAACATGAAAGGTAGGCAACCGCTCAAACCGCTCAGCGAAAGCGAAGAAGGTGCCCGCCATGGCCAGCGTGGAATGGCACGCCGAGTACGTAATGGTGAACCTCACCGGCATCTCGCGGGACGACGCCGACGTGGTCTTCGACGTACTGCACCGGTGCTACCGCTCCGACGATGCCTACGCCGGTCTGCCGGAGCATCCGCTCGAAGGACACCCCATGGTGTGGACCTCGACCTTCGAGGTGACCCCGACCCACCCGGAGCCCGAGCCCACCGCACTGACCGCGCCCATCACGGCCGATCTGCAGGGCTGCCCGTGTCAGGTGGAGCTGATGCGCGAGGTCCTGGCCCGCGCCTTCGCCATCGAGGACCATGGCAAGGTGCCGGGCGACCAGGAGCGCGAGGTGGAGCTCCGGCTGGTGAGCCGGTAGGACGCGCGGTACGAGGGCGGAGGCGGCGCCTCAGACCCCGACGGTGCCGTCGACGCCCTCGCGCAGAAAGTCGGCGTGGCCGTTGTGCCGCCCGTACTCCAGGATCATGTGGAGCATCACCGTGCGCAGCGATACGTCCTGCCCCCACCGCTCGGCGTGGACCGTCACCTCCAGCGATTCGGCCGCCGCCTCGATCCGCCGTGCGTGCTCCACCTCCGCCTGCCAGGCATCGAACGCCTCAGCCCGCGTGGCCTCCCGCGCGTCGTAGGCCGCCTGGAAGTCGAACGAGTCCGACCAGACGAGCGGGATGTCCTCGCCGCCCAGCACCCGGCGGAACCAGTTGCGCTCCACCTCGGCCATGTGCCGCACCAGCCCGAGCAGTGAGAGCGTCGAGGGCGGCATCGACTGACGCCGCAGCTCCTCGTCGGACAGGCCGTCGCACTTCTTGGCGAGGGTCGCCCGGTGGAAGTCGAGGAAGCCGCGCAGTGTCTCGCGTTCGTCCGCAGTGGTGGGTACGCGGGGGCGTTCGGTGGTCATGGGTGGGTCCCTTTCGTACGGGTTGATGCTCGCTCGTATGGGCTGATGCTCGCGGAGGCTTTCAGTCCAGCTCGACGAACCGGCTCGCCCACGTCTTGAACTGTTCGTCGTGCTCCTTCAGCCCGGCCTTGAGCGCGTCGATGTCCTCCGGCGGCCGCAGCCCGAAGGTCTCGTTCAGCCAGGTGAGGTAGTCCTGGTGGCCGTCGGTGTGCTGCTCGACGAGGTCGGGGTTCAAGGTCTCGTCGTCGATGGTCAGAAGCTGGAACAACTCCAGCAGGTTTCGGGCGACGACGTCGAGGTCTCCGTCGTCGCCGACGAAGACGACGGGCAGGGTGGCGAGGTCGGCCCGATCGTCACAGAGCCACAGGGCGTAGTGGGAACCGGAGCGGGTGGCCCGCGCGAAGGGGATGAAGGGGGCCAGGAACTCCGGATCCTCCGACCAGGTGTCCAGACCGGCGTCCACGCCGTACTCGCATAGTTCGAACCCCGCCGAGTACCAGACCTGACCGATCCGGTCACTGAACTCCTTGAGCAGGTTCAGTTCCGGGATGGGTGAGTGGACGTCACTCAATTCGATCCCCCCGTGCCTCAGTTGCCGCGACAGACGCTCTATGGCCGAGGCAAGTGAATCATGGGGTCGTCGGGTGGCGGTCGTCGAGCCAATTGCCGTGGAAGCCGAACGGCACCCGGGCCGGCAGATGGACGGTGGCGACCGGATCCGAGGCGAGGTCGTCCGCGTCCAGGATGACCAGGTCGCTGCGGTCGGTGGCCGCGTCATGGACGTACGTCATGAGCCAGCCGGGCCCGCCGGCCACGTCGTCGGCGGGGGCGAAGGCCGCCTCGCCGGGGGTGCGGCCGGGGCCGAAGTCGTGTGCGGTCGTGGCCCCGGTGGCCAGGTCGTACCGCACCAGTGAGCTGTCGCAGGTCATATGCCCGTACACGGAGGCGAGCCCGGCCAGCCGGTCGTCGATCCGGGGGAACTCGCCCGGCCGGTCGTCGCACTGCTCCTCGCGGACCGTCCCGGCCGCCGGGTCGATCGTCCACTTCCACAGGACCGCGTTCTGGGGCGGGGTGATGCCGTGGTCGGTCCGCCGCCAGATCTCCGGGTAGCGCATCACATGCATCACGAGGGTGCCGTCCGGCGCGTCGTAGGCGTTGAAGGAGTGGAAGACGTAGCACGGGCCGATGTCGAACCATCGCACCGCGCCGTGCGGATCGTCGCGGCGCAGCACGCCCAGCCGGGCGCCGTATCCGTCGTCCCAGCTGTACGGCATGGTGCCACCGGACATGGCGAGTTCGGGGTCGAAGACGACGGGCAGGTCCATGAAGACGATGTGCCCGGCGGTCAGGGCGAAGTCGTGCAGCATGGTCGGGCCCGGCACCTCGATGGGCCTGCTGATGACCAGTTCGCCCGTGGCGTCGGCCCGGTGGTAGGTGAGGTGGGTGGACTCCAGCATCCCGTAGCCGAAGAAGTGCAGCTCTCCGGTGGTCGGGCAGGTCTTCGGGTGGGCGGTCATGGCGGTGTGCAGCCTGCCGCCGAAGTCGTAGGGGCCCTGAGTGTCCAGGTCGCGGGTGAGCTCGTAGGGCAGGGTCGTCTCGGACAGGGCCAGGGTGCGGCCGGCGTGCCGTACGACGTGGGTGTTGGCGGGGCCCGCGGCGAGGTCGCGGTGGCCCTGCTCGTCGTAGATCCGCGCCCCGCCGGTGAGGCTGCGGGTACGCACCCAGCGATTGCGGTACGAGACGGCCCGCCCGGCCTCCAGCCGCAGCCCGTGGATCATCCCGTCGCCGAAGAACCAGTGTCCGGAGGCGGCGTCGGCCGGGTTCGGCCCGTTGCGCAGATACCAGCCGGCCAGCTCGGGCGGGATCGTGCCGGTCACCGGCAGGTCGTGGGTGGTGAGTTCTTCGGCGACCGGGGCGTAGTTCCCGGAGAGGTGTCGCGGGGTCATCGGGTCGGGCGGGGTCATCAGGCCGGCTGCCCGGCCTTGGCCTGGACGTGGGCGACGTAGCGGATGGTGAAGACCATCGGGACGGCGAAGCCGGCGATCTGGACGAGCGTGGCGGGGGTCGAGTGACCGTGTCCGGTGTGCGCCTCGAAGGCGAGCGCGAGGGCGGTCAGGACGAAGGCCGCGGTCCATACGGCGGTGATGACGACGTTGACCCGGATGAACGGCTTGAGGGCCCAGAGCTCGCGCGGGGTGGTGCGCTTGGCGATGCCCAGGGTGAACGGCTTGCCGATGGCCAGCGAGGCCCCGGCGATGACCGCCAGCGTGCCCGAGGAGAGGGCCGCGGAGTAGTCGTGCACGTTCGAGTCGTGGTCGGTGAACGCGACGACGGCCAGGGCGGCGAAGAAGACCGCCGAGCCCAGCTCGATGATCAGCGCGTCGAGCCCGACCCCGGCCCGTACCTGCTGGCCGATCAGCGCCACCGCGACCACCAGCGCGGCCAGCGCGCCCCACTGCCAGCTCCCGGAGGGCAGTACGGCGAAGACGATCCACGGCAGAAACGTACGCAGGTAGGACATGGTCACTCCGTTTCGAGGTCCCTCTTCTGACATGTCAAAAGTAGAAGGTCCAGCTGAGACATGTCAATCCTGGAAGGTAGAGTTGGGGGCATGAGCCTTCGACACGCACTGCTCGGCCTCCTCTCGGAGCGCCCCGCCAGCGGATACGACCTGCTCAAGCGGTTCGAGACCTCGCTGGCCACCGTCTGGCCCGCGACCCAGAGCCAGATCTATACGGAGCTGACCAAACTGGCGGCCGGCGGACTGATCGCGGTGGCCGCCGAGGGGCCACGCGGCCGCAAGGAATACGCCATCGCCGATGAGGGGCTGGCCGAGCTGCGGCACTGGCTGACGGAGACTGAACCACAGCGGAACACCCGCAGCGACATTCTGCTGCGGGTGTTCTTCCTGGGGGTGCTCAAGCCCGAGCAGGCGCGCGCATACCTGACCGGGCTCGTCGAGATGTCCGAGCGGGATCACGAGGAGCTGCGCCGGCTGGCGGAGTCCATCGACTGGGGCGACGACGATCTGTCGGTCTACGGCCGGATCGCGCTGGAGTACGGCCTGCGGTTCAACGCCATGCGCCGCGAATGGGCCGAGTGGGCGGCCGGGCAGATCAAATAGGGATCAGCGGCTCACGGCCCGGGGCCTTGCGCTGCGCCGAGCCATTTCGCACACCACGCCGCGTCACCCCTCTGCGGGCGGAACGCCAACCAGTTTCACCAGGAACCGGTCCACCTGTTCCTCCAGTGGGGGCCAGGGCAGCTCGGGCTGGTTGACGCGTAGCGAGACCGCGCCGTGGACGGCTGTGCGCAGATCCAGGGAGATGGTTTCCGCGTCGCCGCATGGCGCCAGCCCGGCGTCCATGCAGCGGCGGATCGCCGCGGTCGTGCGCTTGGCCATCTCCTCCTTGAAGGACATGTCCGTGCGCCGGTTGAGCGTGCTCTCGTGCAGCACCTTGTACAGCCCCGGATTCTCGCGCGACCACGCGCCGAGCACCGCCGTTCGGGCGCGCAGTGCGGCCACCGGGTCGGCGGCGCCCGACTCCGCGTCGTCCACCGCGCGCAACAGGTCCGCATAGCAGTGCTCCAGTGCGGCCAGCACCAGCGCGTCGCGGTCGGCGAAGTGGATGTAGACGGAGGTCGCGGCGATGCCCACCTCGCGGGCGACCGCCCGCAGCGACAGCGCCTGGTCGTCGGCGAGTTCGTCCAGCAGCCGCAGCGCCGCGTCGACGATCTCGGCGCGCAGCCGCTCGCCCTGGCCACGCGGGTTGCGGCCGCGCGGCGCAGTGCGGGCGGTCGTTCGGGCCGGAGTGGTCGCATCCATGGTCAGCCATTGTATTGGGAACACCTGTAGGACTACAGTCGTAGCCTTACTGTCGTAGCCCTACGGGTGTTCGCTTAAGGGGAGTCACCATGACGCTGCCGACCCAGACCACGGTCAAGGAACTCGACCCGGTGTTCGCGGAAATGGCCACCGTAAGCTTCCAACTCACCGGTCCAGGAACGCAGCTGACCCCGCGCGAGCGCACTCTTCTCAACCTCGTGGCCGACGTCTGCGAGCAGGTTCTCGGGATGCCGTTCGAACTGCATGTGCGGGCCGCCCTGGACAACGGCCTCGACGCCGATGACCTACGCGAGCTGTTCCGTTTCATCTCCTACGACAGCGGCTACCCGGCGGCGCTGGCCGCCTTGGAGCGACTGGCCGAGGTCGAGCGCAAGCACGGCCTGCCCGGGCCGACAGGCAAGGGCCACCACGTGAACGCGGACGGCACGGGCAGTCCCCTCCCCGCGGCGATGCGCGCCGAGGTGCGTGCCCTCGACCCTGGCTTCGCCGACTACATGGACCTGCAGTCGCGGATGCGCGCCGGCATGTCCCGGATCAGCGTCCGCGAGCGGGCGTTCGCCACCATGACGGTGGACGTCCTCTACCAGACCCTCCAGGAGAGCTTCCGTGCCCACGTCGGCCGCGCACTGAGCGCGGGAGCGACGCCCGACGAGGTCCGCGCCGCCGTCCGCGCCACCGCAACGTTCGGGATGACCCGGACCTGGCGCGCCCTGAACGTTCTCGACGCGCTGCTCGCCGACCGGGAGGAGGGGCGGCAGGGAAAGCGGTCGGCCGGGGACGCCTGACCGCCTGGCTTCCGCCCGAGGGCGGCGCCGAACTGCCGGGGTCCCCGAGGCCACCGGGGACTTCCCGCTCGACACCACCCGGGCGGCGCTGAGGTTCAGGATCCCGAGTCACCGTTGAAGGTCATGTACAGCGCCTCGTCCGGGCCGACGACGAGGAGCCGTCGGGCGTCCTCGTACACGTCGATCGAGTGGTCGTCGGTCCGCCAGAACCCGCGTCTCTCGCGCGCCTCCGACAGTCGGGACGGGCACTTCCGGGCCGCACGAGGCGTTGACGCGTGGGGAACGGAGATCTTACCGTCTCGTTCGAAGTCGCGATCGGTATCCGAGATATCGGACAAGCGCGCGCCAGCGCAGGAGAGAGACGCCGCAATGCAGCCGACGACCCCCAGCAACCGCACCGCCGCCGACACCCCCGCTCCCGCCCCGCCGGCCCGCTTCACCCTCGACCCCGCCTTCGCCGTGGGCGACGTCGACCCGCGTATGTTCGGGTCGTTCGTCGAGCACCTGGGCCGCTGCGTCTACACCGGCATCTACGAACCCGGCCACCCCACCGCCGACGAGGCCGGTCTGCGCACCGACGTCCTGGAGCTGATCCGCGAGCTGGGGGTCACCGTCATCCGCTACCCGGGCGGCAACTTCGTCTCCGGCTACAAATGGGAGGACGGCGTCGGCCCCGTCGACGAGCGCCCGCGCCGACTCGACCTGGCCTGGCGGTCGACCGAGACCAACCGCTTCGGCCTCGGCGAGTACATCGACTTCCTCCGCAAGGTCGACGGCGAGCCGATGATGGCCCTCAACCTCGGCACGCGTGGCGTCGCCGAGGCGCTGGAGCTGCAGGAATACGCCAACCACCCGTCGGGCACCGCCCTGTCCGACCGCCGTGCCGTACACGGCGACAAGGACCCGTACAACATCCGGCTGTGGTGCCTGGGCAACGAGATGGACGGCCCTTGGCAGACCGGTCACAAGACGGCCGAGGAGTACGGGCGGCTGGCCGCCGAAACCGCCCGCGCGATGCGGCAGATCGACCCGGACGTGCAACTGGTGGCCTGCGGCAGCTCCTCGCAGTCCATGCCGACCTTCGCCGAGTGGGAGGCGACGGTCTTGCAGGAGGCTTACGACCTCGTCGACTACATCTCCCTGCACGCCTACTACGAAGAGCTCGACGGCGACCGCGACTCCTTCCTCGCCTCGGCCGTCGACATGGAGTCCTTCATCGAGAACGTGGTCGCCACCTGCGACCACGTGGGCGCCCGGCTCAAGTCCAAGAAGAAGATCAACCTCTCCTTCGACGAGTGGAACGTCTGGTACCTGACCCGCTTCCACGGCGCCGAGCCGCCCAACTGGGACGAGGCCCCCCGGCTCCTGGAGGACAACTACTCCGTCACCGACGCCGTCGTCTTCGGCTCACTGCTCATCGCGCTGCTGCGCCACGCCGACCGGGTCACCGTCGCCTGCCTCGCCCAACTCGTCAACGTCATCGCGCCGATCATGACCGAGCCGGGCGGCCCGGCCTGGAAGCAGACCACCTTCTTCCCGTTCGCGCAGGCGTCGCGTCACGGGCGCGGGCAGGTCCTACAGGTCAACGTCGACAGCCCGACGCACGAGACGGCCAAGTACGGCGAGGTGCCGCTGCTGCACGCCACCGCCGTCGCGGACGAGGAGACCGGTGAGGTCACCGTCTTCGCCGTCAACCGCGACCAGACGCGGCCGCTGCCGCTGGAGGTGGACCTGCACGGCCTGTCCGTATCCCGGATCGTCGAACACAGCGTCCTCGCGGACGCCGACCCCGAGGCCCGCAACACCCTGGCCGAGCCCGAGCGCGTCACCCCGCACGCCGCGACCGGCACGGCCCTGGACGGCGGGGTGCTGCGGGCCACGCTGGAGCCGATGTCCTGGAACGTCATCCGGCTGGCGTGAGCGGGGCGGTCAGCGCCGCGCGGTAGGCGTCCTCCGGCTGCGCGCCTTCGAGGACGGTCCCGTCCTCGAAGGCGACGTACGGTACGGCGTCGACCTGGACGCCGAGCGCGCGTACGCGGTCCAGTTCGGCGCGCAGCGCGGCCGTCTCGTCGGCGTCGGTGGCGGCCACCACTCCGGTCTCGGCGGCCAGCCGGGCCAGGGTGGTGCGGTCGGAGATCAGCAGCCCGTCCGTGAAGTACGCGCGGAACAGCCGCTCCGCCATCCGCTCCCCGAGCCCCTGTGCGGACGCGCGGGCGACCAGCCGGTGAGCCTCGAAGGTGTTGGTGAACAGGGCGCGTTCGAAGTGCAGCTCGAGACCGTCCGCCACGCCGAAGGAGGTGTCGGAGGCGACCTGCTGGACGAACGCCTCGCCCCGGGTCCGCCTCCACACCTCGAACAACGGCTCGCCACCGGCGGAGGGCGCGTCGGGCTCGGCTTGGAAGGGGCGGATGGTCAACTCGGCCTCGCCGTCGGCAGCGCGGGTGAGGCGGGTGAAGCCGAGGTAGCAACGGACACAGGCGAGGTCCAGGGCGATCTCAACGCGGCGTTTGGTTCGCATGCCCATCAGCCTCGGCGCGGCGCGAGGGAACAGGAAGGGCAAGCCTCGTCCTGGTAAAAGCGGTACCAGGCTGGGCGCGGGACGCCCACGGCCCCCGGCCGGATACTGAACCGATGAGCGGAACAGGGAGCGGCGGCGGGAACACCGGCAGCCTGGCCGGGGACGACGGACACCCGGACGGGAACACCGGACGCTCGGGCGGGAACACCGGACGCCCGGGCGGGAACACCGGACGCCCGGGCGGGAACACTGGACACCCGGACGGGGACACCGGACGCCCGGGCGGGGGCGATGCGGCCGGCGACCTCGCGGGCGCGCTGCGCCGCTGGCGCGACCGGCTGGACCCGGCGACGGTCGGCCTGCCGGCCGGACGGGTGCGCCGTGCGCCGGGGCTGCGGCGCCAGGAACTGGCCCAGCTCGCGGGGATGTCCGTCGACTACGTCATCCGTCTCGAACAGGGCCGCGCGACCTCCCCGTCCCCCCAGATCCTCACCGCCCTCGCCCGGGCCCTACGGCTGTCCGAACCGGAACGCCGCCACCTGTTTCTCCTCGCGGGCCGGCCCGCGCCCACCACCGACCGCATCTCGTCCCACCTCACCCCCGGCGTCCAGCGCATGCTCGACCAGATGCGGGCCACCCCGGTCGGGGTGTACGACGCGGCGTGGACCCTGATCGCCTGGAACCAGCTGTACGCCGCGCTGCACGGCGACCCCTCCGGGCGCTCGGAGCGCGAGCGCAACGTCCTGTGGCGCCACTTCACCGGGCGCCCCGACCGTGTGACCCACACCCCCGAACAACAGGCCCGCTTCGAAACCGCCACTGTCGCCGACCTGCGCTCCGCGACCGCCCACTACCCCGCCGACCGGCCCTTGCGCACCCTCGTCGCCGACCTGCGCCGCGCCAGCGACCACTTCGCCCGGCTCTGGGACTCGCACGCGGTGGGCAGCCACACCATGGACACCAAGACCGTCCACCACCCCGACGTCGGCCCGCCCGTCCTCGACTGCGACGTCCTCAACGCCCCCGGCAGTGACCTTCACGTCGTCATCCACACCGCCGCCCCGGGCACGGATGCGGCGGACAAGCTGAGCCTGCTCGCGGTGATCGGTACGCAGACGATGACGGGAAACGCGTGTGCCTGACCCCCGTCGGGGCCAGGCACACGCGGTCGGTCTCGCTGCCGTCTTGCTGCGGTATCCGCTAAACGACCAGCCAGAGCAGACTCGTCAGCAGGAAGCCCGCCACGCCCATCGCCGTCGTCAGGACGGTCCAGGTGCGCAGGCCGTCGCCGACCTCGAGGCCGACCAGACGGGTGAACATCCAGTAGCCGGCGTCGTTGATGTGCGAGACCGACAGGCCGCCCGCGCCCATCGCCAGGCAGACCAGGGCCAGTTGCTGCGGGGACAGGTCGGTGCGCTGGAGCAGCGGGGTGATCAGGCCGGCCGTGGTGACCAGGGCCACCGTGGTGGAGCCCTGTACCGCGCGCAGCAGCATCGTCATCGCGAAGGCCAGGGCCAGCAGCGGCAGGCCCGTACGGTCCAGGACGTCGGCCACGGCGTCGCCGATGCCGGTCTTCACCAGCACCTTGCCGAAGACACCGCCCGCGCCCGCCACCAGGATCACCATGGCCACGCCCGGCAGCGCCGAGCCCATGACCTCGGAGATACGGGCGCTCGACCAGCCGCGCCGGGCGCCCAGGAAGTACGCGGCGAGCGCCGCCGCGACAAGCAGGGCGACCATCGGGGCGCCCAGAACGGTGAGGACGGCGCGGAGGGTGGAGCCCTCGGAGAGGAAGTTGGTGCCGATGGTGCCGAGGAGGATCAGGACGATCGGGGTGACGATCAGGGACACCACCATGCCGAAGGACGGCGGGTTCTCCGCGCCCTCGACCGGGCCCGCGACGGCGCCCTTGGGCGCGGGCTCGGCCCCCGATTCGGCCTCGGACCCGTCCCCTTCGCCGAACACCTTCGCGTACACATCCGCCGTCATCGGGTACTCGCGGCGCGTCATCCGCTTGGCGAGCAGATAGCCCAGCAGGATCACGACCGCCGTCACCGGAATGCCGAACAGCAGCACCCAGCCCTGGTCGGCCCCGATCGTCGTGGCCGCCGCCACCGCGCCCGGGTGGGGCGGCAGGAAGGCGTGCACGGTGAGCATCGCCGCGCCCATGGGCAGGGCGTACACCAGCAGCGGCTTGCGCGACGCGCGGGCCACGCCGTATGCGATCGGCATCAGGATGATCAGGCCGACCTCGAAGAACACCGGGATGCCGAGCAGAAATCCGGCCGCGGTGAGCGCGAGCGGGGTGCGGCGTTCGCCGAAGCGGTCCATGAGCGAGTGTGCCAAGGACGCGGCGCCGCCGGACAGTTCGATGATGCGGCCGATCATCGCGCCGAGGGCGATGATCGTGGCTATGTGGCCGAGCGTCGAGCCCATGCCCTCTTCGATGGTGGCCACCAGCTCCGCGGCCGGGACGCCCGCCGTGAGCGCCACACCGATGGACACCACGACCAGGGCGACGAAGGGCTGGATCTTCGCCTTGATGATCATGAGTAGCAGGAGGGCCACGCCCGCCGCCGCCACCGTCAGAAGCGCGCCGTGGCTCATCGGCCTTCTCCTCTCGGGGACAGGACGGTCACGATGGAGGAGTCGTCGCGGGCCGCGAGCCCGGCCCGCTCGCCCAGCAGATACAGCTGCTCGGCCGCGGAGGCCAGCGGCACCGGCACATGCGCGTTCTTCGCGATGCCGGTCACGATGCCCATGTCCTTGACGAAGATGTCGAGGCGGGAGCGGACCTCGACGGAGTCCGCGCCGCCATCCCCGTACGCCTGCGCCATACGCGGACCGCGGTCGGCGAACATGAACGAGCCCGCCGCGCCCTGGCTCAGGCTGTCGATCACGGTCTGCGGGTCGAGGCCGAGGCCGCGCGCGAGGGCCACGGCCTCGGCGGCGGCGGCGATGTGTACGCCCGCGAGCAGCTGGTTGATGGCCTTCAGGGCCTGGCCGTCGCCGGGCTTGTCGCCGATGACCGTCAGGGTGGAGGCGAGCCGGTCCAGCACCGGGTGGGCGACCTCGAGGGCGGCCGGCTCCGCGCCGACCACGATCAGCAGATCGCCGTTTCCGGCGCGGGTCGGGCCGCCGCTGACCGGGGCGTCCACGAGCCGTACGTCCTTGCCCCGCTCGGCGAGCGCGGCGGCGGTCGAACGGGCGGCCTCCGGGCCGACGGTGCTGGTGAGCACCACCACGGCCCCGGCCTTCAGCGTCTCGGCGGCGCCCGACTCGCCGAACAGCGCGCCGTCGACCTGGGCCTGGTCGCGTACGGCCAGCACGACGACGTCGGCGTCGCGGGCCGCGTCGGCGGGGGTGGCGGCCTCGGTGGCCCCGTGGCCGACGGCGAGCGCGCGGCGCTCGGCCGCGATGTCGAACACGGCCACCGGGAACGTCCCGGCCAGCCGCTGCGCCATGGGCAGCCCCATGGCGCCCAGGCCGATGACGGCGGTCCGGGGTGTGGATGTTGCTGGGGAAGCGGATGTGGACATGCGGGTTCCTTGGGAGGGAGGGGGAGGGGACGAGAAAAAGGCATGAGAGGGCACGGCGGGGCTGTCGCCGCTGGCGGACACCCGCGCCCAGCGGTGACCGGGGGAGGGGGATCCGTGAGGAGGGGGCGCCCGGGCCGGCGCGGGTCGCGCGCGGCCCTGGCTACGTTGCGGAGGGGGGAGGGGTTACGTCGGCTGCGTCGTCGAGGGGGGCGGCGACAGCTTCTGCGTGATCCGGAGCGCTGTCGCCGCGACCGCATCCCGCCCCTCGGCCCACGTCGACACCACGTCCGAGCCGGGCAGCGCCCCGGGCAGCGCCGAGGACACCGCCTCCAAGTACGCCCGCCGCAGCTCCGCGTTGACGTTCACCTTCGCCACGCCGCGCCGTACCGCCCCGAGCAGCTGCTCCTCGGGCAGCCCGCTCGCGCCGTGCAGTACGAGAGGTACGGGGACGGCATCGCGGATGCGCGCCAGGCGGTCCAGATCGAGTCGTACGGGCTCGGCCGTGAAGCCGTGGACGTTCCCGACCGCGACCGCCAGCGCGTCCACGCCCGTCGCGGCCACGAACTCCGCGGCCTGCTCCGGGTCGGTCATGGAGCCGCCGGCCGCGCGGGCGTCGGTCGAGACGTCCTCGTCGCCCGCCAGCGCGCCCAGTTCGGCCTCGACCCAGACGCCCGCGGCGTGCGCGCGCTCGACGGCCTTGCGGGTGAGCGCGACGTTCTCCGCGAAGGGGAGGTGTGAGCCGTCGACCATGACGGAGGTGTAGCCCGCCTCGACGCAGGCCGTGATCTCCTCCAGGTCCCGGCTGTGGTCCAGATGCACGCCGAGCGCGGCGTCCGAGCGCCGGGCGGCGTCGAGGGCGAGGGCCATCAGAGCCGCGCGGCCCGCGTGTTTGAAGGCGCTCGATCCGGCCTGGAGCAGCACCGGCCGGCCGGCGGCCTCGGCCGCGGCGACGATGCCCTGGACGGTCTCGAGGTTGTAGGCGACGAAGCCCGGTATCGCCCGGCCCTCGCGGGCGGCGGCGGTCAGGGCGTCGGTTCCATGCAGCAGCATCATCGGCTCCGGAGCAGGTCGATCGCGTCGGCGAGGGCGTTGTCGTCACCGACGTTGCCGGCGAAGACGATGTACGGAATGCCGACGCTGGGGCCGGACTCGGGCTCCCACAGCGAGACGATGCCGGGGAGCAGCGTGCCGCGCGCCCAGGCCCGGCGGATCTCCAGGCCCTCGGTCGCGATATCGCTGGAGGTGATGCCGCCCTTGGCGACGACGAACGCGGGCCGCCGCTCGGCGGTGATCGCCCGTACGGTCTCGACCAGCGCGGCGGACACGTTGCGGGCGATGGCGAGCGAGTCGTCCGCGTCGGTGCCGGTGACGAGCGAGCGGGTGGTGCGCACCACGACCTCGCTCTCCTCCAGCGCCCGGGCGCAGGCCCGGGCCACCTCGGAGATGTGCGCGGCGCGGCGCTCCTCGTCGAGCAGGGCGTGGACGTCGAGTTCGAACTCGGCGATCCCGCCGCGCTCGCGCAGCCGGTCCAGCTGGCGGGTGGTGAGCCCGACGTGCGAGCCGACGGCGATCAGGCCGTGGCCCTGGACGTGGCCGTGACCGTGACCCTGGCCTGCCGGGGCCGCCGCGTCCCGCCCCGCCCGGAGCTCCTCCGCGGTCAGCGGGGCGCGGGCGGCCTGGCCCGCGCGGGCCCGTACGAAGGAGGGGCCGCAGCGGTACAGCAGCCGGGTGCCGGTGGCCTCCGCCGTGGCCGAGGCGAGGGCGAGGACGCGCAGATCGTCGTCGGTCAGGGCGTCCGCGACGGCCGTCCGGCCCTCGCGCAGCGAGCCCAGCAGCCCGGCCACGTGCTGGGGGCCGCGCACCCGCAGGTCCTCCAGGGTGATGCGCAGCACGTCGGCCGCGGCCACCCGGCCGCCCGTCTTCTCCTCGATCCACTCCGGGAGGCGGGAGTTGGCGTAGCCGAACGTGGCGTCGCGCGCGAACTCGCTCTGCCCGACCGGCAGCATCCCCTCCGCCGTACGCATCCAGTGGACCGAGTCGGCGGTGAGCCGCCCGGCCTCGATGTACGCGGGGACGAGGACGACACCGTCCACGGGCACCTCGTCGGCCAGGACGTCCGTCTCCAGCGGGAAGTGTCCGCGCAGCGTGGAGTCGCTGCGGCTGGCCAGTACGTAGCCGATGCCCTCGGCGGCCGACGCCTGCGCCAGGGCGCGGACGACCTCGCGGTTGCGGGCGGCGGCGGCGTCCGGGGCGAGGCTGCGGGTGTTGGTGAGCACGAAGAAGGCCGTGCTGTCCTGGCGCAGCGCCCAGCGCAGGTCCTCGACCGTCCAGGTGGTGAGGACGGGCACATCGGCCACGGTCTGTGTGCCGGTCGGGTCGTCGTCGAGAACGACCAGGCGGCGGTCCGCGGCGAGCGCGGCGGTCACCTCGGCGGGGGTCACTTCGCGGGGCGGGGGCAGCTCGTGCGCCTCGGGGAAGTGGAGGGTCTGGGACATGGGTGGATCTACTTTCGTGCGTTCCGGGCAGGCCGGGAGTGTCCGGGCAGGCTGGGGTGTCCGGGCAGGCCGGGGCCGTGGTTTGGCGCCCTCTGGTGTGACGGTCAGGGTGCGCCCGGAAAGTGGTACTCAGGGGCGGGACAGAGTGGGCTCAGGCGTCCGGTTGCTCGGCGACCCGCATGACATGCGTACGCAGATCGTCCGTCGTCTGCGCCATGTGGTCGTCCATCGCGCGCCGGGCCTTCTCCGGATCCGCCGCGCGCAGCGCCTCCAGGACGGCCTCGTGGTGCTGGATGGCGTTCGTACGGATCTGGGGCACGGCCGAGGTCTGCCGCCGGCCCTCGACGAGCAGCCTGCCGAAGGGTTCGAAGAGCAGCGGTACGAAGGCGTTGCCGGAGGCCCGCATCACCACGTCGTGGAAGGCGATGTCCGCCTCGACGAACTGCTCGGTGTCCCCGGCCCGCGCGGCGGTCCGCATCTCCTCCAGCAGCTCGTCGAGTTGCGCCAGGTCGTCGTCCGAGCGCCGGGTGGCGGCCAGCTGGGCCGCCCCGACCTCGATCATCCGCCGTGCCTCGATCAGCTTCTCGGAGACCGCACCGCCGGTCCGGGGCCCGGCGGCCGCGGCGCGGATCATCGGTTCGAGCGCGGTCCACTGGTCGGGCGTGTTGACGTAGGTGCCCCGGCCGCGGTGGATGCGGACGATGTTCTGCGCCCGCAGAACCTTGATCGCCTCGCGGAGCGTCAGCCGGCTGGCCTCGTGCTGCTCGGCCAGCACGGCCTCCGGGGGGAGCGCGGTGCCGGGCGGGTAGTGGCCGTCGATGATCGCGGACAGCAGTCGCTCGGCGATGTCGTCGGACAGCGGCATTGCTGTCGACCTCCTTGCCGTGTGCATCAGACATCAGACATCTGATGTCTCAGCGAAGGTAGGCAGGGTTTCGACCGTCGTCAACCCCCTGCGGCGAAAAAGACGGCCCCCGCCGGGCCATGGGTGGCGCGCCGGGCGGGGGCCGTAAGGCGGGAGAGTGCGTCAGACGGGAGAGTGCGTCCGGTCAGGCGTCGGGGTCCACGCCGACCGTGAGGGTGCCCTTGTAGCCCGCCGAGGTCGAGGAACCCAGCGCGGTGAGGGTCAGCAGCCCGGAGGCCGCCCCGCCGCCGTCGTAGATGCCGTCGGCGTCGAGGGTGGTGCGGGGGACGGTGTTGGTGGAGTACGGGGAGAGCTTCGCGACCGCCTGGGTGACGGTCTCGGAGAAGAAGAGCTGGCCGGTGTGGATCTCGTTGCCACCGGTGAACGAGCCGTCGGAGGTGAGTGTGACGTCGGTGTGCACCTTGAGGTGGATGTGGATGCAGCGGCCCCGGTACCAGCCGGGGTAGATGCCGGTGAGCTTGGCGATTCCGTCGGTGCCGGTGAGCACGCCGCCGCGGAGGAACTTGCCGTTGTCCGGCTCCTGGTGGCCGTTGTTGCCGACGAAGCCGGAGTACTCGCCGAGCGCGTCGCAGTACCAGATCTCCACGAGCGCCTTGTCGAGGGGTGCGCAGGTGGCGTTGTCGACGACGGTGAGGGCGAGCTGGAGCGGGATTCCGGGCTTGCTCTCCGAGACGTCGGAGCGGACGAGCGCGTGCTCGAGGTAGTAGGGGCCTTCGGTGAGCTCCTTGGTGAGGGTGCAGACGGCGGCCGCCGCGGGGGCGACCCGGGGGGATGCGGCCTGAGGTTCGGCTTCGGCTTCCGCGCGGCCGGCGGTGGCGACGGCCGCGCCCAGTCCGACGGCCGCGGCGGCGGCGCTACCGGCGATCAGTACTCTGCGGCGCCCGATGGGGGCGGACACCTTGTCGATTTGCGGCTCTGCCGCGTGGTCTGTCATGAGCACGCAAACTAGAAAGGGTTGCTGTGCGGCCGCTGTGGGTTCGGCAAAGTCTCCGCGCGTCAACAGGTCTTTAACGCCAACTCCTTGTGGCGGGAGTGATGCGATGGGCATTGGGTGAAGGGTTGTTGACGGTGACGACAAGGGCGTTGACATCACTACAAGCGCTTACTAGCTTCGTTCCCGGTAGCTGCCCTCTGCTGGCACGGACTGACCACCCGCTTGGCAGCAGAGTCGAACACGTCAGAGAACACGTCAGAGCCGCACCTTTGGCGATCTCCACCGGCCCTAGCGACCAGCGTGCTTGCCGCTCTTCAGCAAGCGCTTGCCTCCCCTCCCGTGTGGAGATCTTCTCGGAATGAGAGGACTCCCCCCCCATGACAGAACAGCGCACCATCCTCCGCAGGCGCCAACTCACCGCCCTCGCCGCGGGTGTCGTGGCCGCGCTCACCCTCGGCACCGTCTCGGCCGTCTCCGCCCACGGCGCGCCGTCCGGCGACACGGCCGGCGCCGCCATCACGGCCGAGAACTCGCCGATCGGCTTCGGCGCGGGCACCACCGGCGGCGGCAACGCCTCCGCCACCACCGTCACCACCCTGGCCGCCTTCAAGAGCGCCGTCGCGAGCGACAGCGCGAAGGTCGTCAAGGTGTCCGGCCTCATCTCGCTGTCCGGGCAGGTGGACATCGGGTCCAACACCACCGTGCTGGGCGTGGGTTCGTCGTCCGGGTTCACCGGCGGTGGGCTGCGGCTGAAGGAGAAGACCAACGTCGTCATCCGCAACCTGAACATCAGCAAGCCGGTGGCCCCCGCGGACGCCATCACCGTCCAGAAGTCCACGAAGGTGTGGATCGACCACAACACCCTTTCGGCCGACCGGGACCACGACAAGGACTACTACGACGGCCTGTTGGACATCAACCACGCGTCCGACAACGTCACGGTGTCCTGGAACAAGTTCGCCGACCACTTCAAGGGCAGCCTGGTCGGACACAGCGACAACAACGCGAGCGAGGACACCGGCCACCTGAAGGTGACCTACAGCCACAACTGGTTCTCCAACGTGTACTCGCGGATCCCGAGCCTGCGGTTCGGGACCGGACACTTCTACGACAACTACGTGCAGGGCGCGGAGACCGCCGTGCACCCCAGGATGGGCGCGCAGATGCTCGTCGAGAACAACGTGTTCCGCGACACCAAGGTGGCGGTGACCACCAACCGCGACAGCGACGTGGACGGATACGCGGTGCTGCGCGGCAACGACCTGGGTGGCGCCGCCACCGAGATCTCCCAGGTCGGCAGCTTCACCAACCCGCCGTACTCGTACACCGCCGAGCCCGCGTCGTCGGTCGTCTCGACGGTGACCGGGCAGGCCGGAGCGGGCAAGATCTGAGCACCACCCCCGCACCTCGCACCCGTACCGCCCCGCCGGAGCCGACTCCGGCGGGGCGGTACTCAATCGCCCGCAATCACCGGGCGAAGTCCACCAGCTCGCCTCCGGAAGTTGGCGCACACGCTGCGTGTGATCTCCTCCGTATGCGTCAGATGCGCGTGGTGAAAACCTTGTGTCGACACTTCGTCACGAAAACCAAACGCGTATGCGAGAAAACATGCAATGTCTGCCAGTTCCGATCGATCCATGCTTAGCCATAAATCGACCAGTACGGTGATCGGTATGAAGCTCCGGTACAACTTCCGCGTGTACCCCAGCCCTTCGCAGTGCGGCAAGCTGGCGAGGGCGTTTGGGTGCGCCCGCGTCGTATGGAACGATGCCCTCCGCTTGCGCCACGATGCCCACGCCAAGGGCCTGCCGTGGCCGGCGGCGGCTGAGTTGTCCAAGCAGGTCATCACCGAGGCCAAGAAGACTCCCGAGCGGGCCTGGCTCGGCGAGGTGTCTGCCGTGGTGCTCCAGCAGTCCCTGCGCGATCTGGAGAGGGGGTTCAGTAACTTCTTCGCCTCGAAGATGGGAACCCGACGCGGCCCGGTGATGGGCCCGCCAAGGATGAAGAAGAAGACCGCCCGGCAGACGATCCGATTCACTGCGAACGCCCGCTGGTCCATCACCGAAGGCGGCAAGCTGAGGCTGCCGAAGATCGGCGACATCCAGGTGCGCTGGTCCCGCGAGCTGCCCTCCGCGCCCTCGTCCGTGACCATCATCAAGGACCCGTCGGGCAGGTATTTCGCATCCTTCGTGGTGGAGGTGGACGACAAGCCCTGGCCCGAGCTGGATGTGGAGGAGACGGACACCGGGATCGACCTGGGGCTGTCCTCTTACGCCGTGCTGCGCGGCCGGAAGATCGCATCCTCGAAGTTCTTCCGCCGTCAGGAACGCAAGCTCAGGTGCGCCCAGCGTGCTGTTTCCCGCAAGCAGAAGGGATCGAACAACCGGCGCAAGGCCAGGCAGGTCGTCGCCAGGATCCATGCCCGCGTCGCCGACCAACGGCGCGACTTCATCGAGCAGGAGACCACGCGCATCGTCCGCGAGAGCCAAGCGGTCTACGTGGAGGACCTGAACGTGAAGGGCATGGCCACTCGGCGCGGCGGGCTCGGCAAGAGCGTCCACGACCAGTCCCTCGGCACCTTCGTCCGCACCCTCGAAGCCAAGTGTGAACGGTACGGGCGGACGTTCGTCAAGGTCGACCGGTGGTTCCCGTCCACCCAGCTGTGCTCCAACCCGAGGTGCGGACGCCTCACCGGCCCCAAGGGCCGCGAGCAGCTCCACATCCGCGCCTGGACCTGCACGGGGTGCGGTACACGCCATGACCGGGACGAGAACGCCGAGGTCAACATACGCGCCGCTGGACGGAAACGCGCCGCCGAAATGCGCCGCGAGGCGGAGCGTCAAAACGCCTGTGGAGAGCACGTCAGACCCCGCACGCCGGGGCAGCGCTCGTCGAAGCAGGAACCCACCCGAAGCCTCGCCGCTGCACGCAGCGGGGCAGGCGGGAGTCACCCACGTTCACGAGGGTGAGGACGTCAAAACAACGAACACCCGGCCTTCCTCAGCGCCGTGACGTACACCGCCCCCGCGGGGTGGCAGATCACCGGCTTCACGGGGCGTGCGGGGGATGAGATCGACAAGCTGGGAGTGGTGTACGCGCGGAAGTAAGAGGTTCACCCAGGCCAAGTAAGCTACGGCCCCATGCGTGATCTTGCGGCCGGGTTCGGCTATCTGGTGAAGGGGCAGCGCTGGGTGGCCCGGCACGGACGGTGGTGGGGGTTCGGGATGATTCCCGCCCTCATCACCCTCGTCGGGTACGCGGCGGCGCTCGTCGCGCTGTTCTTCTGGACCGACGACATCATCGACTGGGCCACCCCCTTCGCCGACGGCTGGCCCTCGCCGTGGCTGGACGTCTTCCGGGGCGGGCTGTCCGTCCTCTTCGTCGGCGTCTGCCTCTTCCTCGCCATCCTCACCTTCACCGCGGTCACGCTGCTCGTCGGCCAGCCCTTCTACGAATCCCTCTCCGAACAGGTCGACATCTCCGAGTCCGGCACCGCGCCCGAGTCCGGTCTGCCGCTGTGGCGCGAGCTGTGGATCGGCCTGCGCGAGGCGATCGCGCTGGTGTTCCGGGTAGCGCTGTGGGGCGTGCTGTTCTTCGCGTTGGGCTTCGTACCGGTGATCGGCCAGACCGTGATCCCGGTGCTCGCCTTCTGCGTCACGGGCTTCTTCCTGACCGAGGAACTTACGTCGATTGCCTTGCTGCGGCGGGGGGTGCTGCTGAAGGAGCGGCGTCGGCTGCTGCGTGGCCGCCGGATGTTCAGCCTCGGCTTCGGCGTCCCGCTGGCGCTGGCCTTTCTGCTGCCGCTGGTGGCGGTGTTCCTGATGCCGGGGGCGGTGGCGGGGGCGACGCTGTTCGTACGGGATCTGATGGGGGAGGAGGCGCGGGCGGATGACGATGACGATGCGGACGGGGACGACGACCGTACGCAGCCGGGTTACCCTGCGGCGCCTTATTCCGGGGCGCAGCCGTAGCGGCTACGGGGTGAAGCGAACCGTCACGTTCGCCCAGCCGTCCGGACTCGCGTAGTGCCAGGTGCCGGTTTCGTCGGCTGAGAGCATTGCTTCGGAGTACAGGGCTGCGACGAGGAGTTTCCAGGGCTCGTCTCGTTCGGTGGTTTCCTCGTGGGCCAGGTCCCCTAGCGATTTGTCGGCCGCTGTGAAGATGGCGGTGCGGATATCGACATACCGCGCGCGGTCGGCTTTTCCTGTGGTGACGCCGGATGTGCTGATGAACGTCCATTCGGCGTGCCAGGGGCCATCTGCCATGGGGGCTCACTCCGGCGAAGTGCTGCCTCGTCGGCGCTGGGCGTGAAGCTTGGCGATGGCGCGTAGCTGGCGCTGCTCGTACGCGGTGGCTGGTCGCACTGAGGCACAGTGCGATCGCCATTTGAGGCCGGTGGGGCGGGTGAGGCAGACCATCGGGCCGTCGAAGTCGGCGATGGTCGCGGGCATGTCGTAGTGCCGGTCGTAGACCACCATGCCGACCGCGAGACGGGGCAGGGTGGTGGTCCAGTCCGCGCGGTTCACTTCGACCCCCGCCCCAGATGCTGAGCGATCTGTTCGCCCAGGGCCACCGATTGCTGCCGCAGTTCCTCCAGGGTCGGCCGGTCGCCGCTGCCCTGCTGCCCCTGCTGTTCGTGCTGTTCGTCGGCCTGTCCTGGCGGATTTGTGGTTTCGCCAACCATCGATGGCTCCTCTCCGTAGTGTTACCACTACTGGGAGCGCCCAGCGTGGTCTACAGGCGGGGTGTCTTCAACGTTCCAGGCACGGAGGGCACATTGGTAAACCTGAAGGAGTTGAACCCGGACGCCTCGCCCCAAGCGGCCTACGGGGCGCGTTTACGCAGCAAGCGGGAAGCGCGCGACTGGACTCAGGACCAGTTGGGTGAGCGGATGGGCTACTCGGGGAGGCATGTTTCGGCGGTCGAAACAGGCTGCAAACCGCCAACGCGCCGGTTCTCGCGGTGCGCGGACACGGCCCTCGGGCTCACCGGGACCTCAGACTCGTTCGAACGCGCGTGGGGGGAGCTCCGGAACGGCAGTCTGCTGGAGGGGTTCCCGGAGTACGTCGGGTACGAGGCCCAGGCAGTAGAGATCCGGCTCTACAACATTGGGATCGTCCCCGGCTTGTTGCAGACGCCGGAGTACGCACGGGTGTTGGCCGACAGCGCCGTGCGGCGGGGCGCTATCACACCCGAACAGGCTGATGAACGTGTCTCGTTCCTGGCAGAACGACAGGTCGCGCTGGTGCGTCCCCGGCCACCCATGGTGTTTGTGACCATGGACGAGAGCTGTATCCGTCGGCCCGTTGGCGGGGCCGACGTCATGGACGCCCAGTTGGCCCATCTGGTCGAGTTCGCCAATTTGCCGAACACGCTGCTACAGGTGGCACCGTACGAGATAGGGGAGCGCCGGACGTTCGATCTGCCCGTCAACCTGTTGACGCTGCCGGACCGGTCCGTGATCTGTTACGCCGAGTCCCAGGCTCAAGGAAACCTGGACCGAGAGAGTACGTCCGTGGCGCCCATGCTGACGGCCTACCATCAACTACAGGCCGAAGCCTGCTCGCAGGCGGAGTCTGTGGCCATGATCGAGCGGGTACGAAAGGGCATCTCGTGACGACCGATTCCCCCAGCTGGTTCAAGTCTTCCTACAGCAACAACGGAGGCGACTGCATCGAGGTCGCCGCCAACCTCGTCGCCTCGCGCGGCATAGTCCCCGTCCGTGACAGCAAGGAGCCGCACGGCCCGGCGCTCGTCTTCGAGTCGTTCGCCTGGTCGTCGTTCGTCGCCGCCGTCAAGGGCGGGGAGTTCCCCGCCGCCTGACCACGAAGCAACGCGAACGCCCTACTGCCCCGCGCTGCGAATCCGTTGCGCGGGACAGGAGGGACCGACCGTACGTCGGCCTACCCCTCGTCCTCTCCTTCAGCGCGCTGATTGAGCAGGGCGGCCAGCCACTCGACGTCTCGGCGGCGCGAGAAGGCGGTGTCGGGCGGCGCGAGTGAGGCGTACACGGTCCGGAGCGCGGAGATGTCTTCCGGGGTGAGGGGAGCGCCGAGAGAGCGCAGCCCGTCCACGGCCTCCCTGACCCCGTACAGGCTGCGGAGCTCGGCGTCGCCCGCACGCAGCGCGAGCACCTTCCGGTATGCGGCGGCCGCCTCGCCCTTCTTGCCGCAGCGTGCCAGGAAGCCGCCAAGCCGCATGAATTCGTAGTCGTCCGTGGCCACAGCTGACCATCGCCGGAGCAGATCCTCCAGAGCCCCCCGTTCGCCGCACCGCTCCAGCATCCGGGCCAGATCTGCCAAGTCCCGCGTGGGCAGGCGGGGGGAGGCGGCCGCCTCGAGCAGCAGGGCCCGTCCCTCCTCGGGGCGGAGAGCGGACAGCAGCCGCAGGGGCTCTGTGAGAGCCACCATTTCCCAGGTGTCGGGATCGCCCATGTACGTGCGCACCAGGGTCAGCGCGAGGCGGCTGGCCTCGTCTTCCACCCCCGCACCGGCGAGGAGCCGGGCGATGTCCAGTCCCACATCGCCCGATACCGGCCGCCGGGACAGTGCGATGAGCGCGTCGACCGCCACCGCGTGGAACTCTCCGCCGAGCAGGTCCTCGACCGCGCGCAGAGCGGTTGAGACCTCAGTGTCGGGGTGGTTGGCGATGGTCAGCAGCGCCTCCAGACCACGCGGGTCTCCAGCCCATATGAGGTATTTGGCGATCTCCACCGCATCGCCCAATGGCATGGGAAGGGCGAGGCGTGCCTCCGTAGCGTTCCGTACCTCGTCGACATAACCCTCGCCATGCAGCGTGCGGGCGACTTCGGCCCAGTAGGGCCCGTCCAGAGGGGGTGAGGTGCCGTCCTTTCCGGGAGCGAGTGCGGCGAGGGCCGGCTCCGGTACGCCCGTTCGCGCCAGCACGGTGTACGGGGTGGCGTTCATTTCGTCGGACGGGAGAGGGGTGCCGAGGATCCTCCATGCGACAGCCGCAGCCGCCTCATCCCGTCCGGCGGACAAGAACGCTTCGGCAGTGGCACACAGAGCCTGGACGATGTCCCCGAGCCAGTACTCCCGCTCGCCCTTCCACAAGCGGCTGATATTGGGCGGCCAATCCTCCACCATGGTGAAGAGCGCGTCGGTCATGGAGTCCGCTGTGTCATATGCACCCGCCGCGATCAGTAGCCGCATGTCGTCCGCGTTGGGCAGCCGGTCACCGTCGGGAGGCAGATCCAGCAGGCGTAGCAGCGATACTGCGTCCCCCAGTGCGACAGCGCAGTTGCCGAGGAGTACGCGCTCCAGGTCGCCGTCGGCCCGCAGTGACATATCGGTGAGGACACGTCGCACGGGGCCGTGGATCCGGTTGCCCAGGGCCAGCAGGTGGTACGCCGCGGCGATCCGTCCTTCACTGACCGGACCGCTCCAGGTTCCCCCGGAGTTCGGCGACGCATAACTCGTGTGCTCAATCTGCCGCGACGCCAGAAGACGCTCGGCCTTTGCCAGTGCGGCCTCGAAACCGAAGATGCGCCCGAGCGCAACGACGGCACCTGTGCGCGCGGTGATGCTGAGCCGATCGTTGTCGGCCATGGTCACCAGGGCCTGGTATGCCGCGTCGCGCATGGGCTGGGCGGCGATCAGAGCGCAGAACTCCTGTGCGTGCCAGCCGGAACCGGCCCTCTCCAGCAGCCGGTTCAGCACCGAGGTGGTGAGGGCATCGGGCACCCGCACCCCCTCCGCCAGCAGCCGCCCGGCCAGCGCCGCGTGGTCGTCCGGAACACTGCTGTCCCCGTCCAAGACGATGATGCTGGACCCCTGGTGCTTGCCAAAGAGGTCGTAGTCGTCACTGCTCCGTAGCAGCCACCCCACCAACGCCTCCGCATCGGCCCCCGCCCGCCTCGCCCAACACGCGATGGCCAGCACCCCGAAGTCCCGCCGCTCCCCATGGAGCGCGTCCCGAACCAACTCGTCCCGCAGCGGCTCCGCCCCCGGCCAGTCGGCGGGCAGCCGACTCGCCGTGTCGTGGGCGGCCAGGTATTCCGCGAAGCTGCGGTGAGCCCAGAGCGACTCTCCCGGGCCCTTCTCGTACAGCAACAGCCCGGCGCCGCTCAGCAGACCGGTGACCACCTCGCGCCAGCCGTGCAGGAAGTCCGTGGGCTCGTCGGCCTGCTGGGCGATCCACCGCAGCGCCTCCTCCAGCAGCGGTGCGTCAGCCGTCAGCGTGTTGTGGGCGAGTGCGGTGAGCAGCGGGACACGCGCGCCGTACAGCCACTCCGCGAGCCGCCGTGAGCCGCCTGCCTGAGCCACGGCCCGAAGCAGCCCGGCCCGCCGTTCCTCCTCCCCTGGACGACCGCTGAGCAGATAGCCGACGCATTCCTGGTACAGGCCGGGGCGCCCGGTCGGGAGCGCGGCACCCGGCGCTCGGCGGAAGATCGACAGGGTGATCGCCGCGACCAGGGGCGTACGGACCAACTGCCGCAGCCCGCTGCGCTCGACCTCCCGCAGGAAAGCCTCGGCCCGCTCAGATTCCCCGTCCAGCCAGCGGCGGGCCAGTTCGCGGAGCTGGGACTCGTCGAAGGGGGCGAGGGCGTACGAGGCGAGGCCCGCGTCGCGCAAGGGGGCCAGCTCGTGCAGGGGCAGGAAGCGGGTGGTGACCACCCAGCGGTACGGGCCCGACGCGTTGGCCGCCACGATGGAGATCACGCGCCGCCGCGCCGCCGTGTCCACGATCTCGTCCAGGCCGTCGACCAAGAGGAGCCAGCCACCGTCGCCGCCCGACTCGAAGAGGTCGCGGGGGAGTTCGGTCCCCAAGTGGCCTCCGAGCCGCCGCTGCACCGAGTCGCGAAGCAGGGAGGGCAGCGGGGCGCCGTGGGTCAGGTCGACGGCGGGGATGCGTACGGCGTGCTCCCGCGCCCCGGGTGCGTCCGCACCGCGCCGCGCCACCCGTTGCGTGAACGTCGACTTCCCCGCCCCCGCCTCGCCCTCGATCAGCACGTGCCGGTGCAGCTCCAGGATTTCCTCGGCGGGGATGGGTTCGGGGGCGGCCGCCGCTTCGGTGTGTTCCACGACCCGCTGGTGGACGTAGACCCGTTCCAGACCAGGAGCGTTGGCGTCCAGGAAGCGGTAGGGCTGGACGTCGGAGTCCGTGCGTTCGGCGCTCAGCAGGGCCCGTATGGCATCCTCCCGCTGCCCCGCGCGCCCGGCGGGCACGCGGACCTGCCGCAGCCCCTCCCGCCGCGCGGGAAGGCCGGTGAACAGGGCGAGTTGGGCCGACTCCGCCTCGCTCAGCGCCTCGTGCCAGCGGTCCACGCGTGAGGCCGTGAGCCGTCCCAGGCCCTCCGTAGCGTGCTGTTCGATGACGACGCCGATGAGATGGCCCTCGCTCCACACCGCCGCGCCCGACATGGCCTCCCAGGGGGACACCTCGGGGTCGGGGTCCGGGGCGGGGGCGTCGACCCGGATGGAGAGGGTCTTCTGGCGGGTGTTGGACCAGGGGGAGATGGTGCCCTGCTGGTGGTGGGCGTCCCGGAAACGCGAGCCCGAGCCCGATCCGGGTGCGTCCTCGCGGAGCTTGAAGCGTGGGAAACCCATCATCGAGCAGGGGAGTTCGCCGTCGGCGTCCACCAGTCTGCCGAAGGTGACCGTTGGGACGGGAGGCAGGTCCGGGGTGTCCATGAGGGACACCACCGCGATATCGATGCGCGGGGCCGTGAACACGACGACCCCGTCCGCACTCCACGCGCCCTCCTGGTCCGCGCGGAACCTGAGCTGGATGCTGGCGGCATCCGCCACCACATGCGCGGCGGTGAGGACCGTACGGTCGGTGACCAGGTACCCCGATCCGCGTTTGCCCTTGCGTCCGCCATCGTCCGTTTCATAGGTGACGATGACCTCCGCGACCCGGTCCGGGTCCAGACCCCGCATGCGAACTCCCTCCCGCCCCGCACTCTAAGGCCATCGCGCGGGGTGGGAGGGAGATGGGCGGTGCTCAGCGCGTCGAGAACGAGTGCACCGTCGTCGACCGGTATGTCTCTCCCGGCCGCAGCACCGTGGACGGGAATCCGGGCTGGTTGGGCGAGTCGGGGAAGTGCTGGGTCTCCAGGCAGAAGCCGTCGCCCTGCCGGTAGACCTTCCCCGATGTGCCCGCCAGCGTCCCGACCAGGAAGTTGCCGGTGTAGAACTGCACACCCGGCTCGGTGGTCGCGATCCGCATCACCCGCCCGGACTCCGGCTCGCTGACCGTCACGATGTGTTCGGGACGGCTCGTGATGCCCTTGTCCAGGACGAAGTTGTGGTCGATCCCCTGTCCGTAGAGCACCTGCTGGTGCGCCTCGCGGATGTCCCGGCCGACCGCCTTCGACCGACGGAAGTCGAACGGTGTGCCGGCGACCTTCGCCAGTTCGCCGGTCGGGATGAGGGTCTTGTTGACCGGGGTGTAGCGGGAGGCGGCGATCTGGAGCCGGTGGTCGTAGATGGAGCCGGTGCCCTCGCCTCCCAGGTTGTAGTAGGTGTGGTTGGTGAGGTTGACGACCGTGGCCTTGTCGGTCGTGGCCTCGTAGTCGATGTGCCAGTCGCCCGTCGAGGTGAGGGTGTAATCGACGCGGACCGTCAGCTTCCCGGGGTAGCCCATCTCGCCGTCGGGGCTGACCCGGCGCAGGGTCAGGCCGACGTTGCCGCCGTCCTCGAACGGTTCGATGGACCAGATCCGCTTGTCGAAGCCCTTGTCCCCGCCGTGGAGGCTGTTGGGGCCGTCGTTGACGGGGAGTTGGTAGGCGTGGCCGTCAAGAGTGAACTTGCCGTTCGCGATGCGGTTGCCGTAGCGGCCGATCAGGGCGCCGAAGTACGGGCTGCCGGCCACGTACGAGTCCAGGTCGGCGAAGCCCAGCGACACATTGGCCATGCGGCCGTGGCGGTCGGGGATCTCCAGGGACTGGACGATGCCGCCGTAGGTGAGTACGGACAGCCGGGTGCGGCCGTTCTCGATCGTCCAGCGGTCGACCTTGGTGCCGTCGGCCAGCGTTCCGAAGTGTTCCTTCACCGCGCGTCCGCCTCCCTTCGCGCCCTTCGCGTAAGCCGTGCCCGTGCCCGTACCGACGGCCGTGGCTGCCAGCCCGGCGGTCGCTGCCGCCGTCATCAGTGTGCGTCTGCTCGTGGTCATGTGCGGCTCCATCAGTAGAGGTGGGAGACGGACTTACGAACCGACCCTGCGCTTGTTCCAGATGTCGAAGCCCACCGCGGCGAGCAGCACCAGGCCCTTGATCACCTGCTGGTACTCGGTGCCGATGCCCACCAGCGACATGCCGTTGTTGAGCACACCGAGCACCAGACCACCGATGATCGCGCCCAGCACGGTGCCGACGCCGCCGCTGGCCGAGGCGCCGCCGATGAACGCGGCGGCGATGGCCTCCAGCTCGAAGTTGAGGCCCGCGCTCGGGGTGGCGGAGCCCAGTCGGGCGGTGAAGACCAGGCCGGCGAGGGCGGCCAGCAGGCCCATGTTGACGAAGACCATGAAGGTGACGCGCTTGTCGCGGACACCCGACAGCTTGGCCGCGGGCTGGTTGCCGCCCAGGGCGTACACATGCCGGCCGACGACGGTGTTGCGCATCACGAAGGCGAAGATCACCATCAGGCCCGCCAGGATCAGCAGGCCGAACGGCGCGCCGTGCCAGCTGGAGAGGGTCATGGCGAAGGCCATCACCGCGGCCACGATCGCGACGCACTTGACGTAGAACAGGCCGATCGGCATCACGTCCAGCTCATACGCCGCACGCTGCTGCCGGCCCCGCCACTCCTGCCAGACGGCCACCGCGCACACCGCGAGGCCGATGACCATGGTGGGGTTGTGGTACTGCGTGTACGGGCCCATCTCCGGGATGAAGCCGATGCTGATCTTCCGGAAGCCCTCCGGGAAGGGCGACAGGGACTGTCCGTCCAGCAGGATCTGGGTGCCGCCGCGGAAGACCAGCATGCCGGCCAGGGTGACGATGAAGGACGGGATCCCGACGTACGCGATCCAGAAGCCCTGCCACGCCCCGGCGGCCGCGCCGACCAGCAGACAGAGGATGACCGCGAGCGGCCAGGGCACATCGTGGTTGACCATCAACACGCCCGCGAAGGCGCCGACGAACGCGACCAGTGATCCGACCGACAGATCGATATGGCCCGCGATGATCACGATCATCATGCCGATCGCGAGGATCAGGATGTAGCCGTTCTGCTGCACCAGGTTGGTGACGTTGAGCGGCCGCAGGAGGATGTCGTCGGACCATATCTGGAAGATGACGATGATCAGCGCGAGCGCCACCAGCATCCCGTACTGGCGCACATTGGCCCGCATGCTCCGCACCAGCAGCGACCAGTTCTGGATCAGCAGCTCCACGAGGTTCCGGGGGGTGCCGGCCGGCGGTGGTGCCGGGTTCTTGGTGTCCTGGGTCGCCGTGCTCATCCTTCGTCTCCTCTGTCCCTGGTCATGTGGCGCATCAGAACCTCCTGAGTCGCCTCGGCCCGCGCGACCTCCCCGGTCAGCCGCCCAGCCGCCATCGTGTAGATCCGGTCGCACATGCCCAGCAACTCGCCCAGCTCCGAGGAGATGAAGACGACGGCCTTGCCCTGTGCCGCCAGGTCGTTGATGACCGTGTAGATCTCGTACTTGGCCCCGACGTCGATGCCACGGGTGGGCTCGTCGAGGATCAGCACCTCAGGACCCACGTGGATCCACTTGCTCAGCACGACCTTCTGCTGATTGCCGCCGCTGAGCTTGCCCACCTGCTCGAAGACCGTGGGCGCCTTGATGTTCATGGTCTTGCGGAACCGCTCTGCCACCCGCGACTCCTCGTGCTCGTTGACCACGCCGCGGCGCGCCACCTTGGCCAGCGAGGAGAGCGAGATGTTCCGGCTGATGGTGTCGTCGAGGTTGAGCCCGTAGTGCTTGCGGTCCTCGGTGACATAGGCGATGCCGTGCTCGATCGCCTCCGGGACGGTGCGGGTACGGACCTCCTTGCCGTCGCGGTAGACCCGGCCGCCGGTGTACCGGCCGTAGGCGCGCCCGAAGACGCTCATCGCCAGCTCGGTGCGGCCCGCGCCCATCAGGCCCGCGATGCCCACGATCTCGCCGCGCCTGACGTTCAGCGACACCCCGTCCACGACGTTGCGCTGCTGGTCGATGGGGTGGCGTACGGTCCAGTCCTCGATGGCCATGGCCACCTCGGAGGCGTCGTCACCCTCGTACGGGGTGCGCTCGGGGAAGCGGTTGTCGAGGTCGCGGCCGACCATCCCGCGGATGATGCGGTCCTCGGAGACCTGCGGCTCCGCCTCCGGTGTCTCGCGGACGACCATGGTCTCGATGGTCTGGCCGTCGCGCAGGATGGTGACGGAGTCGGCGACCCTGCGGATCTCGTTCAGCTTGTGCGAGATGATGATGCAGGAGATGCCCTGGGCCTTGAACTCCAGCAGCAGCTCCAGGAGTTTGCCGCTGTCCTCGTCGTTGAGCGCCGCGGTCGGCTCGTCCAGGATCAGCAGCTTCACCTCCTTGGAGAGCGCCTTGGCGATCTCCACGAGCTGCTGCTTGCCCACCCCGATATCGGCGACCCGCGTCTGCGGCGACTCCGTGAGACCGACCCGCTTGAGCAGCGCGGTGGCGTGCCGAAGCGTTTCGTTCCAGCTGATCAGGCCGCCCTTGGCGTGTTCGTTGCCCAGGAAGATGTTCTCGGCGATGGACAGATAGGGAATCAGGGCCAGTTCCTGGTGGATGATGACGATGCCGCGCTGCTCACTGGCCTTGATGTCCTTGAACGCGCACACCTCCCCCTGGAACTGGATCTCACCTTCGTAGCTGCCGTGCGGGTACACCCCGCTGAGCACCTTCATCAGGGTCGACTTCCCGGCGCCGTTCTCCCCGCAGATGGCGTGGATCTCGCCCTCGTGGATGAGGAGGTTGACGTCGGACAGCGCCTTTACGCCGGGGAAGGTCTTCGTGATGGAGCGCATTTCGAGAATGTGGTTCATGTTCCCGGCCTCCATCCCTACTTCAGCTGGCCGGCGGTGTAGTAGCCCTCTTTTACGAGGAGCTGGGTGTTGGACTTGTCGATGCTGACCGGGTTGAGCAGGTAGGCCGGCACGGTCTTCTTGCCGTTGTTGTACGACTTGGTGTCGTTGACCTGGGGCTTGCCGCCGGTCAGCTTCGCGGTGGCCATCTGGACGGTGGCCTTGGCGAGCTTGCGGGTGTCCTTGTAGACGGTCTGCGTCTGCTCACCGCGGATGATGGACTTCACGGAGGGGAGCTCGGCGTCCTGCCCGGACACGGCCGGGTAGGGCTTGTCCTTCGTGCCGTATCCGACGCCGCGCAGCGCGGACAGGATGCCGATGGACATGCCGTCGTACGGCGAGAGCACGGCGTCGACGTCGGCGTTGCTGTACGCCGCGTTGAGCAGGTCCTCCATGCGGTTCTGGGCGGCGCTGGCGCTCCACTTCGCCGTGTACAGCTGGTTGAGCTTCGTCTGCTTGCTGCGCACGACGAGCCGCCCGTCGTCGAGGTACGGCTTGAGCACGCTCATCGCGCCGTTGAAGAAGTACCGGGTGTTGTTGTCGTCCGACGACCCGGCGAACAGCTCGATGTTGAACGGGCCCTTCTTGTCCCCCTTGTCCTTGGGCAGCCCGAGCTTGTTCACGAGATACGTGGCCTGGAGCACGCCGACCTTGAAGTTGTCGAAGGTCGCGTAGTAGTCGACGTACTTCGAGCCCAGGAGCAGCCGGTCGTAGGAGATCACCGGTATGTTCGCGTCGTGGGCGCTCTGCAGCACGTCGGTCAGCGCGGTCCCGTCGATGGGCGCGATCACCAGCAGCTTGTACTGCTTGGTGACCATGTTCTCGAGCTGGGCCACCTGGGCGCGTACGTCGTCCTCGCCGTACTGGAGGTCCGTCTTGTAGCCCGCCGCCTGGAACTGCTTGACCATGTTCTTGCCGTCGGCGATCCACCGCGCGGACGACTTGGTCGGCATCGAGATGCCGATCGTGTTGCTGTTGCCGCCCTTGTAGCGGCTGCCGCCGACCGCCTCCTGACCGCAGGCGGTGGCGGTGAGCGAGAGCGTGAGCAGGGCGGCGAGTGCCGCCAAGGCTCGTACCGCTCTGGCCTTACGCATGATCATCGGGTCGTCCTTCCCTTGTGCGTCCGTGGCTCAGGATTCTTGGGGCGCGGGCTGTGACTGCGCCGTGGCGAAGCGCCGCAGCGAGCCGGGCAGCCGGGAGCCCAGCGGGGACATCCCGCCGTCCGCGCCCAGCCGGGCGAGCATGTCGAGCACGAGCCGGCCTCGGCGTACCCGCTCACGTGCGCTGTTCAGTGCGACATCGCGCAGCTGAGCGCCGTACGGGTAGATGCCGGGGGACTTGCTGAGCCCGAACTTCAGGTAGATGGGGGCGCCGCGGCGGATCAGCTCGGCGGCGTCGTAGATGCGGACAAAGCCACCCAGGTCATCGGGGGCCTCCACATAGAAGTCCATCGGCGCGCCGGAGACCCGGCGGATCTCGGTCAGGTGCTCCAGCGTAAGGTCCGACGGAATGTTGATGGAGTCGGCGCCCAGCTGCTCGTACACCGCGAACGAGGCCGGGTTGACCGGGCCGACCAGCGCGGACAGCTTGAAGGTGGTGTCGGCCGGCAGCTCGCCGCGCTCGCGCAGCTGGTGCAGCAGCCACAGCACGCCCTCGTCCGCGACCAGCAGACACTTGACGCCCAGCGAGGCGGCGCGCAGCGCGTCCTCGACACAGCCCGCGACCGCGTCATGGCCGCGGGCGCGCAAGCCCCCGCCGCGGGAGTCGGTACGGGTGGCGGCGCCGATGTCCCAGGTGCCGCGCGGGCCGGTGAACAGGCACAGCTCGGCGTTGCGCTCGGCGCAGGACTCCACCATCTCGGTGATCTCGGAGTCGGTGAGCATCCATACGCCGCTTCCCTGGCTGATCCGGTGGATCGGCACATCGAGGCGGCTGGCCTCCTTGAACACGGTGGCCAGCGCCTCGGGCCCCTCCACGGAGGGGACCTCGGTGCGCCAGCTGCCGCCGTCCGGGAAGGAGTGCGGGGAGGCGTCGGCGGGGTCGGCGGCGGGTGCGGAGTGGCCGAGCGACGCGAGGGCCGCGTCGGCGGGGCGACGGGGGCCGGAGGTGGTGGCTGAGGCGGCGGTCACGGTGCTCCTTGTGGAGTGATGGCCGGTGTTTCGGCGTCCGGCTGCTGTGCTGCCCGGCACGTCGTCGTCCGGGGTGGGTGATGCGGGGGGTTCGGGGTGGTGCATGGGGCGGTGGGAATGCCTGGTGTCGCCTGACATCTGACCGTTGTCCGACATTTCGAATGACATTCGGGTGATTGGGTACTTGAGGGTAAGTTCGGGTACTTGGATGCACGCCGGTACGGGCCGTGTCAGGGCGGCCCGTACCGACGCGACTACGGGAGGCCCTGCGGGCGCAGCAGAACCTTGCCGATCTTGGGATCGCCGCTGCCGACCAGGTCGATCGCGCTGCCGAAGTCGGTGAGCGGCAGCTCATGGGTGACCAGCGGCAGCAGGGACAGCAGCCCGGCGTCGAAGACCCGCACGGCGTGCGCCCACGCGGCGGGCGGGGCCCCGAAGACCGTCTGCACCTCGAGCTGGCGCACCACCAGATCGGTGGGGTCCAGACCGTCCGCGCCCGCCGCCGGGAGGCCGGTGAGCACGAGCCGCCCGCCGCGCCGCAGCAGCGCGGCGGAGTCCCGGGCCGCGGAGGCGGAGCCCGCGGTCTCGATAACGATGTCGTACGTCCCGGCCTCGGTCTCGGGCAGCGTGTCCGGGGTGTGGAACACCGTCGCGCCGAAGGACAGCGACAGCTCCTCCCGGTCCCGGCGGATGTCGACCACCAGCAGCTCGGCGGGGGAGGCCGCGGCCAGGAACTGCACCGCGATCATGCCGAGGGTACCGGTGCCGACCACCGCGACCCGCTCACCCGGCTGGGCGTTCGCCTTGAGCGCGGCGGCCGCCACGCAGGCGGCGGGCTCCAGCAGCGCCGCGGCGGACAGGTCGGCGTCGTCGGCGAGCGGATGCAGCAGACGGGCCGGGAGGGTGAGGGTGGTGGCCATCGCACCCGGCTGGGTGAAGCCCGTCTCCTCGTACCCGGCGGTGCACAGCGTGGTGTCCCCGGCGTGGCAGCGGTCGCACACCTGGCAGTTGCGGAACCCCTCGCCGACCACCTTCCGGCCGACCAGCGCGGCCGGCACCCCGGCCCCGACGGCCTCGACCGTGCCCGACCACTCGTGGCCGGGGGTGATGGGGTAGCGGACATACCCCTCGGGCCGGTTCCCCTGGTAGATCTCGCGGTCGCTGCCGCAGATCCCGGAGGCGTGCACCCGCACCCGCGCGTCCCCGGGGCCGGGCTCGGCGACGGGGCGGGTCTCCAGCCGGTGGCTGCCCGGCCCGTCGAGCACGAGGGCGTCTTCTGTGGCGTCCTCTCTTACGGGGGCGTCTTCTGTGCCGCTCACATCTGCTCCGTTCCTGCCCCGCCCCGGCCGGGGGCCGGGTGGGCCCTCCCGCCGGAGGCGCTGTCGTCTCCGCCGGGCGTTTTCTGCCCCCTCGCCGCCGCGGGAATCGCGTTCGTCCACCCCTTTGGCGCGGGTCGAGGGATTTCCCTATGCACTGACCGCGTTTACTCGCTGTCCGTCCGCTTGGGGTCCCGCTTCTCCCAGCCCTCGGCCCACAGATCGAACCGGGCCTGCTGCTGCGGGAACTCGGCGGCGGCGTCGGTGTCCAGCTCGACGCCGAGGCCGGGGGCGTGGGAGAGCTCGAAGTAGCCGTCCACGACCTGCGGGGCGCCCTTGACCACCTTCTTGATCTCCGAGTCGGCGAAGTCGTTGAAGTGCTCGAGGATCTTGAAGTTGGGCGAGGCGAAGCCGACCTGGAGGGAGGCGGCGGTGAGCACGGACCCGCCGACGTTGTGCGGCGCGATGAGCATGTAGTGGGTCTCGGCGGTGGCGGCCAGTTTGCGGGTCTCCCAGATGCCGCCGATGTGGCCGACGTCCGGCTGGATGATGTCCACGGCCTGACTCTCGAAGAGTTCGCGGAACTCGATGCGGTCGTGGATCCGCTCACCGGTGGCGACCGGGATGTCCACCTTGGCCGCGACCTTCTCCAGCGCCTTCAGGTTCTCCGGCGGCACCGGCTCCTCCAGCCAGGCCGGCTTGAAGGGGGCCAGCTCGTTCGCCAGGCGGACGGCGGTGGCGGGGGAGAAGCGGCCGTGCATCTCCAGCATCAGCTCGGCGTCCGGGCCGATCGCGTCCCGCACGGCCTCGATGAGCGAGACCGCGTACAAGGTCTCCTTGTGGTCGAGCTCGAAGTGCCCGGTGCCGAACGGGTCGATCTTCAGCGCCTTGTAACCGCGCTCCACGACCCCCTGGGCGGCCTTGTGGTAGGCCTCCGGCGTCCGCTCGGTCGTGTACCAGCCGTTCGCGTACGCCTTGACCTTGTCGGTCACCTTGCCGCCGAGCAGCTGCCAGACGGGCACACCGAGGGCCTTGCCCTTGATGTCCCAGCAGGCCATCTCGATGCAGGCGATCCCCGACATCACGATCTCGCCCGCACGGCCGTAGTCGCCGTACTTCATCCGCCGTACAAGGTCCTCCACGGCGAAGGGGTCGGACCCGGCGATGTGGTTGGCCTCGGCTTCACGGAGATAGCCGAGCAGCGCGTCGGTGTGGCCGAGCATGCGGGTCTCACCGACGCCGGTGATGCCTTCGTCGGTGTGGACCTGCACGTAGGTCAGGTTCCGCCAGGGGGTGCCGACGACATGCGTGCTGATTCCGGTGATGCGCAAGGCGGTGTGCCCTTTCGCGAGTGGTGCGGTGTGTGTTGTTCGATATTTCGTCACACGTTCGAAATCCTGGCGTGACGGTAGTCACCGGGCGTAAGGGGTGTCAATGGCCATGCGTCGAATGGTTGTCGAATGATTTTCACGTTTGTGTCGGGGTCCGCGCGGGGCGACAGCGGCTTCGTTGTCGAACAGATACAGGGGCGGGGGGGGGGGGCGGGGGGGGGGGCCCCCCCCCGCCCCCCCCCCCCGCCCCTCCAGTCGCATGCTGCCCAGTGGTGCTCACGCTCCGTGCCGGCACGGCTCAGCAGGACCGGCCGTCCGTCGGCTACTCGATCTCTACTCGGATCGCGTTCCGCAGATCAGCCGCGATCCTGGCGCCCTCTTCAAGGGACAGCTTCTCCTTGGTGGCATCGACCACGGTCACCATGCCAACCGTGCTGTGGTCGCCCCAGACGCACAAGGGGGTGATCTCCGGCTGGCCGGGCTCGGCGTCGGCTTTCCGGTGCTGACACTTCATGATCCCGTTCTTGAACCCCCTCGGTGACTGCTTCTCCTTGTCGCCGATGGTTTCGGAGAGCCGCGATCCGCGCTGAACGATGTCGAAGTACGCGTCAACGGACTTTTCTGGATCGTCCACATCGCCGTAGAAGCCGATGAAGACAATGCTCTTGTTGTTGTCGAAGTCCGAGTCGGGGTCGGTTGTGTCGACTGTCGACCAGGTGTTGATGATGCGTTTCCCGTTGCTGATGCCGAGCGGGCCCGCCTCGTCACTGGCCGCGTCCTGTTCCTCGGCTGGGTCACCCCAGACCTTGTACTCCCCCAGGACGGTGGCCGGTGCGGTGAGTTCGTAGCGCTTTCCGTCGTCGGGGACGGTTTCGGTTCCGTCACCGTCCCCGACGAACAGCGCGAAGCTGCCGATGATCACGCCGACAGCGGCCAGCACGCCCACCGCGATGCCGATGTTCTTCCGCTTGGTGCCACCAACCTGCGGAGGGGCGGGGGGATACCCCGGCCAGCCGGAAGGTGTGGGGGCCTGCGGGTAGGCGTAGCCCTGTTGTCCTGGGTCGGCAGCGTTGTTCACACCGTACGGTTGCGGCGGAGGCTGACTGTGACTCATGGGTGAGATGTCCCAACTGCATGCGGGGTTCGACGCGTCATGATGTGTTGACTGGCCGTCAAAGTATCCCCGGTCGAGTTCAGCCGCCTCAGTTGCCGGTGGGCCCGTTCCAGTCGACGAGCTGGACGATGACGCCGTTGGGGTCGCGGACCTGGAAGGCGCGCTCGCCCCACTCCTCCTCCGTCAGCGGCATGGTGATCGTGACGCCCTCGGCCCGCAGGCGGGCCAGCTCGCCTTCGAGGTCTTCGACGACGAAGGCGAGGATCAGGCCGGCGGCGTGCTCGTCGCGCTGGTCGGCGGGCAGGGTCTCCAGACCGCGGCGCAGAAAGATGACGTTCATGGCGAGGCCGTCGCGGGTCAGGGACGCGAAGCCGTCGGCGGCCATCTGCTCGTGAAAGCCGAAGTGTTCGACGAGGAAGGCGCTGGAGGCGGGGACATCGTCGACGTTGAGGGACACGGCACAAGAGGTGACCTTCACAGGCTCTCTCCTTACAAGATCGCACTAGCGCAGTTTCTCTATACACAGTACATCGTACTTCGTATAGAGATTGATCGCCTATGGCGGTCCGGGCCTCACCTGGTACACCAGAGTCATGACCGCCGACGACCCCATCACGCTGCCCGGCCTCGTCGAGGAGCCCAGCGCTCCGCGCCGCCGCGTCACTTGTCGTATGTGCGGGCGGCCGCTGCGCGGGCGTGAGGCGCGGCTGTGGGGGCTGGGGGATGAGTGCCGGGCGAAGCTGGCGGTGCGCAGTGCGCCGAGGCCGCCCGCGCGTGATGTGGAGCAGGAGATGCTGCCGGGGATCTGACGGGACGCGCGCCCCACCGTCAGCGCGCTGCGCGCTTCTCCCACTCCGCGCGGTCGCGCGCGTAGACCTCGTCGGGCGCGAGCAGATCCGTCGCACCGGTGGCGCGGAGGAAGTCGGGGTCCAGGCAGTTGTCCCAGTCGTCGGCGCAGCGGTGCTGCCAGGAGGGGCCGTCCCAGTCGTCGTCCTCGCGGGCGCGGTGGACGATGCGGCCTCGCCAGCGGTATTCGATCAGCGTGGCCGTCGGGTGCTCGTCGGCGAGCGGGGCGAGCCAGAGGGGGTCGATGGCGCTGAGGGGGTCGCCCCAGTCGTTCGGGGTGGTGGGGGTGGGCAGGGCCGTCGGTGGCGGGTCGGGCAGCGGGGTCGTGGGCGTGGCCATGGGGCCGACATCGGCCTGGCGGCAGTTGCCGGTGAGGTAGCTGCCGCCCGCGGACAGCCGCCATGAGCCGTCGGGGTGGCGGTGCCAGGGCGCTTCGGGGGCGACGGGCGGGCGGTCGTCGGCGGTCGTGACGCGCACTTCGTCGAAGCCGTAACGGCAGTAGCGGTACGGGCCGTCGTTGACGTCGTCCTGCCAGATCACGTCGCGGTCGCGACCCTCGTTGTAGTGGCGGCCCCAGATGGCGCCGTAGAGATACGGGGCGTGGTCCTGGCAGAAGTTCACGATGTCGGGGCTCTTGCCCGAGCCGTACTGGATGTCGACGTAAGCCCCCTCCGGCTCGCGCCGGATCAGGACCGGGACGTGGTACGAGCCGCGGCGGCCGAGCAGGATCCAGGTGATCCACTGCGCCTCTACGGCGTCGATGCGGTCGCCGGGGCGGGCGTAGACCCGGATGGCGTCGGTGAAGATGTTCGACACGGCTTCATGATGTCAGCCGGTTTCGCCGCGCGGCCGGACGGTGCTGGTGGCATGGCCGGCGGTGCGAAGGAACTCCTCGACCACGTCCGCGATCATCGCGGCTCCGCGGCTGTTCTGGTGGATGAAGTCCGTCGTCAACTCCAGGCCGCGCCGGCGGGCGATGCTGTCGAAGGAGCGGCGCAGCATGAAGTGCTGCATCGCGGCCCGGCTGGACAGCGCCCGGCCGTCCCGGAAGTCGATCCGGGGGGTGCGGCCACACCCTCTGAGGTGGTCGGTCTGTCGTTCGTAGAGCGGCAGGTACGCGGTGCCGCAGGCGGCGGCCGTCTCCTTGACTACTTCGCTGAACTCGCCAGCCCGCAGCATCGGCGCCGAGCCCGGCTCCTCCCCCAGCACCGGCAGCGAGGAGAGGGCGACCCGGGCGTCGGTCTCCTCGGTCAGCCGGTGGGCGATGGCGGTGAGGTTCTGCCGGTACCAGTCGATCGTCGGCCGCCTCGGCAACTGCTTCATCTTGGTGTACATGCGGACGTTCTTCTCGCTGAGGCTCGCGTTGGCGTCGTTGGTGCCGATCAGCACGATGACGACGTCCGGCCGCTGGGCGACGACGGGGTCGAGGCGCTGCAGGGCGTTGTAGGCGAGGTCGCCGTTCACGCCCGCGTTGGTGAAGGCGTAGGGGTGTCCGGCGGTGCGCTCTTTGAGCATCTTGATGTAGTCCACGCTGACCTGGGCGCTGGTGAGGCTGTCGCCCAGGCATACGACGTGGGTGGTGCCGGTGTGTTGGGTGGTCACGCGGTTTTCCTTCCGGTGGTCCGGGCCGGGGCCTGGATGGTGGGTCGTGGCAGGTGTGGTGGCGGCCGATGGGCGGCCGATGCGGTTCCGGCTGGTTTCCTATGTGGCGATTCCCATCGCCTGGCCCACGGTGGCCGGGTCGTCCAGGCAGGTCAGCAGCGCGTCCGCCACGTCGGCGCGGCTGATGGTCATGCCGCCCGGAACGTTGCCGCCTATCACGCGCCGGTAGGCGCCGGTGTGCGGCTTGTCCGTCAGCTTGGGCGGCCGTACGACGGTCCATGCCGTGTCGCTCGCGCTGATCGCCTGCTCCATGGCCGCCAGGTCCGCGTAGGTGTCGCGCAGGACCCTGCGCAGCAGTGGGAAGACCAGCGCGCGGGTGAGCGGGCCCTCGTCCTCGGCCACGGGGCCGACCGGGGCGGCGCTGACGGCGGACAGCCGGCGTACGCCCGCCTGATCCATGGCCGCGGTGATCGCGCGCAGGGCGGTGCCGGCGATGTGGGTGGTCTTCGCCTGTGCGTTGCTCGCCGGGCCCACGGCGGAGATCACCGCGTCCCGGCCGGTGACGGCGGGGAGCAGCGGCTCGTGGTGGGCGAGGTCGCGGGCGGTGAGGACTTGGAGCTGTGGATGGGCGGGGACGGGCAGCCGTGCGGGGTCGCGCCCGGTCACCTCATGGCCCGAGTCGAGGGCCTGCTGGACGACCTGACGGCCGACGCCGCCGGTGGCGCCGAAGACGGTGAGTTTCATGGGGGAACTCCCTGGGTGATGGCGGAACCTGGGGGGTGGGTGAGCGTTCACTCACCCCTGCTTTCGGTAGGGTGAGTGAATGCTCACCCCGAAGTCAAGTCGGCCCACCCCGGAGCGTCTGCTGGACGCCGCCGAGAAGCTGATGCGCACCACCGGACTGGCCAACGCCACCACCAAGGCCATCGCCCGCGAGGCGGGCTGCTCGGAGGCCGCGCTCTACAAGCACTTCGCGAACAAGGAGGAGCTGTTCGTACGGGTGCTCACCGAGCGCTCGCCCAATGCCGGCCCGCTCCTCGCCGCGCTCACCGGCGAGCCGGGGGAGCGCACCGTCGAGGAGTGCCTGACGGAGATCGCCCGCCACGCCTCGCTCTTCTACGCCGACGCCATGCCGATGGCGGCCTCTCTCTTCGCGGAGCCGGCCCTGCTCAACCGCCACCGGGAGGGCATTCAGAAGATCGACAGGGGCCCGCACATGGTGCTCGAGGCACTGACCGGCCATCTGCGGCGGGAGCGCGAACGCGGGCGGATCCGCGCCGACGCCGATCCGCACGCCGCCGCCGCGCTGCTGCTCGGCGCGTGCTTCCAGCGGGCGTTCTTTCTGCACTTCTCGGGCGAGGAGGCCGTGCAGCCGGTGGCGGAGTTCGCGCCGGCCGTGGCCCGAACGGTGTGGGCGGCGGTCGGGTGAGGCCGCGCTTCGGGGGGGGCGTCAACTGCGCTGTCACCGAACGGCCTTGCGTATGATGCGGGCGGTCTCGCAGCCGCGGGGCCCGTGTGCGTTTCTTATGAGAAAGGCGGACCACCACCGTGTCCGATGACCAGGAGGACGAGGTCCACGAGGTGCTCGACGAGCTGGAAGACGCCCTGGAGGACATGGGCATCGACATCGAGATCGACGGCGACTGAGCGGCGGGGGTAGCCGACGCCCGTTGGCTACCCTCCTCGCGCGAGCCAGTCCGCGAGGGCGGCGAAGTCGTCGGTGATCCGCGTGTCCCGTCTCTCAGGCGCCGCGGTAGACGTCGCGCCGGTCGCCCACTTTGACCATGAGGATGATGAGCTCGCCGTCCTCGACCTGGTAGGCCACCCGGTAGTTGCCGACCCTGAGGCGATAGAGGCCCGACGGGCCCGTGAGCTTCTTGATGTCGGCGTCCTCGCGGTACGGATCGTCGCCGAGCGTGGTCAGGGCCGTGAGAATGCGCATGGCGGCATGCCTGTCGATGGCCCGGAGCTGCCGCTGGGCCGCCGCGGTGAACCGGAACGCGTACTTCACGCGGCACCTTGGGTGGGCTCGGCGAACAGGTCTGCCAGCAGCTCGGCCATTGTTGTGGTGGGGCCGCCTTCGGCCAGGACCGCTTCCGCTTCACGGGCCAGCAGCACGTCGGCTGCTTCTTCCAGCGCCTCGAATTCCGCGATGGGCACCACGGCCGCCACCGGCACGCCGTTGCGAGTGATCACGGTGGGAGTGCCCTGCTCGGCACGCTTGATGTGGTCGGCCAGGTGCGCTCGGGCTTCCCGTACGGTCACGGTGTTCTCGTCCATATGGGTAGTGTACGCGCAAACGTGTACACCACCGGGCGTCTGTCCATCTGTCCTTGTCTACCGCGTGGTGGTTCAGGCGCTCCGGCGCGGGGCGGGCGTCTTCGTGGAGGTCTCCTTGGGGATGTACCAGGGGCTGACGCCCAGCTTGCCGGTGTTGCCGAGGTCGATCAGCTCGGCCACGGTCTGCCGGGGGCTCCCCTCGGACGGGGCCACGTCCAGCGCCTTGCCGTTGACGGCCGGGACCGTCGGGTCGGTCACGGTGTTCCGCCACACCACGCCTGCCACCGCCGTCTCCTGGGGCCGCAGCGTCACCTGCCGGGGCGGGGCGTCGAAGTTGTCGAGGGTGGCGATGCCCGCGGATCCATGGCTGACCTGGACATCCAGCGGCTTTCCGCCCTCGTCCAGGACGCGGACCGTCGGATAGCCCTTCAGCGTGTAGGTGCGCTTGCCGCAGTTGGTCAGCTTCAGGGACATGGCGCGCAGGCCCATCGCGGCGCTCGGCTCCTCGGCCTGGACGTACACCCCGGACTCCGGGCAGGTGGGCGGTGCGGAGGGGGTGGCGGTCGGCAGATCGCCGTAGGGGCGTTGGCTGGGGTCGAGGGTTTCGACGTGCGGGGCGGGCGGCGGCGCGGGTGCCGCGACCGCCTCGGAGGCGGGTTTGCTGCCGCAGGCGGTGAGGAGGCCGAGCAGGCCCGCGGTGACCCCAAGTGCGGCCATGCAACGGGGAGTTGACCTTCGAGGTCTGACCGGGTCCGTCGGTCTTTCGCTCATACGGCCATTTGTCATCATGGCGGCATCCTCGCACGGTCGGCCATGAGTTCGGGTGAGGTCCCAGTAACCCGTATCCGACGAAAGTCAGACGCGTACCTGGCGATCGACAGTGGGGCGGGGGCAGTGCGCCGGGCCAGAGTCGGGGCATGCGACTGATGACTTCCGCCGTGTCCCGACTCTCACGGCGTCAACTACTCGGCGGCCTCGCCGCCACGGGGGCCGCCGTGACCCTCGCGTCCGCCTCCCTCGCCTCCGGCGCGGTGTCCTCCGGTAAGGGCGGCAAGGGCCACAAAGCTGCCGCCGGTGATGCCATACGGGTCGAGTTGCCGGCGCCCACCGGCCCGTACCCGGTCGGGATGGTCGAGCTGCACCTGGTGGACCAGGGTCGGAAGGAGCGGTGGGGGCCCGGCGACCGGGAGCTCATGGTGAGCGTGTGGTACCCGGCGCGGCGGGGGACGGACGGCGCGTCGGCGCCGTATATGCGGCCGGGCGCGGCCGAGGCGTTCGGGGCGGGGGCCGCGCAGATCCTGAAGGTCGACCGCGGGGCCATCGACTGGGCCGGGTTCACCACGCACGCCCGCGAGGGGGCGGGGGTGGCGCGCGGTCTTGGGCGCAGGCCCGTGGTGCTGTACTCGCCCGGGATGTACAACGAGCGCACGCTGGACACCAGCGCCGTGGTGGAGTTGGCCGGCCAGGGCTATGTCGTGGTGACGGTCGATCCGACCTACGAGGCGCACGCCGTGGAGTTCCCCGACGGGAGGGTCGCCGAGGCGTCGCCGGAGATCGGCAAGATCGAGCCGGTCGCCGACCGCAACAAGGCGGCGCTGGAGGTGCGGGTGGCCGACGTCCGGTTCGTACTGGACCGGCTGGAGGTGCTTGCGCGCGGTGGCAACCCCGACGCCGGGGGGCGGCGGCTGCCCAGCGGGCTCGGTGCGGCGCTGGACATGGCGCGGGTCGGCATGTTCGGCCACTCGCTCGGCGGCATGACGACGGCGGAGGCCATGCGTCTTGACCGCCGGATCCGGGCCGGGGTCAACCTGGACGGGCCGCTGGGGTACGACTGGACCGACCCCGATCGGCTGCTGCCGGTCGCACACAGCGGGCTCGACCGGCCGTTTCTGCTGATGGGGGCGTGGCTGGCGACCACGTCGGGGCGGCTGCCGCACACCCATGAGCAGTCGCCCTCCTGGCGGGCGCTGTGGCAGAACTCCACGGGCTGGAAGCGCGATCTGTGGACGCAGGCGGCCGAGCACAACTCGTTCACCGACTACGAGATCGTCCTCCCCGCCCTCGCCGAGCGCCTTACGCTCCCGGACGGGCTGCGGAAGCAGATGATCGGCACCGTGAACCCGACCCGTTTCACGGCGAGTCGCAGGGCCTACCTCACGGCGTTCTTCGACCGGCATCTGCGCGGACTGCACCGGCCGGTGCTGGACGGGCCCACGCCGAGCCACCCGGATGTGCGGTTCATCGGCTGAGCACAGGGGACACGACTCCCGTGCGGTGCGCGGTGTGGCCGCGGCGCGGCACAGGGGCCGTCGGTGTCCGTCCGTCCGGTGCACGCGTGTGCAGCGCCCGCCGAGCGGTCTGCGCACTGCTGCCCGGCGTGGTGGCGTACTCCTCCACCCACGACTCGGTGGTCGGCGGCCCCGTGTCCGGATCACGACACTTCGTAAAGGTAGGGGATGAGGTTGCTGTAACCGGCCGGGGTATGCGCCCTGACGTCGACCGAGCCGGGTGACCCGCCCGGGGCCACCGCGACGACCTGGGAGTCCGAGATCGCGGCGAACGAGGCCTCGACACCCCCGAAGGTCACGGAGTCGGTGTAGGTCAGATTCGCGCCGGTGAGGGTGACCGGGTTGCCGCCGTAGTCCGGGCCATGCGGCGGATTCAGGGTGTTGACGACAGGCGCTCCGAGATACGTGTAATAGGCGCCGCCGGTCCCCACCGTGCTGGTGCCGCCGGGCGTGGTGACGGTGACGACGACCGTGCCGGAACCACTTGGGGCGGTGACGGTCAGCTGGCCGTCGGAGATGACATTGATGTTGGAGGCTGGGTTGTTTCCGAATTTCACGACGCTGGTGAGCGTCAGGTTGGTGCCGAAGACGGTGACCGTGTTCGCGCCGGTGTCCGGGCCGGAATGCGGGTACAGATCGGTGACGGTCGGGGCGGCGATGTAGAAGTACGGCAGCGGATTGCTGGTGCCGCCGGGGGTGGTGACCGTGACGTTGACCGCGGACGGTGGCCCCGCGGGGGCGGCGACGCTGATTTGGTTGGCGCCGTTGGTGAGGATGGTCGCCGGGTTGGAGCCGAAGAGGACGTGGGTGGCGCCGCTGAGGTCGCTGCCGTAGATGGTGACGGTATTGCCGCCGGATATCGGGCCGGATGTCGGGCTGAGGTTGTTGAGATGCGGGGCCGGGGTGGCGGTGTAGGTGTAGGCGAGTGGGTTGCTGGTGCCGCCGGGGGTGGTGACGGTGACGTTGACGGTGCCGGTACCCGAGGGTGCGATGACGGTGATCTGGGCGGCGGTGTTGGTGAGGATCGCCCCCGGGTTGGAGCCGAAGAGGACTTGGGTGGCTCCGGTGAGGTTGCTGCCGTTGATGGTGACGGTGTTGGTGCCCGTGGTGGGACCGGAGGTCGGATTGAGGCTGCTGAGGACCGGGGCCGGGGTGGTGGTATAGGTGAACGGGACGGTCTGGGTGCTGGTGCCATTGGGGGTGGTGACGGTGACATTGACCGTGCCGCTGCCCGCGGGGGTTTTGGCGGTGATCTGGGTGTCGTTGACGACTACCACGTTGGTGGCGAAGCTGAAGCCGAACCTGACCTGAGTGGCGCCGGTGAGGCCGGTGCCGGTGATGGTGACGGTGGTGCCTCCCGACGGAGAGCCTTGGGCAGGGTTGACACCGGTCACTACGGGTGGGGCCATGGCGTCTTCCTTGTGGTGTGCGTGTCCCAGCGGCCGCGCCCCGGCTGACGTCTGATGTGAGTCGGCCGGAGCGCGGCGGGGGCCGCCCTGCCCTGCGGAACGGACGCGGGCGGCCGTGCGATGGAGCCTTCCGCCGAGGCGGCGCCGTGGATCAGGCCGTGACGGCGAAGCCGAGGACGGCGTTGCCCTGGCCGCCCGGCGTGGTGACCCGGACGTCGTATGTGGTGCCCACCACGAGGCTGTTGGGGACGGTGGCGGTGATCTGGGTGTTGGAGACCTGATCGAAGTCCGCCGGGACAACGGTGGTTCCGGTGATGAACGCGACCTCGGTGGCACCGACCAGACAGGTGCCGTCGATGGTGACGCCCGAGCCGACCGGCCCCGACGCGGGTCCCACAGTGGGGGTGCCGGGGGCGTCGTAGAAGGTGTACTGGCTGCCGCTGCCCGACGGGGTGCTGGTGCCGCCGGCGGAGGTGACCACGACGCTCACCGTGTCGGTGCAGCCGGCGATCGGAGTGGTGTGCGCGGGAGTGGTCACCGTGAGCTGGGTGTCCGATGTGGGCGGGAACGTACCGGTCGCCGGGCCGACACCGGTGAAGGTGACGCCGGTCGCGGTCAGGAAGCCGCTGCCGCTCAGCGTGACCGATGTGGCGCCCGCCGGTCCCTGGTTGTTGGTCACGGTGTTGCAGACCGGCTGGGCGATGTAGAAGAAGGGCGCCGAGTTGCTGGTGATGCTTCCCACGGTCACGCTGACGGGCACCTGTCCGGAACACAGCACCGGTATGGAGGTGACGGTGACCGTGGTGCCCGCGCCGTTCACGGTGAAGCCGCTGGTGATGGACTTCGCTCCGAAGTTCACCTTGGTGGCGCCCGTGAAGCCGGACCCGCTGATGGTGAGAGTATCCCCGCCTTTGCCCTGGTTGGTGCCGGTGGTGGTGTCCACCAGGGGGGGTGTGATGGTTGGCATGGCTTTCTCCTTGGGGGGGTGTGTCGCTCTCCGGCGAGTTCGAAGGAGCAGGGCGGTGTTTCACGACTGCTCGGGGATCCAGCCGTGCGGCTGGGATGCGGAATCGCGGAGGGGCGGCAGAGTTGCGGACCGCTCGGGATCCGGGGTCGCCGAGGCCGGGGCTATGCCGGCGCAACCGGTTGCGGCGACTTGGCGTGAAGACCCGTTGCCTCGAGGCCGGCGCCCGGGGAAGCAGGTCGTCGATGTGAAGCGAATCAGCGGCGGTACCAGACCGGGCTGTCAATCTCGCTTGAATTGAGTAAAGCAGTCGGGCGATACGCGCGACAGGCGCAATTGGAGCACTTGGGAGTTGATGTGAAAACCTGCTTAAGAGCCTTCACGGGCTTGTTGTGTGCCGGAAGTGTTTCCCCTCCCGCCTTCTCTTCCCGACTCCACCTGTCGCTCATGGAGTCGATGGGTGCACCGCCCGCAGCTCAATGGGCCGGTGGATTCCCACCGGCCCCAGCGGCGCGTCCGCGCCCAGGGCGACCGGCCCGCCGCCGTCAACGACGCGCTCGGGAACTGCGCACCCGCCTCGATGCCCACCGCACCCCCGGGAGCACCCGCACCCCGTACCGCACCCCGTACCGCACCTCACCAGCCGACCATGGACGCACCCCTGATCGTGAGGGGAGCGGCTTGACTTGTCGGCCTGTCGCAGAGCGTCCATGGTTGTCGCACAGCCTCACCAACTCCGCTCCCGATTCAGGCCACCGATTGCGACATCGCGACCGGCACCACCACCAACACCGGCGGCGTCGTGGACGGCACCGCTCGGTGCAGGTTCTCAACCGGCTGTCCGGGGTGACCGCCATCACGGCGGTGACGCCCGGGGGCACCGGGGCGGTGACCGTGACCGGGCCCGGCGGGACCGGCGTCCTCGGGCACTTCTACTACATCGCGCCGCCCCGCCTCGCCGGTCTGTCGCCCACCCGGCGGCTCGGTGGGCGGCGGCAACACGGTGGTGATCAGCGGCAGCTACCTCGGCACAGCCAGTGGAGGGCTGGTGACGGGGTGTGTCAGTCCTGCGGCGGTGTCGGCTGCCCCAGCAGGGCGAGGAAGGACCGGAAGGCGGCCGGCATGTCCACCGCCTCCGGGTCGTGCAGCCACTGGTACTGAAGCCCGTCCATCACCGCGACCAGCAGCGGCGCGGCCTCCTCGGGCCGCAGGCCCCCGGGCAGCCGGTCGCCGAACTCGCCGCGCAGGGTGGCCGCCATATCGGCGCGCACCCGCTCATAGCGCCGGGTGAAGAACTCGCGGGCCGGGTGGTCGTCGGTGACGCTCTCGCCGAGCAGGGCGGAGAAGGTCTGCACGATCCCCGGCCGCATGGCGTTGTACTCCACCAGCGAGGCGAGCAGATCCAGCGGCCAGGCGGCGGACTCGGCGCGCCGCGCGGTGCCGGTGTCCCACTGGTCGCGCTCGGCGAGCACCGCGACGAGCAGGGCCTCCTTGGTGGGGAAGTAGTGCAGCAGACCCTGCTGGGTCAGGCCGACGCGCTCGGCGACCGCGCCCAGGGTGGCGCCCCGGTAGCCGCGCTCGGCGATCACTTCGAGCGCACAGCGGACGATCTCGGCGCGCCGCTCCTCGCCGCGCGCCCCGCGTCTGGCGCCCCCGCCCCCGCTCCCTCCCCTCCGTGTCCGCTCGGCCATCGCCGTCCCGCCTTCCCGCTCGCTGCCTGAGGCATTCGCCGCCGTAGGCATTCAAACAGAATAACGAAATGGTAACTATGCCTACCCAGCTACAGGTCATCGCGGGCGGACCGGTCCACCATGGCCTGGACCGACCGCAGCGATCAGGAGGTTCCGCCGTGACGGCAGTGGAGAACGCGCTGGGCAAGCTCGATCTGGACACCAAGGCGCGGCTGCTCTCCGGCCAGGACATGTGGTCGCTGCCCGCCGTCCCCGAGATCGGGCTGCGCTCACTGGTGATGTCGGACGGCCCGATCGGCGTGCGCGGGGTGCACTGGAGCGCCGACGACCCGTCCATCGCCCTGCCCAGCCCCACCGCCCTGGCCGCCACCTGGGACCCGGAACTCGCCCGCCGGGCGGGCCATCTGCTCGCCCAGGAGGCGCGCCGCAAGGGTGTGCACGTACTGCTGGCGCCGACCGTCAATCTGCACCGCTCACCGCTGGGCGGCCGTCACTTCGAGGCGTACAGCGAGGACCCGTACCTCACCGGCGAGATCGGCACCGGATACGTCACCGGCGTCCAGGAGGGCGGGGTCGGCACGACCGTCAAGCACTTCGTCGCCAACGACGCCGAGACCGAGCGCTTCACCGTCGACAACCGGGTCGGCGCGCGGGCGCTGCGCGAGCTGTATCTCGCCCCCTTCGAAGCCATCGTCAAGAACGCCCGCCCCTGGGGCGTGATGGCCGCCTACAACGGCGTCAACGGTTCGACGATGACCGAGCACCGTGAACTCCAGCAGGGGGTGCTGCGTGGCGAGTGGGGGTTCGACGGCTTCATCGTCTCCGACTGGCTGGCCGCCCGCGACACCGTACGGGACCTGCTCGGCGGGCTCGACGTCGCCATGCCGGGACCGCGCACCGTCTACGGCGAGGCGCTGGCCGCCGCCGTACGGGCCGGAGAGGTCCCCGAGGCCGACGTGGACGAGGCGGTGCGCCGGGTGCTGACCCTCGCCGCCCGTGTCGGCGTCCTGGAGGGCCTGGACGGGGCAGCCCCGGCCGTGGCCGCCGCCGACCGGCCGGAGGCCGTGGACGGCGCGGCGCTGGCCCGCGAGATCGCCCGGCGCTCCTTCGTCCTGCTGCGCAACGAGCCCGCCACAGCCTTGCCAGGTCGCACGGCTCTGCCGCTCGACCCCGCCCGCCTGACGGGCGTCGCGCTGCTCGGCGCGGCGGCCCGCGACGCCCGGGTGCTCGGCGGCGGCTCCGCCCAGGTCTTCCCCGAGCGCGTCGTCTCGCCGCTGGAGGGGCTGCGCGCCGCCCTGCCCGAGGGCGTCCTGACCTACGCCGTCGGCGCCGACCCCACCGATGAACTCGCCCCGGCCGCCCAGGGGTTCGAGCTGCGCGCCGTCGTGCGCGCCGAGGACGGGCGGACGCTGGGGGAGTCGCGGCTGCCGAACGGGGAGGTGCGCTGGCTCGACGACTTCCCGGAGGGGGTGACGTACGAAGAGCTGCACACCGTCGAGATCACCGGCACCCTCACCCCGCGCGAATCCGGCCGCCACACCTTCGGCACGCGGGGCCTTGGCGCGTTCCGGCTGACCGTCGACGGCGAGGTGCTGTACGACGGGGTGCAGGACATGGAGGACGCGCGCGACCCCTTCGAGGCGTTCTTCGGCGTGCCCAAGCCGCGCGCGACCGCCGAACTGACGGCGGGTCGGCCCGTACGGATCAGCCTCACCTGCGAGGTCGTCAAGATTGAGGACGCCCCGCTGCAGGCCGTATCCCTGAGCCTGATGCACCGCGCCCCCGAGCGCGACGCCGACGAGCTGATCGAGGAGGCCGTGGCGGCAGCGGCGGCGGCCGACGTCGCCGTGGTGGTGGTCGCCACCACCGAACGCGTCGAGAGCGAGGGCTTCGACCGCTCCGACCTGCGGCTGCCGGGCCGTCAGGACGAGCTGGTACGGCGCGTGGCCGCGACCGGCACCCGCACCGTGGTGGTCGTCAACTCCGGCTCGCCGGTGGAGATGCCATGGCGCGAGGACGTCGCCGCGGTGCTGCTGAGCTGGTTCCCGGGCCAGGACGCGGGCCTCGCGCTCGCGGACGTCCTGCTCGGCGCCGAGGAGCCCGGCGGGCGCCTGCCCACCACCTGGCCGGCCCGGCTGGCCGACGCCCCGGTCAGCGAGGTCCGGCCGACGGACGGCCGGCTGAGCTACGACGAGGGCGTGTTCATCGGCTACCGCGCCTGGGAGCGGCGCGCGGCACAGCGGCCGGAGGACGCCCCGGCCCCCGCGTACTGGTTCGGCCACGGCCTCGGGTACACCGAATGGGCCTACGAGTCGGCCGAGTTCACCCCGGCGGCGGAGCCGGGCGGCGACGACCTGGGCACCCTCACCGTCGAGGTCCGCAACACCGGGGCGCGGGCGGGCCGGGAGGTGGTCCAGGTCTATCTCGAGGTGCCCGAGGGCGACGGCGAGGAGCGCCCGGTGCGCCGCCTCGCCGGGTTCGCCTCCGTGACCGCCGAGCCGGGCGGCAGGGCGCGGGCGGCCGTCACGCTCCCGCGCCGGGCCGCGGAGGTCTGGGACGAGTCCGCACACGCCTGGCGGCTGATCCCCGGCGCGTACGCCGCCCAGACGGGCCGCAGCCTGGCCGACCGCCGACTGTCCGTGCGGGTGACAGTGGGCTGAGCCCCGCTACGGGGTGGTGATGCGGCGGTAGGCCATTTCGGCCAGCTGCTGCTGGCCCTCCTTGCTCGGGTGGAACCAGTCCCACTTGCTCAACTCATCCGTCGAGAACTGGTAGTTGTGCACCGCGTCGTCGTACCGGCACAGCGCGTCCTGGGAGCAGACGGACTTCAGCACCGCGTTGTACTCGTCCACCCGGTCCTCCACCCGGCGGCGCCGCTCCTCCGCCGCCGGGTCGGTGGCGTCGGCGTCCTTGAGCATCGACGGGCAGATCCCCAGCTTCCAGATCTGCCGCCCCAGCACGTTCTTGCGCCCCTCGGACCACAGCCGCTTCAAGTCCGGCACGCTGGCCACGTACACCTGCGTCTTGGGCAGGTCGTGGCGCAGCGTCTTGAGCGCGGCGCTGAAGTCGGCCCGGAAGTCGGCCGTCGTGGTCATGTCGTCGACCGAGGAGCGGCAGGCGTCATTGGCGCCGATCAGGACGGTCACCAGCTGCGGCTTCCGGGAGACCGCCGACTGGAGCTGGCCGGACAGGTCGGCCATCACCGCGCCCGTCTTGGCGTAGTTCCAGGTGCGGGTGGCGGAACGGGAGGTGGTGGGCAGCAGCCGGCGGGCGAGGCTGTTCACCTCCGTCCCGGTGGACCAGGACACCTCGGGGCAGTCGGACAGCACGGAGCAGGCGTCGAAGCCACGGGTGATGGAGTCGCCGAGGGAGGCGATGGAGTCGGGCTTGGTGTTCCACAGGACGCTGGGCTTGGCGGCGGGGCGCTTGCCGCCGCGGGAGCCGCCGGGGTGTGAGGCGTCGTCGGTGCCGCCGAGGCAGCCGCCCGACGCCAGCACGGCGGCCGTGGTGAGCAGCGCCACACTGGTGCGCGCGGCGGTGGTGCGGGTGGTCGTGGACGCGAACCGTGCCCCCGGAAATGTCCGGCGCCGGCGTGCTGTGCTGCCCCGCATGGCTGTTCCCCCTCCGACTCTTGGGTGATTCTGTCCAGGACCGACGGTACGTCACTCCTCCGGCTGCACCGCGCGGTAGCTTTTTCCCGTGCCAGTTGAGCTCCGCCCCTGGCGGGAGCGGGAGCGTTCCGGTACGGGCAAGTTACCTGGCGTCACATCGTGTCCGTTTTCAGAAGAATTCTGCCCGAAAAATTTCACTGCAGGTAACCTCGGGGCTGGTGCGAGGGTGATCATTAGGGCAGAATGTCTAGTGCTGTCCCGGCCATCACCGGTACGGACACGAGGCCGCTGGGGAAGGCGTACCTCGAGAACCGCACAGGAGGCCCAGGTGACGACACGTGGAGTTCTGTACGTACACTCCGCTCCGCGCGCGCTGTGCCCGCACGTCGAATGGGCCATCGCGGGCGTACTCGGCGTGCGCGTCACCCTCGACTGGATCAAGCAGCCCGCCGCGTCCGGCACTTGGCGCGCCGAGTTCTCCTGGCAGGGCGAGGTCGGGACCGCCTCCAAACTGGCCTCCGCGCTCCGCGGCTGGCATCTGCTGCGCTTCGAGGTGACCGCGGAGCCGTGCGCCACCGCCGAGGGCGAGCGCTACAGCTCCACCCCCGACCTCGGCATCTTCCACGCCGTCACCGGAATGCACGGCGACATCCTGATCCCCGAGGACCGGCTGCGCGCCGCGCTCGCCCGCGCGGCGCGCGGGGAGAGCGATCTGCAGGCCGAGGTCGCCAAGCTGCTCGGCCAGCCCTGGGACGACGAGCTGGAACCTTTCCGCTACGCGGGGGAGGGCGCCCCCGTCCGCTGGCTCCACCAGGTGGTCTGAGCCGGCAGCCGGGGTTCGCCCTGGAGCCCGCTCCAAGATCTAGCGTTCTGGTATGACCGAAAACCTCCCCACGCCCCGTCCCGCACGATCCGTCGCGGTCCTCGGCACCGGCATCATGGGCTTCCCGATGGCCCGTAACCTCGCCGGAGCCGGACTCGAGGTCCGCGCGTGGAACCGCACCCGCGCCAAGGCCGAGCCGCTGACTGCCCACGGAGTGCGCGTCACCGACACCCCCGCCGAGGCGGTGGACGGCGCCGACGCCGTTCTGACGATGCTGTACGACGGACCCGCCGCCCTCGACGCGATGCGGCAGTCCGCCCCCGCGCTGCGCCCCGGGGTGGTGTGGGCCCAGTCCACCACCGCCGGTCTCGGCGCCCTGGACGCCCTCGCCGCGTTCGCCCGGGAGAGCGGGCTGGTCTTCGTCGACGCGCCCGTCCTGGGCACCAAGCAGCCCGCCGAGAGCGGACAGCTGCTGGTGCTGGCCGCCGGCCCGGATTCGGCCCGTACGGTCCTGGCCCCCGTATTCGACGGGGTCGGCGGCCGGACCCTGTGGGTGGGCGAGCGCGGCGAGGAGGGCGCGGCCACCCGGCTCAAGCTGGTGGCCAACAGCTGGGTGCTCACCGTCACCAACGGCACCGCCGAGGCCCTGGCCCTCGCCAAGGGGCTCGGCGTGGACCCGCGCGCCTTCCTGGACGCCGTCGCGGGCGGGCCGCTGGACATGGGCTATCTGAAGGCCAAGGCGGAGCTCCTGCTCAGCGGCCGTCTGGAGGCCAGCTTCGCGACCAGGACCGCCGAGAAGGACGCCCGGCTGATCGTCGAGGCGGGCGAGCGCGCGGGGGTGCGGCTCGACGTGGCGGCCGCGGGCGCGGAGCGGTTCCGGCGGGCCACCGAACGGGGACACGGCGACGAGGACATGGTGGCCTCGTACTTCGCCAGCTTCGACGAACACTGAGCCGGACCGGGCGCCCGGTGTCCGGGTATGCGCAAGGCCCGTACGGCCACTCACCGAGAAGTGGCCGTACGGGCCTTGGCGTCGCAGGGGGCTCAGACCGTACGGAAAGCTCAGACCGTACGGAAAGCTCAGACCGTACGGAAAGCTCAGACCGTACGGAAAGCTCAGACCGTACGGAAAGCTCAGACCGAACGGAAGGCCAGCACCACGTTGTGGCCGCCGAAGCCGAACGAGTCGTTCAGCGCCGCGATGGTGCCCGCGGGCAGGGGGCGCGGCTCGCCGCGCACGATGTCCCCGTCCGCCTCCGGGTCGAGGCTGTCGAGGTTGATGGTCGGCGGGGCCAGCCGGTGGTGCAGGGCCAGCACCGTGGAGACGGTCTCCACGCCGCCCGCGCCGCCGAGCAGATGGCCGGTCATCGACTTGGTGGCGGAGATCGCCATGTGGTCGACGTCGTGGCCGAAGACCTTGCGCAGCGCCTTGATCTCCGCGACATCGCCCTGCGGGGTCGAGGTCGCATGCGCGTTGACATGCACGATCTCGGCCGGCTTGAGCTCGGTGGCGTGGACCAGGTTCTGCAGCGCGTGTGCGATGCCGCTGCCGGACGGCTCAGGCTGGGTGATGTGGTGCGCGTCGGCCGAGATGCCCTGGCCGACGGCCTCGGCGTAGACCCGCGCGCCGCGCCGGGCGGCGTGGTCGGCCGACTCCAGGACGACGATGCCCGCGCCCTCGCCCATCACAAAGCCGTTGCGCGCGGTGTCGAACGGACGCGAGGCGCCCTGCGGGTCCTCGTTGTTCTTCGACATCGCCATCATGTTGCCGAAGGCGACGATGGGCAGCGGGTGGATGGACGCCTCGGTGCCGCCCGCGACGACCACATCGGCACGGCCGGTGCGGATCATCTCGATGGCGTAGCCGATGGCCTCCGCGCCCGACGCACACGCGCTGACCGGGGTGTGGACCCCGGCGCGGGCGCCGACCTCCAGGCCGACGTTGGCCGCCGGGCTGTTGGGCATCAGCATCGGCACGGTGTGCGGGGACACCTTGCGGACGCCCTTCTCGCGCAACACGTCGTACTGGTCGAGGAGGGTGGTCACGCCGCCGATACCGGAGGCCACCACCGCGCCGAGCCGGTCGGGGTCGACCGGAAGGCCCGCCGCGGCAGCGGCTGATGTCTCTGCGCCCGCCCTGGCGGTGAAACCGGCGTCCGCCCAGGCCTCACGGGCCGCGATCAGCGCGAACTGCGCCGAGCGGTCGAGCTTACGGGCCTGCGGCCGCGGGATGACGGTGCCCGGCTCCACCGCGATGCGCGCGGCGATACGGACCGGCAGGTCGGCCGCCCAGTCCTCCTCGAGGAGGCGGACGCCGGACCGCCCGGCGAGCAGTCCTTCCCAGGTGGAAGCGGCGTCGCCACCCAGCGGCGTCGTGGCACCAACACCGGTGACGACCACGGTGCGATTGGTCGAACTCACAGGATTTCCTACTTTACGTGGAGAGAAGGTGCTGGACCTGCCACCGCTCGGGTGGCGACAGCGCCCGGGGCTCAGCCCTGGTGCTTGAGGATGTAGTCGGCGGCGTCGCCGACGGTCTTGAGGTTCTTGACGTCGTCGTCCGGAATCTTCACGTCGAAGCGCTCCTCGGCGGCGACGACGACCTCGACCATGGACAGCGAGTCGACGTCCAGGTCGTCCGTGAAGGACTTCTCCAGCAGGACGTCCTCGGTCGGGATACCGGCGATCTCGTTGACGATCTCGGCGAGACCCTCGACGATCTCTTCCTGAGTGGCGGCCATTGCGGCGCTCCTTCTTCGGGTGATTGCGGTGAGTGCGCAGCGTCCGACCTGTTCGGGGCTGCGTGGGATCTTGACTAAGGGAGGGTAACGACCGTCGCTGCGTACACGAGACCCGCCCCGAAGCCGATGACGAGCGCGGTGTCGCCGCTCTTCGCCTGCCCGGTCGCCAACAGCCGCTCCATGGCGAGCGGAATGGAGGCGGCCGAGGTGTTGCCGGTGGTCTCCACATCACGGGCGACCGTGACATGCTCCGGCAGCTCAAGGGTTTTGACCATCGAGTCGATGATCCGCATGTTGGCCTGGTGGGGGATGAAGACGTCGAGGTCCTGCGGGCTGACCCCGGCGTCGTCGAGGGCCTGCTTGGCGACCTTGGCCATCTCGAAGACCGCCCAGCGGAAGACCGCCTGGCCCTCCTGGGTGATCGCGGGGAAGCGTACCTCAGCGGCCTTCTCGTCGCGGTACACGTCCCACGGCAGCGTCTGCATGATGGTCTCGGACTTGTCGCCCTCCGAGCCCCAGACGGTCGGGCCCATCGCGGGCTCCTTGGACGGGCCGACGACCACGGCGCCCGCACCGTCGCCGAACAGGAAGGCCGTCGCTCGGTCCTCCAGATCGGTCAGGTCCGACAGCCGCTCCACGCCGATGACCAGGACGTACTCAGCGGTGCCATCGGTGACCATGCCCTTGGCGAGGGTCAGCCCGTAGCCGAAGCCCGCGCAGCCCGCCGAGATGTCGAACGCGGCCGGCTTGCCCGTGCCCAGCAGATGGGCGATCTCGGTCGCCACCGCGGGGGTCTGCTTGAAGTGCGAGACGGTCGCGACGACCACGCCACCGATCTGCTCCGGCGTCAGGCCCGCCGCGGCGATGGCCTTGCCACCCGCCTCGACGGACATCGTGGCCACCGTCTCGTCCGGCCCGGCCCAGTGCCGCGTGGCGATCCCCGAGCGGCTGCGGATCCACTCGTCGGAGGAGTCGATGTGCTTGAGGATCTCCTCGTTGGGCACCACGCGGTGCGGACGGTAGCCGCCGACACCGAGGATGCGCGCGTACGGTGCGCCCTTGCTGGGCTTGATCTTCGCGGTCATGCTCTGGGAGCTCCTATTCGGCCGGGGTGCCGGCGACCGGAACAGCGTGCTCGGCGATCAGCGCACGGGCCGCCTCGAGGTCGTCGGGAGTCTTGAGGGCCAGCGTCTTGACGCCCGGCAGGGCGCGCTTGGCGATGCCGACGAGTGTGCCGCCCGGCGCCACCTCGATGATCGCGGTGGCACCCAGCTTCTGGAAGGTCTCCATGCACAGGTCCCAGCGGACCGGGTTGGACACCTGGGCGACCAGCCGCTGGGCGACCTCGGAGCCGGAGGTGACGACCTGTCCGTCCCGGTTGGAGACGTAGGGGAGACGCGGATCGGCGACGGGGGCGCCCTCCATCAGCGTCTGGAGCGCCGAGACCGCCGGGGCCATGTGGTCGGTGTGGAACGCGCCCGCCACCTTCAGCGGAACGACCCGGCGCACCCCCTCCGGCTTGTCCTCGGCCAGCGCGGCCAACTGCTCGGCGGTGCCGGCCGCCACGATCTGGCCGGCGCCGTTCACATTCGCCGGGGTCAGCCCGAGCTTGGTCAGATGGGCGACGACGTCGTCCTGCTCGCCGCCGAGCACCGCGGCCATACCGGTCTCGGCCTGCGCCGCGGCCTCCGCCATCGCGAGCCCACGGCGGCGGACCAGCACCATGGCGGCCTCGTCGGTCAGCACACCGGCGACCGCGGCCGCCGTGATCTCGCCGACGCTGTGCCCGGCGCTCGCGCCGAGCAAATCCCGGTAGTCCTCGGCGCCCTCGGAGAACAGGGCGTGGGCGGAGGCGAGCCCTGCGGCCACCAGCAGCGGCTGGGCGACGGCGGTGTCCCGGATCTCCTCCTCGTCGGCCTTGGTGCCGTAGTGGATCAGATCAAGGCCGGATACGGCGGACCACCACGTCAACCGTTCGGTGACGCCGGGGAGGTCGAGCCAGGGGACCAGGAAGCCGGGCTTCTGGGCGCCCTGGCCGGGAGCGACGAGTACGAGCACCCTCACACTCTCTCTTGTGGTCGGTCTCGACCGCCCGTGAGGACAAGGACGAAGAACCGTTAGGGGAATTGTTGGACTCCGACAAAGACCTAGACCTGGGGGTCCGCGTCGGCCAGACGCCCCAGGATCAGGGCTATGCGCAGAGTAAACGCCGACCGCACATCGGAAGGCGACCATCCGGTGACGTCGGTCACACGTCGTAGCCGGTAGCGCACGGTGTTCGGGTGAACGAAGAGCATGCGTGCCGCGCCTTCCAGACTGCTTGCCTGCTCCAGATATACGCTCAGAGTTTCCAGCAGGGCAGACCCCGCCTCCTCCAGCGGTCTGTAGATCTCCTCCACCAATTGGTCACGCGCCGCCGGGTCCGAGGCCATCGCGCGCTCCGGCAGCAGATCGTCCGCGAGCACCGGCCGCGGTGCGTCCGGCCAGGCGGTGCACGCCTTGAGCCCGGCCGCCGCGGCCGCCGCGGACTTGGTCGCGGCCAGCAGATCGGAGACCACCGGGCCCGCCACCACTGGACCCGCCGCGAACGGCCCGATCAGCGCCTTTGCCGCCTGGAGCGGATTGTCGGAGCCGCCCGCGACCACCACCAGGCGGTCGCCGAGAACACCCGTGAGCACCTGCAGCTTGGCGTGCCGGGCGGCGCGCCGGATCGCCTCGACGGTCAGCTCGCTGTCTCCGTCGGGCGCGGTGCCCAGCACCACGCACACATGCTCCGGGGCGTTCCAGCCCAGGGCGGCGGCGCGGGACAGCGCCCCCTCGTCGGCCTCCCCCGACAGCACGGCGTTGACCACCAGCGACTCGAGCCGGGCGTCCCACGCCCCCCGGGCCTCGGCCGCCTGCGCGTACACCTGCGCGGTGGCGAAGGCGATCTCCCGCGCGTACACCAGCAGCGCCTCGCGCAGCACCGACTCGTCCCCGGGGGCCGCCACCTCGTCGATGGCGGACTCCATGACCTCGATCGTGGTGCGGACCATCTCGACGGTCTGCCGCAGCGTGATCGCCCGGGTCAGCTCGCGCGGCGCGGTGCCGAAGACATCGGTGCTGATGGCCTGCGGGGCCTCCGGGTGCCGGAACCACTCGGTGAACGCCGCGATGCCCGCCTGGGCGACCAGCCCGATCCAGGACCGGTTCTCCGGCGGCATCGCGCGGTACCACGGCAGCTGCTCGTCCATGCGGGCGATGGCGCTCGCTGCGAGCTTCCCGGAGGACTTCTCCAGGCGGCGCAGGGTGGCGCTGTGCGGATGAGGGCTGTTCGCGGCTGGTTCTGGCACGAGGACAAGACTGCCTTATCGGATGACGAGGGTGGGGGCGTGGGTACTGTGGGCCGGGTGATGTGGGTACAGCGCGCCGGTGAACGGTACCGGGGTGGAGACGGGGCGGGCATCGAGACGCGCCACGCCTTTTCCTTTTCTGGGTATTACGACCCGGAAAATGTGCGATTTGGGTCACTCGTGGCCTGCAACGAGGAGCGGCTGGCGCCGGGCGCTGGCTTCGCCGAGCATCCGCACCGCGATGTGGAAATCGTCACCTGGGTGGTCGAGGGCGAGCTCACCCACGAGGACTCCACCGGAGGCCGCACCGTGGTGCGCCCCGGCGATGTGCAGCGGCTCAGCGCGGGCGGCGGGGTGCGGCACAGCGAGCGCAACGAGGGCCCCGAGCCGCTGACCTTCGTTCAGCTGTGGCTGACCCCGGCACCCGGCTTCACCTCGGCGGACGCGGGCGCCGAGCCCGGGTACGAGGTGGTGCGCGGCCTGGCCGACTCCGCGCCGTACGCCCTGGAGCGGGCGGATGCCACGCTCAGCGTATGGCGGCCGCGGCCGTCCGCCGGGGAGCGCATCGAGCTGCCGGCCGCGCCCTGGGTGTACGCGCATGTGGTGCGGGGGGAGATACGTCTCGCCGAGCAGACCCTGACGGCGGGGGACGCGGCGCGGATCACCGACGGGCGGGGGCTTTGGGCCCACGCCCCGAGCGGGGCGGAGCTGCTGGTGTGGGCGATGCGCGCGGAGCCGTCGTACGGCTGAGGGCCCCTTGTCGTACGTGTTGTTGTACGTGGGTCAGGCGCGCAGCTCGGCGAGGACCGCGTCGGTCAGCGCGGGCCAGACCTCGATCGCCCAGGGGCCGAAGGCGCGGTCCGTCAGCGCCACACAGGCCGCCCCCGCCTCCGGGTCCACCCACAGGAACGTACCGGATTGCCCGAAATGTCCGAAGGTGCGGGGCGAGGACGCGGCGCCCGTCCAGTGCGGCGACTTGCCGTCGCGTATCTCGAAGCCGAGCCCCCAGTCGTTGGGCCGCTGGTGCCCATAGCCGGGCAGCACCCCGCCCAGGCCGGGGAAGGCGACGGAGGTGGCCGCCGCCAGCGTCTCGGCGGCCAGCAGCCGCGGGGCCTGCAGCTCGGCCGCGAAGCGGACCAGGTCGGCGACGGTGGACACGCCGTCCTTGGCGGGGGAGCCGGGCAGATCGGTCGAGGCCATGCCCAGCGGCTCCAGCACCGCCTGGCGCAGATACTCGGCGAAGGGGATGTCCGTGGCCTTGGCGATGTGATCGCCCAGCACCTCGAACCCCGCGTTGGAGTACAGCCGGCGGGTGCCGGGCGCGGCGGCCGCGCGGTGCTCGTCGAAGGCGAGCCCTGAGGTGTGGGCGAGCAGATGGCGGACCGTGGCGCCCTCGGGCCCTGCCTGCTCGTCCAGCTCGACCGCACCCTCCTCGACGGCGACCAGCACGGCGTACGCGGCGAGCGGCTTGGTGACCGAGGCGAGGGGGAAGCGATGGCCGGCCGGGCCGTACGATCCGGCCACCGTGCCGTCCGCGCGCACGACGGCGGCGGCCGCCGTGGGGACGGGCCAGTTCTCGATCAACCGCAGGCTCTCCATGCCGCAGAGCCTAATGCCGGGCGCCGTGCGCACTCACCGGGCCCAAGATTTCGCCAAAACTCCGCTTGCTTGGAGTGCACTCCAAGTCAATAGCGTTGAGGACGGTGTAAAGGCCTACGGATCTACGACTGCGAGAGGGCGGCGAGGCGGCATGACCGTGTTGGAGAGCGCGCCGGTGAAGGTGCAGACATGTGCGGGGACGGCCACCCACCCCCGGCCCACCGGACAGGACCGCTACACGATCAGCGAGGTCGTCGCCCACACCGGGCTGTCGGCGCACACCCTGCGCTGGTACGAGCGGATAGGGCTGATGCCGCATGTGGACCGCACGCACACCGGCCAGCGCCGCTTCACCAACAAGGACCTCGACTGGCTCTCCCTCGTCGGCAAGCTCCGGCTGACCGGGATGCCGGTCGCGGACATGGTCCGCTACGCCGAGCTGGTGCGCGAGGGGGAGCACACCTTCGGCGAGCGCGAGGAGCTGCTGACCGCGCACCGGGAGAGCGTGCGGCAGCGAATCGCCGAGCTTCAGGACACCCTGCAGGTTCTCGACTTCAAGATCGATATCTACGCCGGTGCCCGCCGGGTGACGGAGCGGGTGTGAAAGCCATCGAATTTCCGGCGAGGGGATGCCCCGCGGGATCGGGCCTCCTCCCACCCCCTCTTGGAAAAACGTTTGATGCCGAAGCCGCGCAGTGCACAACGACCACCGGCAGTTGGGCAGCGCAACTCCGGTTGCGCCGGCTCCCCGTTCTTCCCCCGACAGTATGAACTCGCTCTTGCCGCGTTTCACCAGATGGACCAACGCCGGTCGGCCCGCCTCCGGTCGCTCCACGGCGATACGGTAATTGCGGCTGTTGTCCGCACTCGGACCGTGCCCCGGCGCTCCGGCGGAGTTGGGCGTATGGGCGACCATTGCGAAGGTGGGCGTTACGGCAAGTTGGAAAACGCTCATTTCCGGAACTCACCGGAAAAGCATTGCAGGGTGGACTTGGTCCCGGTGGTGCTTTTTGTCTTCCGAGTCCCGGTCTTGTCGACCGTTCATTCAAGGAATAACAAATAGCGCTTCCCTTTCCGATACCCACTTCACTAAGATCTGCACCATGTTTATTCGTCGGATGTTAAGAGCAACCGTCGGCTTCGCTGTCGTCGCCGGTGTTGCTTTCACGGGGACCGTCGAGGCCGGCGCGCAGTCGGCGCGGACCGCCGAGAGCCAGAAGTCGGCCGCTGAGCAGGTGCTCTACTACAACCACTCCTACGGAGTCGTCGACCGCGAGACGGCCGACGCCGTGGAGAATTCGGACTTTCTGCGGAAGTTCGCCAACTTCGAGGTCCGCACCACGAGCAGTGGTGACCTCACTTGGAAGGGCCGTTACCTCTACGGCGGCCAGACCTACATCGAGCTGTTCGGGACCGGCGACCTGCCGGGCCAGGACGCCAACTTCGGCTCCAGCTCCGTCGCGTACTCGACCGAGCACGACGGCGACCTGGCGAAGGTGAGCCAGGGGCTGCGGGATCAGGGGTTCAACAAGCTGGACGAATTCCTCCAGTCGCGTAACTTCGGCGACGGCGTCCTGGTGCCGTGGTTCGACGGCGTCCAGTTCCCCGTTGCCGACTATCCCTATGACTCCTTCGGCTCGTGGGCGATGGAGTACCGGGAGGAGTACTTCGCCGACCCGCGCAGCAAGACCGGTCCGGCGAGCTACCCCGGTGACACCAGCCGTCAGCGCTACCTGCCGGACACCTACAAGGACCACCAGATGCGGGACCTGACCCGTATCCGCTTCGCCGTCACCGAACGCGACCTCAACACGCAGCTGCCGCTGTTCAAGGCCGGCGGGCTGGACATCAAGGAGGTCCCGGGCGGCGTCCTCGTGAAGGACGGCCTGACCACGATTCAGTACGACGTGGTTCCGGCCGACAAGGTGGGTCTCAAGCAGATCCAGATGTCGCTCAACGCGTCGGTGGACGACCGGCACGTGGAGCGGATCGGCAACTCGACCCTCGTCGTGGGCCCCGGCGACCACGCCGTCTGGACCTTCGACAAGCCGTAACGCCACACAGCTGAGGCCATAGGGCCGACGCCGTACGACAACGCCGGCCTGGATCCGTCCAGGCCGGCGTTGCCGTGTTCGCGTATGAGCCCCCTCACACCAGGCCGTGGCGGCAGTCGCCGCCGTGGTCCGCGCCGTCCGCACTGTCCGCGCAGCTGACCGCCGCGTAGCGACCGAGGGCGATCCGCGCGAAGTTGCGCAGCGACTCCGTACCGGGGGCGAAGTAGCCCGTATGGCCGTGGGCCCGGTCCGCGGAGACCACGCGCGCGCCGAAGGACTGGTCGGTCGGGTCCTCGCCGTGGCCCAGGCCCAGGAAGTCGAAGCCGGTCACCCGCCGGACCCAGTCGGAGCCGTCGCGCGCCGCCCAGACCCGGGCGGCCGGGCCGAGGTCCGCGGCGTTGTCGGCGCGTACACCGGGGGAGCCGAACACCACCAGATCGGAGATCTCGGCGCCGTCGAGACGGGAGGCGGTCAGCCCGCAGACGACCGAGCCGTAGCTGTGGCAGAAGACAGCCGGCGGGGCCTGCGCGGCATCCCCGGCCGTCGCGGCCAGACCGGCGAGGAAGCGGTCGAGGCGGGGCACACCCGCCTTGGCGAGGCGACCGGTGGCGGCGTCCGGGCCCAGGCCCAGCGGGGTGGTGTAGCCGACCCATACGACGACGGCCGTACGGACCCCCGGCGCCTCCCGGCCCATCTGCGCGCGCAGCGACCTGGCCATGCCCGCCGCGGAGCCGTACGGGTGGTGGTCCGTACGGTCGAAGGTCGACAGGTCGGTGTCCGAACCGGGGACGAGGACCGCCGTGCGCTGCGCCGCCATCAGATCCCCGAACACCTCGGCCACCTGGCCACGGCCGCGCGGATCGAAGGCCAGGATCCGGCGGCCGGGGGTGAGGAGTCGGGTGTACCGGTCGATGAGCGGGCTCTTCGGGTCGGCGGCCCGCTCCTTGGCGCGCTCCGCCCGGATCGCGAGGGTGTTGGCGGTGTAGCGCAGCGCCACGGGCGCGCCGTCGAGATTGCCGACGACGCTGGGGTGACGCAGCGCCAGGGTCCGCTGCTGGGACGCGGTGAGCCCGGCGAAGAAGCGCGCGATCTCGGCGGGCGAGGCGGTGGCCGGATCGGGCAGCCGGCCCGCGGCGCCGGGGACCGGCGAGTGGTCCGCGAGCCAGGCGGCCGTACCGGGCGGCGGGCCGGTGACGGGCTGCTGCTCATGGGCCACGGTCCAGCCGACGGTGCCCGCCATGACGGTGACCATGAGCGCGGCGGTGATCAGGCTGCGGGCCCGGTGCCTGCCGACCTGTGTATGCGACATGGTCGCGTCCCCCTCCGTTGTGCGATGACGGAGGGAAACGTAGGAAGGCGGTGGGTGGCGAAGCGTCACACCTCGGAGCCAACTGCCGGGTCATACCTGGGTAGGGGGTGGCCCGGTGCGGGGGCCAAGGCGAAAGCTCAGCGGGCGCCGGCTACTGACCCGGTGTCACCAAGCCCGACTCGTACGCGAAGATGACCGCCTGGGCGCGGTCGCGCAGCCCCAGTTTGGCGAGCACCCGCCCGATATGCGTCTTGACGGTCTGTTCGGCCAGCACCAGCGACTCCGCGATCTCCTGGTTGGAGAGACCACGGGCGATCAGCTCCAGCACCTCGGTCTCGCGCGGGGTGAGCCCGCTGCGCCGCGCCGTGAAGTTCTTGCGCGGTGCGGGGCGCTGCCGGGCGAAGTCGGCGATGAGGCGGCGGGTGACGGACGGGGCGAGCAGCGCCTCCCCGGCGGCCACGATCCGTACGGCCGAGATGAGATCGGCGGGCGGCGCGTCCTTGAGGAGAAAGCCGCTGGCGCCCGCGCGCAGCGCCTCGTACACATAGTCGTCGACGTCGAAGGTGGTGAGCATCAGCACCTTCGGGCGGTGGGTGACGCCGGGCGGCGGGTCGAGTATTCGCCGGGCCGCCTCCAGGCCGTCCATCTCGGGCATCCGGACGTCCATGAGCACGACGTCCGGGTGGGTGCTGCGGCTGACGTCGACCGCCTGCTTCCCGTCGGGGGCCTCGCCGACCACGTCGATGTCGCTCTGCGCGGCGAGCAGCGCGGCGAAGCCGGCGCGCACCATGGCCTGGTCGTCGACGATGATCACCCGGATGGTCATGGGGCGAGAGGGTACCTTTCCGCGCCGTCTGTGCTTTCTGTGTGTGCCGGGCCGTCGTGCTCCGGGCTGTCGCCCGCCGGGCTTCCGTCCGTGTCGTCGGTGGACTCAGCCATCTCGACGAGCGGGAGCCGGGCCGCGAGGCGGAAGCCGCCGTCGGGCAGCGGGCCGGTGTCCAGGGTGCCGCCGACCAGCCGGACGCGCTCGCGCATGCCGACCAGGCCGTGGCCGGTGCCGGTGGTCTCCAGGGGCGGTCCCGGTGTGCCGCTCGCCGGGCCGTTGACGACCAGCACGGTCAGCCCCGTACGGTCCGCGGAAGCCAGGATCGACACGTTCGTCGGGGCGCCCGGAGCGTGCCGCACCACATTGGCCAGCGCCTCCTGCACGATCCGGTACGCCGACAGGTCCACCGCCTGCGGCAGCGTCCCGAGCGCGGCCACGTCCTTCGCGATCGACAGCGTGGTGGGTATCCCGGCCCGTACGGTCGCCTCGACCAGCTGTGGCACCCGGTCAAGCCCGGGCTGCGGCGCGCGCTCCCCGCGCGCGTCCTCGCTGCGCAACACGCCCAGCAGCCGCCGCATCTCGGCCAGGGACTCGCGGGCGGTGGCCGCGATGGTGTCGAACTCCCGCTCCGCCTCGGGCGGGAGGCCGCCGATCCGGTACGGGGCGCTGTCCGCCTGCACGGTGATCACCGACATATGGTGCGCCACCACGTCATGCAGCTCGCGCGCGATCCGGGCGCGCTCCTCCAGCAGGGTGCGGCGGGCCCGCTCCGCCTCGCTGATCGTCTCCTGCTCGGCCAGCCGCCGCTGCGCGTCCCCGCGTTCCCGCAGCGCGCCGCCGACCAGCAGCACCACACCGCCGAGCACGAACAGCAGCACATTGGTGCCGTCGCTGTACCTCGCGCCGGGTATCCCCAGGAGCACGCCCACACCGCCGGTGACCAGCCAGACCGCGACCAGGGTGCGGCGGGGCTCGCGCAGCGCGAGGAAGAGGAGGAGGAAGAGATAGCCGATGATGTTGGGCGGCTGCCACGGCCAGCTGCGCTCGGGGAGGTCGGCGTAGCCCAACACCGCGAGCGCGCCGACGGTATCGGCGATGAAGGCGATCCACCAGGCGGGCAGCGGACGGGTGACGGCCAGCAGCAGCGGTCCGGCCTGGGCGGCGGCCAGGATGCTGGCCAGCCCGCCGTTCAGGCCGTAGTCCCTGGTGAGAAGCTGGGCGGTGACCGGGACCAGGATGATGGTGAGCAGGCCCGCGACCGTGTACGGCAGCCGCCGCAGCCAGCGCCTGGGAGACCTGGCGAGCAGCGGGGTCGCGGGGTATGTGGGCGTCACGAGCGCCCGTGCGAGGGAGGTGGTGTGCTGTCGGGTGGCCGACAGCAGGCTCTCGTGCGCGGCGGACGGCACGGCGGTGGACGCCCCTGACGCCCCGCGGTCGGGCGGCGTCTGGGCTTGCGGCGGCTGGGACATGGCGGCTTACAGCGTAGGGGTGACGGCGCGCCCGGACGTCATACCCCGGTATGGGGTTGCCCTCAGTCGCCCCAGCCCCCAGGTGCCTCCAGCCCCCAGGTGCCTCCAGCCCCCAGGCGCCCCCAGCCCCCAGGTGCCCGGGGCCGTCAGAGCTCCGCCAGCAGTTCGGCCTTCTTCGAGCTGAACTCGTCGTCCGTCAGCAGTCCCGCCGTATGCAGTTCGCCGAGGTGGCGAATGCGGTCCGCGATATCGGCGGGGTCGCGTCGTCCTGGCTGGGCCGCTGAGCGGGCGCGGCCGGCGGACGGGTCCGGGGTGGAGCTCCGTACGGCCTCCAGCACGGCCGCGGCGAACGGCAGCGACTCGTGGACCAGGCCGTAGCCCAGGCCGAAGACGACCGCGGCGGGGTCGTGGTCGGGCCGCGTCACGGTTCCGGTGCTCCCCGCGCCCGCCGAGCCGGATGCGACCACGCCCGCACCCGCACGCGCACGCGCCCCGCCCATGCCGGTGGTCGAGCCGTCCGCGCCGCGGTGCCCGCCTTCCGCGCCGTGCTCCAGCAGCCGCAGATAGCCGCTGCGCCCCTGCTTGGGGGAGCCGCCGGCGCCCCCCTTGGACTCCGGCGAGCGCCATTCGACGCCTGACAGCTCGTCGATCCGGAAGCGCTGGTCCCCGGCCTTCCATTTGGCCGAGGAGGCACCGGTCCAAAACCAGCGGAACGAGACGGCCTTGCCGTCGAAGGACGCCTTGCCGTCGTACGCCTTGAACGACAGCGGCGGCGTGGGCGCGGCGACCAGATAGGACTCGGCGGCGGTGGCGGCCGCGGGGCCGAGGGTGGTGCGGATCTCCTCGGCGTAGTACTCGGCGAGCGATCCGCGCTCGGCGGGCAGCACCAGGCGGTACGGGTCACCCCCGTCCTTGAGCTGGCCGTCGGCGGCGTCCATCAGGGGGTCGGCGCCGGGTCTGGGCACGGCGCGCAGCACTATCGTCCCCCGTTTGCCGGGGGTGACCTCCACCGCGGACAGCGCCTCGTAGGGGATGCGACGCTCGCCGAGCGCCTGCAGCAGCTTCGGCGTACGAATCCCCCGTTCGAAGCGGATGAGCACGGAGTCGGTATCGAACTCCCAGACGGTCTGAAAACCGGCCAGCACATCACCCATGCGGCTCATCGTATGCGGCGGGGGCCCGCCCGTCCCCCCTCGGAGGTTACGCGCGTCAAATCAATTTGCGCCGTCAGCTAATTTTCAGCCGTCAGCTCAGGTTCCCACTGTCAGCTCGGGGCCGACGGCAGGGGGGCGGATGGGGCAAATCGGGCTGCCGGACGGGGCGGAGCGGGCTGTCCGACGGGGCAGGTACGGCCGTCAGCTCAGACCGGAGCGGCAGGTGTCGCCGTCCGCGCAGCGCACGGACTGGACCGAGCCGATCCCCACCCGGGCCAAGTTCTCCAGGCTGGTGGTGCCCGGCTCGAAGTACCCGGCGTGCCCTTGTGCCCCGTCGGCGGACAGGACGCGGGCTCCGAAGTCGGAGGAGACCGGGTCCGCGCCGTGGCCGAGCCCGCCGACCTCCACATGCGGGATGTCCTGGATCCAGTCGCCGGAGTCGCGCATCGCCCAGACCCGGGCGCTGGTGCCCAGATCGGAGGCGTGGTCGGCGCGCATTCCGGGGCTGCCGGCGACGGCGACATCGGTGACCTTGGGCGCCAGATCGCGGGCGGCCACCCCGCACACCACCGAACCGTAGCTGTGGCACATCAGCGAGACGCGGGTGAGCGCGGGCAGGCCGTTGACCAGCGCGCGCAGCCGCAGGGCGCCCTCGGCGGCGAGCTTGCCGGTGGCGGCGTCCATGCCGACGCCGCTGGGGGAGGTGTAGTCGGCCCAGGCGATGACGGCGTTGTTGCCGTTCGGGTCGAGAGCCCGCTCGGCGTCGTGGAGGGCGCGGGCCATGCCGTCCACCGCCGTGTAGCCGCGCTTGTCCTTCTGGAAGCTCAGGATGTTGGTGTCCACACCGGGCACCACGACCGAGACGCGGCCGGCGCGTTCCAGGTCGCCGAAGACCTCGGCGGCCCGCCCGGAGCCGGTGGGATCGAAGGCGAGGATCTGCCGGTGGCCGCTCAGCAGCTCCTCGTAGCGCTCCATCCGGCGCCCGGCGTTCTGCCGGCCGAGCGGGGTGAGCGCGCTGTCGTGCATCCGCTTGCGCTCGATGTTCCGGGCCCGGACGAGGGCGATCCGGTTGGCGTGGTAGCGCAGCTCCACCGGCGCGCCGTTCATATTGCCGAGCACCAGCGGGTAGCGGCGGGCCAGGCGCTCGCGCTGGGCGGCGGTGAGCGAGTCCAGGAAGCGGGCCAGCCGGCGCGGCGGGCCGGACGGGTCGGGGAGGGCCCGGCCGCCCGGTACGCCTCCCCCGGCTACCGCTGGGCGGTGCCCCCTGGCCACCGCCGGGAGGTGTCCCTTGCGCCAGGCGGCCAGCTCCACGGCCAGTGACCCCGCGGGCCCTCTCTGCTGCCGCATGGCGGTCCAGCCGGTGGTGGCGAGCAGGACGAACACCACCGCCAGGGCGAGCAGCGCACGCCAGGCGGTGGAGCCGGAGGAGGGGGAGCCGAGCTCAGAGAAGGAAGTCACCGCGGGACACCCTAGGAGACGGGTGGTAGTGGCTGCCAAATGCCGTGACGCTTCTCACGTTTGAAGGGGATTTCGCCGGAGGCTTTTTATTGGGTTTGTCTGATTTGGGATTATCTGTCCCATCGTTCGGCCAGCGCCGCCCCGACATGGTCGAGATGGAAGGCGGTCAGGCCCCGCAGCGACTCCATGCTGGTCCCCTGGCGCTCGCCCCACAGCCGGCCGGCCACCCGGATCGCCCCGCCGAACGCCGCGACCACCAGGCGTGGCCGCGGATCCGCGTCGACGTCAAGACCCTCGCGGCGGGCGATCTCCCGGGCCAGCCGCTCCTCCAGTTCGGCGGTGCGGCGCAGATGTACGGCCAGCAGCGCGGGGGTCGACTCGATCACGCAGTACATGCGCATATGGAGGTCCTGGGGGACCAGTCGCGCGACGGCCTCGCCGATGGTGTCCCAGGCGTCGAGGACGGCGCCGTGCAGGGCGGCCAGCGGGGCCTCGTCGGCGGGGCGGCCGACCAGGGCGGCGAAGAAGTGGGACTCCGCCACATCCTGGGCGGCGAAGGCGACTTCCTCCTTGTTGGCGAAGTACCGGAAGAAGGTGCGCTGGGAGACGTCGACCGCGTCCGCGATCTCGTCGACCGTCGTGTGGTCGTATCCGTTCCGGGTGAACAGCTCCAGGGCCGAGTGCACCAGGGCGGCTCGTGTGCGTTGCTTCTTGCGTTCCCGAAGTCCCGCTGGTGGCGGGGCCACCGCCTGGTCCGTTGTCACCTGTGGGGCTCTCTTTCTGGCGCGTTCGGGCCGCTCACCATACCCGCGGGAAAGCCGGCAGTTACCGAATCGTGAACTTGTTTGTCAATTGTCAGCGACTGACACTAGCCTCCCCACATGACGTCTGAGACCACCGTCGCCCACGCGGCGCCGGAACCTCCCATACCCGATCCCCCGAAGGGACTGCGGGGCCACCCATGGCTGACGCTGCTGACCGTCGCCATCGGTGTGACGATGGTCGCCCTCGACGGCACGATCGTCGCGATCGCCAACCCCGCCATCGCCGAAGACCTCCACGCCTCGCTCGCCGACGCCCAATGGATCACCAACGGCTATCTGCTCGCCCTCGCCGTCTCGCTGATCACGGCCGGCAAGCTCGGTGACCGCTTCGGCCACCGCCAGACCTTCCTGATCGGGGTCGTCGGCTTCGCCGCCTCCTCGGCCGCCATCGCCCTGTCCGGCAGCGTGACCCTGCTGGTCGTCTTCCGCGTACTCCAGGGCCTGTTCGGCGCCCTGCTGATGCCCGCCGCGCTCGGCCTGCTGCGCGCCACCTTCCCGGCCGAGAAGCTCAATATGGCCATCGGCATCTGGGGCATGGTGATCGGGGCGTCCACCGCGGGCGGACCGATCATCGGCGGTCTGCTCGTCGAGCACGTCAACTGGCAGTCCGTCTTCTACATCAACGTTCCCGTCGGTGTCCTGGCCCTCGTCTTCGGGCTGGCCATCCTCAAGGACCACCGCGCCGAGAACGCCCCCAAGTCCTTTGACATCCCCGGTATCGCGCTGCTGTCCGGCGCGATGTTCTGCCTGATCTGGGCAGTGATCAAGTCCGGCGAATGGCAGTGGGGCGACTCCCGGACGCTGCTGTTCCTCGGCATCTCCGTCGTCTGCTTCGCGGCGTTCGCGTTCTGGGAGACCAGGACCAGCGAGCCGCTGCTGCCGCTGCGCATGTTCCGCTCCGTACCGCTGTCCGCGGGCACCGTGCTGATGGTGCTGATGGCCTTCGGGTTCATGGGCGGGCTCTTCTTCGTCACCTTCTACCTGCAGAACGTGCACGGCATGAGCCCCGTCGACAGCGGACTGCACCTGCTGCCGCTGACCGCCATGATGATCGTGGCCTCGCCGGTGGCCGGGCTGCTGATCACCAAGCTCGGGCCGCGGATTCCGCTGGTCGCCGCGATGCTGATCACCTCCGTGTCGATGTTCGGCGCGTCCACCCTCGACGTGGACTCCTCCACCGGCGAGATGTCCCTGTGGTTCGGCCTCCTCGGCCTCGGCCTCGCCCCCGTGATGGTCGGCGCCACCGAGGTCATCGTCGGCAACGCGCCGATCGAGCTCTCCGGCGTCGCCGGCGGCCTCCAGCAGGCCTCCATGCAGGTCGGCGGCAGCATCGGTACGGCCGCGCTCGGCGCGGTCATGGCCGCCAAGGTCGACGACGATCTGCCCGGCGCCTGGCAGCGGGCCGGCCTTGGGCCGCTGTCCGGGCAGGAGTTGGACCAGGCGTCCAAGGCGGTCGAGGTCGGCAAGGCCCCGCTCGCCCCGAACACGCCGCCGGAGCTGGTCGACAAGATCACCGGCGTGGCGCATGACACCTTCGTGTCGGGGATGGGCGTCGCCTTCACCGTCGCCGGCGTCGTCTCGCTCCTGGCGGCCGCGGTGGCGGCGTTCACCAAGCGCGGCGACAACGCGGAGGCGGGCGCGGGAGCGGCACACATCTGACGGGTGTCCGGCGGGTGCCCGGCGAGAGCCGGGCACCCGCCGGGCCGGCCCGGGGCCTCGGGGCAGGGGCTGTTCCCTCGCAGCCCCTGCCTGCGGTGCTGCCACGCGGGGGAGCCGGCCGTATCGATGAGCGGCTCCGCCGCGTGGCGATACAGCCGGCTCCGCCGCGCACTCGCAAACGCCGGCCGAGCCGGAAAACGCCGGGCGGGGGGGGGGTGGGGGGGGGGACCGCCCCCCCCGGGGGTTTGGGTGCGGGGGGGGGGGGGGGGGCCCCCGGCGGGGGGGGCACCCGGGCCCCCCG
>NZ_JBIRSJ010000017.1:0-51732 GCF_044334165.1 Streptomyces sp. NPDC020845 | reverse complement strand
CGGGCGGTGTGGTGGCGGGCGCGCGCCGGGGGGGGATACCGCGGGCCCGGCCGGCTCGCGGAAAAGGCGGGCCGTGCGGTTAACCGCGTGGCGGGCTGGATCTCGTGCGAGATCCAGCCCGCCCGGCGTTTTGCTGACCGGGGTCCGGGGCGGAGCCCCGGAGAGGGAGGCTACGCGTCGCCCCCGGCCGCGCCCGGGTCGGCGGCGGCCACGTCGAGCAGCTGGTAGCGGTCGATCGCCTGCTTGAGCACCGAACGGTCGATCCGGCCCTCCTTGGCGAGCTCGGTGAGCACCGCCAGGACGACCGACTGCGCGTCGATGTGGAAGAAGCGGCGCGCCGCCCCACGGGTGTCCGCGAAGCCGAAGCCGTCGGCGCCCAGCGACTGGTAGCTGCCCGGCACCCAGCGCGCGATCTGGTCCGGAACGGCCCGCATCCAGTCGGAGACGGCCACCTTCGGCCCCTCCGCGTTCGCCAGCTTCCGCGTCACATACGGAACGCGCTGCTCCTCCTCCGGGTGGAGCAGGTTGTGCTCCTCCGCCTCGACGGCGTCGCGCCGCAGCTCGTTCCAGGAGGTCGCCGACCACACATCGGCCTTCACATCCCACTCGTCGGCCAGGATGCGCTGCGCCTCAATCGCCCACGGCACCGCCACGCCCGAGGCGAGGATCTGCGCCGGGATGGCGCCCTTCTCGCCCTCCTTGAAGCGGTACAGGCCCTTGAGGATGCCCTCGCGGTCCACGTCGGCGGGCTCGGCCGGGTGCTGGATCGGCTCGTTGTAGACGGTGAGGTAGTAGAAGACGTTCGGATCTTCGCCGCTGGCGGACTCGCCGTACATCCGGCGCAGACCGTCCTGCACGATATGCGCGATCTCGAAGCCGAACGCCGGGTCGTACGCGACGACCGCCGGGTTGGTCGAGGCCAGCAGCTGCGAGTGGCCGTCCGCGTGCTGCAGACCCTCACCGGTCAGGGTCGTACGGCCGGCGGTCGCGCCCAGTACGAAGCCGCGCGCGAGCTGGTCGGCCATCTGCCAGAACTGGTCGCCCGTGCGCTGGAAGCCGAACATCGAGTAGAAGACGTAGACCGGGATCAGCGGCTCGCCGTGCGTGGCGTACGCCGAGCCCGCCGCGATCAGCGAGGCCGTACAGCCCGCCTCGGAGATGCCGTCGTGCAGCATCTGGCCGGTCGGCGTCTCCTTGTAGGCCAGCAGCAGCTCGCGGTCGACCGACTCGTAGGTCTGGCCCAGCGGGGAGTAGATCTTCGCCGAGGGGAAGAGCGAGTCCATGCCGAAGGTGCGGTACTCGTCGGGCGCGATCGGCACGAACCGCTTGCCGATCTCCTTGTCCCGCATCAGGTCCTTCAGCAGCCGCACGAACGCCATGGTGGTGGCGATCTGCTGCTGACCGGAGCCCTTCTTGGTCGTCGCGTACGTCTTGTCGCCCGGCAGCTGCAGCGGCTTGGCGCGCACCACGCGGGTCGGGACATACCCGCCCAGCGACTTGCGCCGGTCGTGCATGTACTGGATCTCCTCCGAGTCCCGGCCCGGGTGGTAGTACGGCGGCAGGCCGGACTCCAGCTCCTGGTCGGGGATCGGCAGGTGCAGCCGGTCGCGGAAGCGCTTGAGGTCGTCGACCGTCAGCTTCTTCATCTGGTGGGTCGCGTTGCGGCCCTCGAAGTTCGGGCCGAGCGTCCAGCCCTTGACCGTCTGGGCCAGGATCACCGTCGGCTGGCCCTTGTGGGCCTTGGCGGCCGCGTACGCCGCGTAGATCTTCTTGTGGTCGTGACCGCCGCGGCCCAGGTGCAGGATCTGGTCGTCGGTCATGTGCTCGACCATCTTGCGCAGCCGCTGGTCGTCGCCGAAGAAGTGCTCGCGGATGTAGGCGCCGGTCTCGGTCGCGTACGTCTGGAACTGGCCGTCGGGCGTGGTGTTCAGCCTGTTGACCAGCAGGCCGTCGCGGTCCTGCGCGAGCAGCGGGTCCCAGGTGCGGTCCCACACCAGCTTGATCACGTTCCAGCCGGCGCCGCGGAACTGCGACTCCAGCTCCTGGATGATCTTGCCGTTGCCGCGCACCGGGCCGTCGAGGCGCTGGAGGTTGCAGTTGACGACGAAGGTCAGGTTGTCCAGGCCCTCACGGGCGGCGAGGGAGAGCTGGCCCAGCGACTCCGGCTCGTCCATCTCGCCGTCGCCCAGGAACGCCCACACATGCGACTGGGAGGTGTCGGCGATGCCGCGCGCCTCCATATAGCGGTTCATCCGCGCCTGGTAGATCGCCCCGAGCGGGCCGAGGCCCATGGAGACCGTCGGGAACTCCCAGAAGTCCGGCATCGACCGCGGGTGCGGGTAGCTGGACAGACCGTGCGGGGCCTTCGACTTCTCCTGCCGGAAGGCGTCCAGGTTCGCCTCGTCCAGCCGGTCCAGCAGGAAGGCGCGGGCGTAGATACCGGGGGAGGCGTGGCCCTGGAAGAAGATCTGGTCGCCGCCGTCACCTCGGTCCTTGCCGCGGAAGAAGTGGTTGAAGCCCACGTCGTACAGCGAGGCGGAGGAGGCGAAGGTGGCGATGTGGCCGCCGACGCCGATGCCCGGGCGCTGGGCGCGCGAGACCATCACCGCCGCGTTCCAGCGGGTCGCGTTCAGGATCTTGCGCTCGATCTCCTCGTTGCCGGGGAAGAACGGCTCGTCCTTGGTGGCGATGGTGTTGACGTAGTCGGTGCTGCGCATCTCGGGCACCGCGACGCGCTTCTCGCGGGCGCGCTCGATCAGGCGGAGCATGAGGTAGCGGGCACGTTCCCGGCCTCGCTCATCGACAGCTGCGTCGAGCGAGTCGAGCCACTCCTGGGTCTCTTCGGGATCGAAGTCCGGGACCTGGCTGGGAAGGCCGCCAATGATGATCGGGTTGCGATCGGATCCGGAAGCCACGCTATTCCTTCGCTTTTCGGTCGTGCTGTGCACGCAATGGATTCGTGCTCTGCTGGGTCGCGCCGATCTCCATCGTGTACCTCGCGTAGGGGATACGTCACCTCTACCGGGTGGTAACCATCACGTGGTGAGACTGGCGCTGCGTGGGCGTCGGGGTGCGACGGCCAAACCGCAACCATACGCTCACCCCGGACGGGTACGCGTACGCCCGTTCGGCCCTGGGAGGCCTACCCGGCGTATCGTGTCGGTACGCGCGTTCAAACGGGACATTTTGGAGTGATGTGACTCACTCGTGGCTGTTCGTCCATGATGGGAGTTGCGGCGACACTCCCCCAATGCTCCGTTGCACGCCGTATGGGCGGACCCCCCACGTTTGGGCGGGATCGCTGGCCAGGTACTTGCGCGATCCGCCCGGCCCGTGTGGACTACGCCCCATGCCCCGCGCACGCGCGTGGCGCACAACGACTTGAAGAATGAACGCAAGATGACAGGAGGCAATCCGTGAGCGCGACCGCGGACCACGCGGAGGAGCGGACCAACCCTGCCGTGAGGCTGGGTTTCCAGCCCGATCAGGTGGTCCAGGAGATCGGCTACGACGACGATGTCGACCAGGAGCTCCGCGAGGCCATCGAGGAGATCACCGGCCAGGAGCTTGTCGACGAGGACTACGAGGACGTGGCCGACGCCGTCGTGCTGTGGTTCCGTGAGGACGACGGCGACCTGACGGACGCGCTGGTGGACGCCATCCAGATGATCGACGACGGCGCGCCGGTCTGGCTGCTGACCCCCAAGACCGGCCGTGACGGCTATGTCGAGCCGAGCGACATCAACGAGGCCGCGACCACCGCCGGCCTGTCCCAGACCAAGAGCTTCAACGCGGGCAAGGACTGGACGGGCAGCCGTCTGGTCACCCCGAAAGCCGCGAAGTCGAAGCGCTGAGCCGGTCCGGCGTGAGCCGGTCCGGCGCTGGGCCGGCCCGGTGGTCGCCGTCCGGCGGGTCCGCCACCGCGCGGTCCCGACGTCGGCGTACGGCCCCGCGACACCCTGTTGAGAGCCCCCCTCCGTAACCTTCGGAGGGGGGCTCTGCGCATAGGGTGACCCCAGCCAAACCAGCCAATCAGGCCACACCAGCTACCAGCGAAGGGATGCCACCCATGGCGATAGAGGTCGGCGCGAAGGCCCCCGATTTTGAGCTGAAGAACCAGCACGGGGAGTCGGTCCGGCTCTCCGACTTCCAGGGTGAGAAGAACGTCGTCCTCCTCTTCTACCCGTTCGCCTTCACCGGCGTGTGCACCGGCGAGCTGTGCGCCCTGCGGGATGAGCTGCCCAAGTTCGTCAACGACGAGGTGCAGCTGCTCGCCGTCTCCAACGACTCGCCCTTCACGCTGCGCGTGTTCGCCGAGCAGGAGGGTCTTGAGTACCCCCTGCTGTCGGACTTCTGGCCGCACGGCGAGGCCAGCCGGGCGTACGGCGTCTTCGACGAGGAGAAGGGGTGCGCGGTGCGCGGCACCTTCGTGATCGACAAGGAGGGCGTGGTCCGCTGGACCGTCGTCAACGGCCTCCCCGACGCCCGGGACCTCAACGACTACGTCAAGGCCCTGGAAACCCTGTAAGGCCCCGGAATCCTTGTGACGACGGAAACCCCTGTCACGGCAGAAACCTTGTCCCGACGGAAACCCTGTGACGAGGGGGAACCGCTCACTAGGATCGACGCGTTGATCCTGATGGGATCCCTGGGCGCCCCAGGCCGCGCCTGGGGCGCCCCCGGCACCCGGCATAGCAATGAAGGGGCACACCGTGCTCCTGACGAACCTTTTTGGGAGGACTCGTGGGAGTCAGCCTCAGCAAGGGCGGCAACGTCTCGCTGACCAAGGAAGCCCCTAACCTGACCGCCATCACCGTGGGTCTGGGCTGGGACGTCCGCACCACCACGGGCACTGACTTCGACCTCGACGCCAGCGCCCTGTTGACCAACGCCGAAGGCAAGGTCGCCAGCGACCAGAACTTCGTCTTCTTCAACAACCTGAAGAGCCCCGACGGCTCGGTCGAGCACACCGGTGACAACCTCACCGGTGAGGGCGAGGGCGACGACGAGCAGATCAAGGTGAACCTGGTCGGCGTGCCGGCCGATGTCGCCAAGATCGTGTTCCCGGTCTCGATCTACGACGCCGAGACCCGCCAGCAGAGCTTCGGCCAGGTTCGGAACGCGTTCATCCGCGTGGTCAACCAGGCCGACGGCAATGAGCTCGCCCGCTACGACCTGACCGAGGACGCCTCGACCGAGACCGCCATGGTCTTCGGCGAGCTGTACCGGCACGGGGCGGAGTGGAAGTTCCGGGCGATCGGCCAGGGGTACGCCTCCGGGCTGCGCGGCATCGCACAGGACTTCGGCGTCAACGTCTGATACGCCTGTAGCACCACCCGCGTATGTACGTTCCGCGTACGCACCGTACGGCCCGCGCGTCCGGCGCCGCGTCCCTGCACACCGGCAGGAGCGCGGCGCCGGACGCGCTGCTTCTCGGCGCATGAGGCGCTCCGCGCCTTCATGCGCATTTCGCTACACCAGGGGAGGAACCAGGACCATGGGCGTTACCCTCGCCAAGGGAGGCAATGTCTCCCTCACCAAGGCCGCGCCGAATCTCACCCAGGTGATGGTCGGCCTGGGCTGGGACGCGCGCTCGACCACCGGGGCGCCGTTCGACCTCGACGCCAGCGCGCTGCTGTGCCAGTCGGGGCGGGTGCTCGGGGACGAGTACTTCGTCTTCTACAACAACCTGAAGAGCCCCGAGGGCTCGGTCGAGCACACCGGCGACAACCTCACCGGTGAGGGCGAGGGCGACGACGAGTCGATCCTGATCGATCTCGCCAAGGTCCCGGCGCAGGTCGACAAGATCGTCTTCCCCGTGTCGATCTATGACGCAGACACAAGACGGCAGACGTTTGGGCAGGTCAGCAACGCCTTCATCCGTGTGGTGAACCAGGCGGACGGCGCCGAGCTGGCCCGCTACGACCTCTCGGAGGACGCCTCAAGCGAGACGGCGATGATCTTCGGGGAGGTTTACCGCTATGGCGGTGAGTGGAAGTTCCGGGCCGTAGGGCAGGGGTACGCGTCGGGTCTTCGGGGCATCGCTCTAGACTTCGGGGTCAACGTTTCGTAAAGCCGCGTAAAGAGCGCGGGCGAGACCTTACGAAGAGGGATTGGACAGGAAGTGCTCCTCAAAACCTTTGGTTGGTCGTTCGCCGTCACGGCGGCCGGCCTGGCCCTGGCTGGCGTCCTCTGGGGGTGGAAGGGGCTCGCCATCGTCGGGATCCTCTCGATCCTGGAGATCTCACTCTCGTTCGACAACGCGGTCATCAACGCGGGCATCCTCCGCAAGATGAACGCCTTCTGGCAGAAGATCTTCCTGACGGTCGGCATCCTGATCGCCGTCTTCGGCATGCGCCTCGTCTTCCCCGTGATCATCGTGGCCATCACGGCGAAGATGGGGCCGCTGGAGGCCGTCGACCTGGCGATCAACAACAAGGACAAGTACGAACACCTGGTCACCGCCGCACACCCGGCGATCGCCGCGTTCGGCGGGATTTTCCTGCTGATGATCTTCCTCGACTTCATCTTCGAGGAGCGCGACATCAAGTGGCTGGGCTGGCTGGAGCGCCCGCTGGCCAAGCTCGGCAAGCTGGAGACGCTGTCGATCGTCGTCGCCCTGCTGGCGCTCCTCGTGACCGCCATGACCTTCGCCACCGACGTGGCCCACGGCGGCGGCGACAAGACCGCCACGGTGCTGCTGGCCGGTGTCGCCGGTCTGCTCACCTACTTGATCGTGGGCGGTATCTCCGGCTACTTCGAGGACAAGCTGGAGGAGGAAGAGGAGGAGGTCGAGGAAGCCGAGGAGGCGGAGAAGGCCGAGAAGGCGGCCTCCGGCGCCCAGAAGGGCAGCCAGGGCGCCACGGTGGTCGGCCTGGCCGGCAAGGCCGCGTTCTTCCTGTTCCTCTACCTGGAGGTCATCGACGCGTCGTTCTCCTTCGACGGCGTCATCGGCGCCTTCGCGGTCACCAACGACATCTTCGAGATGGCACTGGGTCTGGGCATCGGCGCCATGTACATCCGGTCGCTGACCGTCTTCCTCGTCCGCAGGGGCACCCTGGACGACTACGTCTACCTGGAGCACGGCGCGCACTACGCGATCGGCGCGCTCGCCGCGATCCTGCTGATCACGATCAAGTACGAGATCAACGAGGTCATCACCGGCCTGGTCGGTGTGGTCCTGATCGGCGCCTCGTACTGGTCCTCGGTGGTGCGCAACCGCCGGGAGGCGGAGGCGGGCGGCGCGGACGCCGAGAGCAAGGCGGAAGTCACGTCCGGAGTGTGACGCGGGTCCGTTTGAGGAACGCTCTGAGCGGGGCGGGCCGGGAGTCCTGACTCCCGGCCCGCCCCGCGGGCAGTTGGGCGATTGAGTAGTCGACTGGTGGGGGTGCGCACGATGGCGTTCTGGAGCAACTGGGGACGGGGCGCGTGGCGCGAATTCGAGAGCGGTGACGCCTCGGGTGTGGTTTCGCTGACCAAGCGGCACCAGACCATCTCGCTGACCAAGCAGGGGGCGGCCAGCGGCAACCTGCGGATCAACCTGTCCTGGCGGATGCGGACGTCGGACTTCAACGACAGGTCGGGGAGCGGCTCGCTGCGCCATCCGCTGCGGATGTTCAAACCGGAGATGGTGCAGGCCCAAGGCTCCGCCATGGTCAACGTCGACCTGGACCTGGCCTGCATGTACGAGCTGCAGAGCGGTTCCAAGGGCGTGGTCCAGCCGCTCGGCAACTTCCTGGGCAACCTCAATGAGGCGCCGTACGTCAAGCTCAGCGGCGACGACCGGTTCGGGTCCGGATCCGGCGAGACGATCTACATCAACATGGACCACAAGGACGACATCAAGCGGCTGCTGATCTTCGTCTACATCTACGACGGCACCCCGGCCTTCGACCGCACCCACGGCATGGTCACGCTCTACCCGAGCAACGGACCGCGGGTGGAGATCGAGCTCCACGAGCGCGCCCCGCAGGCCCGCTCCTGCGCCGTGGTGCTGATCGAGAACGTCAAGGGCGAGATGCTGGTCCGCCGCGAGGTCAAGTACGTCTACGGCTTCCAGGCGGAGCTGGACCGGCTCTACGGCTGGGGGCTGCAGTGGGGCCGCGGCTACAAGGAGAAGGTCTGAGAGCGGCGTGGCCGGGCGCCGGGGCGTGCCCCGGGCGCCCGGCCCGCCGACCGCTCAGCGGTGCTGGAACTGGGGCCCCTGCGGCGGCAGCGTGAAGTTGGGGTCGGGCAGCGGGGGCGGCGGTATCGGCTGGGTGCGCTGCACCTGCTGCGGATAGCCGTACACGGGCTGCTGCGGATATCCGTACGCCGACTGCTGGGGGTAGCCGTACCCGGATTGCGCCGCCTGCGCCGCCGGGGGCTGGGCGGGGCCCTGCGGATAGCCGTATGCGGGCTGCTGCGGATAGCCGTAGCCGGGCTGTGACGGGGGCTGCGGCGGGGCGGCCGGTGGGGCGGTCGGCGGGGGCGGTACGGGGCCGTAGCCGGCCGGCAGCGGTGTGGGCGCCGCCGTCATCGGCTGGGTCAGCTGGGAGTCGTCCCAGGAGTCCTGCCCGAAGGCGGGTCCTGGGGGCGCCGCGCCGGTGTCAGCGGCGATCGGCGCCGGGGGCGGTGGCACGGGGGCGGGCGCGGACTCCGGCCGGCCCTCGTTTCCGTTTCCGGCCCCGTTCGCGGGGGCGTCCGTGCCCGGGTCGGGGGCGGCGCCGACCTCGCCGTTGTCCTCGCCGCCGCCCTCGCCGTCGTCCACCGAGATGCCGTACTCGGTGGCCAGCCCGACCAGCCCCGACTCATAGCCCTGCCCGAGCGCGCGGAACTTCCACGAGCCCCCGCGCCGGTAGAGCTCGCCGCACAGCAGCGCGGTCTCTTGGCCGGTCTCCGGCGTCACCACGAACTCCGCGAGCGGTGCCGCGTCCGCCCCGCCCGAGGCGTCGTACAGCAGCAGGCTCAGGTCCGTCACCTGGCCGAAGGTGCCGCCGTCCGCCGACGCGGCCAGCACCACCCGGTGGACGGCCGGCTCCAGCGCCGTCAGATCGGCCTCGACGGTGTCCGTCAGCCCCTCCGACACCCGCTTCTTGGGCAGATGCCGCACCAGGCCGGACGGATGGCGTGGCTGGTTGTAGAAGACGAAGTCCTCGTCCGAACGCACGCGGTCGTCCGCGCCCAGCAGCAGCGCCGAGGCGTCCACATCGGGTACGTCCGTGCCGGGAGTCCAGCGGAGCACGGCCCGTACGGCGGTGGCCTCCAGCGGGATGTTCGATCCCTTCAGCATCGCGTGCGTCATGGCCGCAATCCTGCCCTCCCGGACCTGGCTGGGACAACGCAGGGGGCCTGTGCGGGTCCGGGAAAAGATCGGAAAGGGTGGAAGGGTCAGTATCCCGGACACGCAGTGGACGCACATGAGTTACGCGATTTTCACACCCTTGGGGAACTTTTGACCCATCGCCGCACGTACGATTATCGGCCACCACCCGGGCCGGAGCGGCCAGCGCGGGCACGGCAGCGTGGGGAGAACTATGCGGCATTTTGGACACCTGTCCGCCGAGGTGCGGAAAGAACTGTTCCACCGGGAGCCCGGCGAATTCACCGCGGACTCTCCGGCCCAGACGCTCGCCGTCGCGCTCGGCGCCACTCTCTACAGCCCTGCCACCCGCCCCCGCCTCGCCGATGACATCGCCAAACAGGCAGGTCAGGGTGTTACCTCCATGGTGCTCTGCCTGGAGGACTCGATAGACGACAACGAGGTGCCCGCGGCCGAGGAGAACCTGGTACGGCAGCTGAGCGAACTCTCGGCGCGCGGCCCGCACCTCTCGCTGCCCCTGCTGTTCATCCGGATCCGGACCCCCGAGCAGATCGTCGACCTCGTCCGGCGGCTCGGCTCCGCCGCGGGACTGCTGTCCGGATTCGTACTGCCGAAGTTCACCGAGGAGCGCGGCGTCCCCTTCCTCGAGGCGCTGATTTCGGCCGAAACCCCGCAGGCGGCCGACGCCCTGGGCGGCCGGAAACTGTACGCGATGCCGGTCCTCGAATCGCCCGAGCTGATGCACCGGGAGACCCGCACCGAGACCCTGGCCGGTATCGGCCGCACCGTCGACAAGCACCGCGAGCGGGTCCTGGCGCTCCGCCTCGGCGTCACCGACCTGTGCTCGGCCTACGGGCTGCGCCGGGCGCCCGATATGACGGCGTACGACGTACAGCTCGTCGCCTCCGTCATCGCGGACGTGGTGAACATGCTGGGCCGCGCGGACGGCACCGGTTTCACGGTCACCGGGCCGGTGTGGGAGTACTTCAAGCCGCACGAGCGGATGTTCAAGCCGCAGCTGCGCCTCAGCCCCTTCACCGGCCGCGCCGCGTCGTCGCTGCGCACCGCCCTCATCGAGCACGACATGGACGGGCTGCTGCGCGAGATCGAACTCGACCGCGCCAACGGCCTGCAGGGCAAGACCTGCATCCACCCTTCGCATGTCGCCCCCGTACATGCGCTGTCCGTGGTCAGCCACGAGGAGTACAGCGACGCCGTGGACATCCTCGAACCGCAGCGCGACGGGGGCGGTGTGCTGCGCTCGGCGTACACCAACAAGATGAACGAGGTGAAGCCGCACCGCGCCTGGGCCGAGCGGACCCTGCGGCGCGCGGAGGTTTTCGGCGTGGCCCAGGAGCACATCAGCTTTGTGGAGCTGTTGGCGGCGGGGCTGCGGACGGAGTAAGGGGCTACCGGGATGCCGGGTGCCTGATGGAGCGGACAGGGTTGATGGGGCTGAGCGGGCTGATGGGGCGTACGACGTGATGTGGTCGGGGCAGTGGGTCGCGGACCGGCTGGGAGTCGGGCTCGAAGGCGGCGATGAACTGCGCGAACTGCTGGGGCTCGCGCTGCGGCGCAACCCCAAGCGCGCGCATCTGCTGGTGTCCAACGTGCTCGGCAAGCATGTGCCGCAGCGCCCGCGCGCCGTCCACGGCGCGGGCGTACGGCTCGGCCGCCGGGTCCGCGAGCTGCTGGGCGACGAGGCCGCGGCGCGCGCGGTCGTGCTCGGCTACGCGGAGACCGCGACGGGCCTGGGCCACAGCGTCGCGGACGGCCTGGGCCTCGCCCCCTACCTCCACTCCACCCGCCGCCCGGTCGCCGGGGTCGCCCCGGTGGGCGGCTTCGAGGAGGAGCACAGCCACGCCACATCCCACCTCCTCCTCCCCGAGGACCCCGCCCTGCTGGCCACGGACGGCCCGCTGGTCCTCGTCGACGACGAGTTCTCGACCGGCCGGACGGTGCTCAACACCATCGCCGCCCTCCACCGGGGCTTCCCGCGCGAGCGGTACGTGGTGGTGGCCCTGGTCGACATGCGCTCCTCCGAGGACCGTGCCCACCTCGACGCCTTCGCGGCCGACCTCGGCGCGCGGGTGGACCTGATCGCGTCGGCGACGGGCACGGTCCGGCTCCCCGCGGGGGTCCTGGAGCGTGGGCAGCGGCTGGTGGCGGAGCACGAGCCGGCCCCGGCGAGGCTTGGGGCCGACGGCCCCACGGCCCGGCCGGGGGCGGGGGTGGCGTCCGCGTCCGACCCGGCGCCGGGGGCGCGCCCCGGCGAGGCGCCCGCGGCCGAAGCCGGGCTCGTCGGCCACGCCGGGCCTACGGGGGCGGTCCGTGTCGAGCTCGGCTGGCCGCAGGGGCTGCCCGACGGTGGGCGGCACGGCTTCACGCCTGCCCACCGGGAGCGGCTGGAGGCCGCGCTTCCGGGGATGGCGGCCCGTATCGCCGAGGCACTGGGCGGCGGGGCGCGGCGGGTGCTCGTCCTCGGCTTCGAGGAGCTGATGTACGCGCCGCTGAGGATCGCCGAAGCGCTGGAAACCGCGCTGGGCACTGGTCAGGACACGGGATCGGACACCGGGTCCGGCGGGGTCGAGGTGCGGTACTCGACCACCACGCGCTCGCCCGTGCTGGCAGTCGACGACCCCGGCTACGCGATCCGTACCCGTCTCGCCTTCCCCGCGCACGACGCGCCCGCCGACGGGCCCGGCGAGCGCTACGCCTACAACGTCGCCCCCGGTGGCGACCCCACCCGCCGCTTCGACGCGATCGTCGCCGTCGTCGACTCGTCGGCCGACACCCCCGAACTGCACGCCCCGGACGGGCTGTTGGCCCACCTCGCCGCGCATACCGACTGCCTCCTGCTGGCCGTCGTACCGTCCTACACGCCGAGCACCAACACCAACGCCCCCGAGCGACAGGCGCCCCCCATGTCACAACCGCCGCTGCCGGAGCCGCTGCGCGGCCCCGCGTTCTCCTCGTACGCCCCCGACGAGGTCGGCTGGCTGCTGCAGGACTTCTCCGACGTCACGCTCGAGGCGCCCACCGAGGAGCGCGAGGAGGCGATCCAGAGCGGCGGCGCGCACTACGCCGAGTCGCTGCCCGTCGAGTACCAGCCCACCGAGGAGTACCAGGCGCTGTTCCGGGCCGCGCTGACCACCTCCGCGGCGCGTATGGCGCGCGCGGTCGGCGCGGTCACCGAAACCGTGCTCGCCGAGCGTTCACCGCGCCCCGTCCTGGTGTCGCTGGCCCGGGCCGGCACCCCCGTCGGTGTGCTGATGCGCCGCTGGGCGCGCCACGCACACGGTCTCGACCTGCCGCACTACGCCATCTCCATCGTGCGTGGCCGCGGTATCGACACCACGGCGCTGCGCTGGCTGGCGGACCGTCACGACCCGGCCGACGTGGTGTTCATCGACGGCTGGACCGGCAAGGGCGCGATCACCCGCGAACTGGCCGAGGCCGTACGGCCGTACCCCGGCTTCGATCCGCGGATCGCCGTACTCGCCGACCCCGGCCGCTGCGTCGAGACGTACGGCACGCGCGATGACTTCCTCATCCCCTCCGCCTGCCTCAACTCGACCGTCTCCGGGCTGATATCGCGCACCGTGCTCCGCGCCGACCTGGTCGGGCCCGACGACTTCCACGGTGGGAAGTTCTACCGGGAGCTGGCCGACGCCGATGTCTCGGGACTCTTCCTGGACACCGTCGAGGCCCGCTTCGACGAGGTCGCGGACCAGGTCGCCGCCGACGTGAAGGAGCTCGCGGCCGCCGACCGCAGCCCGACCTGGGAGGGATGGGCGGCCGTCGAGCGGATCAGCGAGGAGTACGGGATCCACGACGTGAACCTCGTCAAGCCGGGCGTGGGCGAGACGACGCGGGTGCTGCTGCGCCGCGTCCCGTGGAAGATCCTCGCCTCGCGCGACGCCGGCGCGGACCTGGCCCATGTGCGGCTGCTGGCCGAGCAGCGCGGGGTGCCGGTGGAGGAGGTGGACGGTCTGCCGTACTCGTGCGTCGGACTGATCCACCCCCGCTATACGCGCGGCGCGACGGGCGCGGACGGCAAGGCGGTGACGGCCTGATGACGAGCGACACGGCGCTGAACGACCTGATGACCAGCCATGAGCAGCCGCCGCCCCTGCTGATCGCGAGCGACCTCGACCGCACGCTGATCTACTCCGCGGCCGCCCTCGACCTCCGTATGCCGGACGCCGAGGCGCCCCGCCTGCTCTGCGTCGAGGTGTACGGCCACCAGCCGCTGTCGTACATGACGGAGACCGCGGCCGGGCTGCTCACGGAGCTGGCCCGCGGCGCCGTCTTCGTACCGACCACCACGCGCACCCGCGAGCAGTACGGCCGCGTCCGCCTGCCCGGCCCCGCCCCCCGCTTCGCGATCTGCGCGAACGGCGGGCATCTGCTGGTCGACGGCGAGTCCGACCCGGACTGGCAGGCGTCCGTACGCGCCCGCCTCGCCGCGGCGTGTGCGCCGCTGGAGGAGGTCCGCGCCCATCTCATCCGTACCGCGGACCCGGCCTGGCTGCTCAAGGAGCGGGTGGCCGAGGACCTGTTCGCCTACCTGGTCGTCGAACGGGCCCTGCTGCCCGAGGGATACGTCAAGGAGCTGACCGCCTGGGCCGAGGAGCGCGGCTGGACGGTCTCGCTGCAGGGCCGCAAGATCTACGCCGTGCCGAAGCCGCTCACCAAGAGCGCGGCGGTCGCCGAGATCGCGCGCCGTACGGGGGCGCGCGAGGTGCTGGGCGCCGGGGACTCCCTCCTGGACGCCGACCTCCTCCTGGCCGCCGACCGCGCCTGGCGGCCGGGCCACGGCGAACTCGCCGACGAGGGCTGGACGGCGCCGCAGGTGATCGCGTTGGAGGAGCGGGGCGTGGCGGCGGGGGAGGAGATCCTGCGAGCGTTCGCGGCGCGGGCCGGGGTGGCGGACGCCGAGGGTGCCGTAACTCCTTAGCCCCGTACCCCCGTACCCCGGTACCCCCGTACCCTCATACCCCGCAACCCGTTCGCCCCTGTCGCTAACCCCGCCGCTGCCCCCGCCCCGGCCGGAAGATCCGTACACCCACGAACGCCACCACCCCCAGCGCCGCCGCGCCCGCCACCACCTTCGAGTACACCGACACGTAGTCCGTCACCTCGTGCCAGTTGTCCCCCAGCGCGTATCCGGCCAGCACGAACACCGTGTTCCAGATCAGGCTCCCGAGCGTGGTCAGGGCGAGGAAGCCGGGCACCGGCATCCGCTCGATCCCGGCGGGTACGGAGATGAGGCTGCGGAAGATCGGCACCATGCGCCCGAAGAAGATGGCCTTCGTGCCGTGCCGGGCGAACCACTGCTCCGTGCGCTCGATGTCCGCCACCTTCACCAGCGGCAGCCGCGCGGCGATCGCGACCGTACGGTCCCGGCCGAGCAGCCCGCCCACCCAGTACAGGGCGAGCGCCCCGATCACCGAGCCGGCCGTGGTCCACAGCAGCGCGGCGTACAGGTTCATATCGCCCTGCGCGGCGGCGAATCCCGCCAGTGGCAGGATCACCTCGCTGGGCAGGGGCGGGAAGAGGTTTTCGAGGGCGATGGCGGCGCCCGCGCCGGGCGCGCCCAAGGTGTCCATCAGGCCAGTGGCCCAGTCGGTGATCCGGTCGCTCATGCCGTACGACGCTAGAAAGGCGGCCGCCTGGGGACCATGAGGGCGCCCACCCGGCCCCGCGGTCGCGCACCGCACCCACAACCTGCGGAAATCCTCAGTGTGCGGGCCGATGCGCGCCGCTAGCGTTGCCGTCCATGGGCACAAGGGGGACGTTGGGGAGCTGGCCACGGCGCGGGCTGCGCCTGGCGGGCGGGCTGCTGACCGGCGCGGGCACTGCCGTCGTGGAGCTGGTGTGTGTCGCGGTGGCGGGTCTGGCCCTGCTGTGCGTACGGACCTGGCCGGGCGGATGGCCGGCGGCCCGGCGGTGTGTGCTGGGCGCGGTGACGGCCGGGGCGCGGCGGCTGACGGAGGCCGAGCGCCGCCGGCTGGCCCGCTTCCTGGGCCATGACATCGCGGCCGACTACGACGACCGCGGCGCCCGCCAGTATGTGGCGGCGCGCTGGTCGCTGGGGTTGCTGGGCGGGCTGGTGCTGCTGGCCGTGGTGGCCGGCACGGCGTACGGCAGCCTGCTGCTGTGGGGCTGGTTCATCATGCGCGACGGCGAGTGGATCACGATCACCAGCTCCGCGATCGGCGGGCTCTTCCTGCTGTTCCTCGCCCTCCAGGGCATCGTCGGCGTCGCGCTCCTGGAGGGGCAGTTGGCCCGCCACTTCCTCGGCCCCAGCCACCGCGAGGCACTGCGCCGCCGGATCGACGAGCTGTCCACCAGCCGCGCCGGGGTGGTGGACGCGGTGCACGACGAGCGCCGCCGTATCGAGCGCGATCTGCACGACGGGGTGCAGCAGCGGATCGTCGCCCTCGGCATGCTGCTCGGCCGGGCCCGCCGCAGCCAGGACCCCGACAAGGCGCGCGCCCTGCTGGTCCAGGCCCACGAGGAGAGCCGGGCCGCGCTGACCGATCTGCGCGAGGTGGCGTGGCGGGTCTACCCCACGGCGCTGGACGAGGCCGGGCTGCGGGCGGCGCTGGAGGCGGTCGCCGAGCGGTCGGCCATCCCGGTGCGGCTGGAGTACGGGCTGACGGCGGAGCCGGGGGAGGCGGTTCGTACAGTGGCGTACTTCGTGGTCGCCGAGGCGGTGACCAACGCGATCAAGCACTCGGGCGCGGAGCGGATCACGGTGGCGCTGACCGGGCGGGAGACGGAGGTGGGGTCCTTGGGCGGGCTGCTGGTACGGGTCACCGACGACGGCAGGGGTGGCGCGGACCCGGCGGGCGGCGGGCTGCTGGGCCTGGCCCGGCGGGTGGCGGCGCTGGACGGCCGGCTGCGGGTGGTCAGCCCGCCCGGCGGACCCACGACGGTCAGCGCGGAGCTGCCGGAGCTGCCGGAGCTGCCATGCGCGTGATCCTGGCCGATGACTCGACGCTGCTGCGCGAGGGCCTGGTGCGGCTGCTCGCCGAGGAGGGCCACGAGGTGGTGGCGGCGGTGGGCGACGGCGCGGCGCTGGTCGAGGCGGTGGGGCTCCACCCGGACGTGGACGCGGTGGTGGTCGACGTACGGATGCCGCCGACGCACAGCGACGAGGGGCTGCGGGCGGCGCTGGAGATCCGGCGGCGCCACCCCGGCATCGGTGTGCTGGTGCTGTCGCAGTACGTGGAGAAGCGGTACGCGACCGAACTGCTCACCTCCGAGGACGGCGGCGCGGGGGTCGGCTATCTGCTCAAGGACCGGGTGGTGGAGGTCGACGAGTTCCTGGACGCGCTGGAGCGGGTCGCGGCGGGCCGGGCCGCCTTCGACCCCGAGGTGGTCCGCAGACTGCTGGCCCGCAGCACCCACACCGACCCGCTCAGCCGGCTCACCCCGCGCGAGCGGGACGTCCTGGGCGCGATGGCGCAGGGCCACGCCAACACGGCCATCGCGGAGCGGCTGCATGTCTCGCGCAGCGCCGTCGAGAAGCACATCAATGCGATCTTCGACAAGCTCGAACTCCCGGCTAGTTCGGGTTACAGTCGCCGCGTACTGGCTGTACTGCGTTATCTGGGAAGTTGAAGGGGGCCATGTTGGCCGAGAGCAAGAGCACGCCGGTGACGGATGAGCTGTACGGCTACATGCTGGGGCACAACCCGCCGCTCGACCCGGTCCAGCGCGAGCTCGTCGAGGTCACGCATGCCCAGCTGCCCGGGTACGCGGGTATGCAGTCCGCCGAGGAGCAGGGCCCGCTGCTGGCGTTCCTGGTGCGGCTGACCGGCGCCCGGCACATCGTCGAGGTCGGCACCTTCACCGGATTCTCCGCCCTGTCGATGGCGCAGGCACTGCCCGCCGACGGCAAGCTGATCGCCTGCGACATCTCGGAGGAGTGGACGGCGTACGGCCGGGACGCCTGGGCCAAGGCCGGGGTAGCGGACCGTATCGACCTGCGGATCGCGCCCGCGCTGGACACGCTGCGGGCGATGCCGGCCGAGCCGCATATCGATCTGGCCTATCTCGACGCGGACAAGGGCAACTACATCGCGTACTGGGAGGAGCTGGTGGAGCGGATGAGCCCGGGCGGGCTGATCGTCGCGGACAACGTGTTCTTCCACGGCTCCGTCGTCGACCCGGGGGCCACGGGCTCGGGCGCGGCGATCAAGGCGTTCAACGAGCATGTGGCCGCCGACGTCCGGATGGAGTCGGTCATGCTGACGGTCGCGGATGGGCTGACCCTGGCCCGCCGCCGCTGAACCTGCGCCGCCGCAGCAGCCGCCGGGCGTGCCGGCCTCCCTGCTGTCGCCCTCCTTGCTGTCGCTCTTCTTGCTGTCGCCCTTCTTGATGCCGCTCTTCGGACCGCGAGGCTGCGGACGCGCCAGGGGGCTGATCGAGCTTGCCCCATTTACCGGGCGGCGTAGCGCTCGGCTGCTCCGTTGCCTGAGCGCCACGACCGGCCTGGAGCTCCCGGGCACGCGCCTCACGTTCGGCGAGTAGGGGGTGTCGGGCCTGCCAGTACGGATTGTCGTGCGGCAACCCGCCGCTGACCCGCCCGTACATGCCGAACCACATCAGCATCAGGCCGACCACAAAGCTGAACAGCACGTTCTGGAGGCGGAAGGCCAGGAAATCGAACGGCGTCCTTATCAGGGCGAGATTGACGAAACCGCTCAGCAGGAAGAGAACGCCCAGCACGATGTTGAGGGTCGAGGCGAAGTTGCCGCCGATGACCATGCCGACGACCAGCAGTGCGCCGATGACGATGGACAGCACGCTCAGCGCGCCATTGGTGTTCAGACCGGCAACGGTGGCACCGCCGGTGTCAAAGAAACCGATCTGGTGGATCAGGCCCAGGATGCCGAAGGCGATCAGGACCAGACCCATCAGGCCCGCACCGATGCGGTAGACCTGGCTGAGCCGGTGGTCGACCGGCAGATGCTCGTCGAGTTTGATGCGGACGCCGATCCGCTCCGGGAACTGGCGTCCGATCCCCGCTGGGTGGGGACCGATGGGGGAGGGGCGACCAGTAGCCATGTCCGGCCTCCTTCGGGCTGATGGGTTTTACCCCTGCCGCTCGCGGAGACCCCGGCCTCGCGGTGCTGCGCGGTCGAGGCCGTACCTGCGTACGTACCTCCCAGGATCCGCCCCCAACCGGCCCGGCTCAACCGGGCCGGGCTCAAGCACGACCGCGCGCAGCCTCACCCACAGCAGCCGCCCCCACAGCATCCGCCGCCACCGCCACCGGAGGCCTGGGAGCGCGCCGGGGCGGAGGAGGCGGCGCCGGTGACGGCGACCGTCGAGAGCAGCTTCACCGTGTCGTCGTGCCCGTCGGGGCAGGACGCGGGCGCCGAGGACTCGGCCATGGGCCGGTTCAGCTCGAAGGTGGTCCCGCAGGCGCGGCATCGGTATTCGTAGCGAGGCATAGGGGCAGCATAGCCAGGAGAGAGGCGGACCAACAGCGCGCAAAGCACGCAAAACCGCAGGCCAGCACGTGGGCGTGGCGCAGGGGGACACGGAACGCGCCCCACCGGCCTCGGCCGGTGGGTCTCACCCTCAGTGCGCGCCGCCACGCTCCTCGCGGATCTCCTGCACCACGTGGGCGGCGGTCTGCCGCACGGCCTCCGTCTCGGACAGGAAGTGCCACCAGTCGGGGTGCCGCCCCTCCAGCCCGGCGATCGCCCGGTCCAGCCGCTCCACCGCACCGTCCAATGGCCGGGCGTGGCGCAGGTCGGGGGTGTCGCGCCCGGCCATGGCCAGGCGCTGCGCGTCGCGGATGGCGAAGCGCGTGCGCTCGACTTCCTTGTTCCGGTCGTACGACACCTCGTCGAGCCGCCGCAGCCGGTCGCCGGCCGCGGACACCGCCTCGTCCGTGGTGTTCAGCAGCGCCCGGACGGTCGCGAGCAGGGCGGTGGCATCGGCCCAGCGCTGCTCGTCGCGCGCCTCCTGCGCCTCCTTGAGCTTCGCCTCGGCCCGCGCGACGTCGCCCTCGGCCTGCTCCGGGACGGTTTGCAGATCCTGCCAGCAGGCCGCGCTGTAGCGCCGCCGCAACTCGCTCAGCACGGGCGCGACGCCCTCCGTACGCGTGGTGATCGCCTGTGCACGGGTACGCAGCGACACCAGCCGCCGGTCGATCTCCGCGGCCCGCTCCGGCAGCCGCTCCGCCTCGCCGCGCACCGCCTCCGCCCGGCGCAGCACATCGTCCGCGCGCCGGATGGTCTCCTGCACACCATGCCGGCCCGCCCCCTCGTTGAGCTTGGTCAGCTCGGGCGCCAGCGCGGCCAGCCGCGCCGCCAGATCGTCGGCCCGCAGCCCGGACCCCCGTACGGCATCCAGCGCGTCGCTCGCCGCGCGCAGCGCCTGCCGGGCCCGCTCCACGGCGGGCGCCAGCCGCGCCAGCTGGGTCTCGGCCTGCTCCAGCAGCGGGCCGAGCCCCTGCGCGAAGCGGTCGAGGTCCTCCTTGGTGCGCCGCAGCTCGTCCTTGGCCCGGACCAGATCGGCGCGGGCGCGCGAGGCGGCCTGCGCGTCCAGGTCGTCGCGGTCCAGGTCATGGGCGTCCACGGCGGTGATGTAGTCCCGGCTGACCTGGTCGATCCGCTGGCCGAGCGCCTCGAAGTCGGCCCTTGCCCGCCGGGCGGCCGGGGAGTCGTCGACCGCGGTGATCGTCTCGATCGAGATCCGCAGATCGCGCTGCGCGGTGTCCAGCTCGTAGAACGCCGCCGCGGCCTCGTCCTTCGCGGTCTGCGCCTGCGCCCGCTGCCCTTCCCCGCGCCCCCCGAACCACCGCCGCGCCCCGCCCCCCGCGAACGTGACCGGCACCACCGCGATCAGCAACGGCAACGGCGCCACCACCAGCGCCACACCCCCCACAACCCCCTCGACCACCCGCCGCCCCAGCCCCCGCCACCCCGCCCCCAGGCGACGCACCGGACCCGGACCATGCTCTGGACGCGGACGACGTACTGGACGTGCAGACTGCGCGGATGTCGCCGCCACTTCCCTCTCCCACATGGATCGCCCCAGGCCCGGCTGTCATTCTCCCACTCGTCACTGACGAACAGGCATGACGGATGGTTCGCGATCAGGCCCGTTCTTTCCCTCCCTCTCCTGGATTGCGGCGGTGCGGCGCGGACAGGGTAGGCTGGCACCTCATCCCGGGCGCATAGCTCAGCGGTAGAGCGCTGCCCTTACAAGGCAGATGTCGGCGGTTCGAACCCGTCTGCGCCCACAGTGATTGACCGTAGGTGAGAGTCTGTTTCGGCCCCTCGATCTGCTCGGATTGAGGGGGCCGCTTCTCAACGGGGCGTAACTCCGGGCTACATGGGTGCCCAATTCGTACGGTGACCCCTGAGGGGCGGCGCTGCCCCGCATCCAGCGCCGCCTTCAGCACCTCGATGGGTGGCGTCCAACGTCGCCACCATCGATGCGCCCGGTCACGGCGGCCGGCCGCGTACGGAGGTGGACGAACGGGAGATCGCCGCGCTGCGGCAGGCGATGGCGGCGGGTGAGCCGGTTGGCCCGATCGTCGTCCGTTACAACGCTCACCTGGCGGAGCGTGCTGTGCCGGAGTGGCGGGTGACCCTGGACGCCCTTCAGGAGCTGCCGGAGATCGGCGACGAAGGGCCGGTCGGTTACTTCGGTCTGAATATGGGCACCGCGATCGGGGTGCCGTTGGCCGCGGTCGAGGCCAGGATTGTCGCCGCGGTGTTGGGTCTCCACTGGCCCGATTGTCTGGCTGAGGCGGCGAGGCGGGTCACCATTCCGATCGAGTACGTGCTCCAGTGGGACGACGAGCACATCCCGCGCCAATCCGGTCTCGCATTGTTCGACGCCTTCGCCTCGAAGGAGAAGACGCTGCACGCCAACGTGGGCAGGCATAAGGAGCTGCCCAGGTTCGAGGTCGACAGCGCGGTCCGGTTCTTCGCCCGGCATCTTGGTCAGGTCGCTACGCCGCCGGTCTGACCTGATCTGACCCGATCTGACGGGTATCGGCGTCCGGCCGCCAGTCGGGCGCCGATACCGCGGTGTCCCAGGTGTCGCGATCAATGCGGTGCCCGGCCACAGCCACCGGCTAGCGGGCGGGGCGGCGTCCGCGTGGTGGTCCGCCTCCTGTCCCGTTGAGGGGGAGCAGCGACTCCAGGGTGGAGCCTCGGACCCATGCCCCGAGCAGGTCCCGGTGCATGGCGAAGATCTGGTGCTTCATGGCCAGCTTCCCGGCTGCCGCCGTGAAGTTGCAGGTGGCGACGTATACGGCGATGTCGGCGCCGTGTTCGGCCCTTGCCGTGCCGAGGAACTTCTGCATCTCACCGCTGCCCACGGTGCGGTGGGGCGCGTAGTGCTTGCACTGGATCACCAGCCGCCGCCCGTCCGGCATCAGCCCGACGACATCGGCGCCCAAGTCGCCGGTCTTGCCGGAGACCACGACCTGGGTGCAGCCGTCGCGGCGGCACAGCTGCGCGACGTACTGCTCGAACCGCTGCCAGGTCATCGCGTCGACATCGGACATGGCCACTTCCCGCGCCTTGCGTTCCTCCGCGGCCTGCCAGGCGCGGTCGCCGGATACGGCGCTTCGGTGGGCCCTCAGCAGCCACCAAACGACCCCGCCGAGCAGCGTCGCGAGAGCCACCCCGACGACGTACGGCCACACTGTCTTCCACATCAGGGCCAACCCGAGCAGCACCACGGCGCCGGCGCCCCACGCCCAGCGGCGTACCCGTGCCTTCAACCGCCGTGATGACCATGTGCGCCGTCGTCGCGCTGTCAACTTGCCCCCTCCCGCACGTACCCGGCAGTGTGCGGAGCGGTGGCCTACCGCGGCAAGACCGCCTGGGTCCGCCCGGAGCCCCCGGCCCGCTTCGGCGCGCGAGTGGTGGCAGCGGGGTCTTTGCCGAATGATCATCCGGACGATCAGCTACTGATCCACAATGATGCGTATGAGCGACGCGCAGCCACAGCCACGGTTCACCATATTCGTCCACCTGACGGCCCTGCCTGCATGGCTTGCCCTGGGGCGGCCCGAGCGTCAGCGGATCATCGCTGATCATGTGCAGCCGCTGCTGGAGAAGCACTCCGCCGTTCAGGTCCGCTGGTTCGACGCCGAGGCTTGGGCGGCCGCTCCGTCCGATGTGCTGGTGGCGACGACCGACGATCTGACCGCGTGGTCCGACCTGTTTGAAGGCCTTCGCGACAGCCCGCTGTGGAGCGTGCCCTACTTCCGCGTGGAGATGGTGCTGCCGACGATCGAGGACGGCTTCGCCGACTACGAGCGTCGTACCGGGCAGCGCGCCTGACATCCACGCCTGACATCCACGCCTGACATCAGCGCCGGGACGGTCCCACTGCGCGATGACACGCCATGGCCCGCGGTGCAGAATGCCCGCATGATCAAAGGCGTTCACACCGACAGGGCGCCGTTCGTGCGCTTCTCCGACGGCACCGAGCCGCCCCTGTCCCAGGCCATCGTGTCCGGCGGTCTGGTCTTCACCTCCGGCCAGGGGCCACTGGACCCCGCCACGAACGAGATGCCGGCCGATTTCGCCGCGCAGGCAACGCAGGTGCTGAGCAACCTCGTCGCCGTGTTCGAGGCGGCGGGCAGCGGTAAGGACCGCATCGTCAAGTGCACCTGCTATCTGAGCGACAGGAAGAACTTTCCGGAGTTCAACCGCGTGTACCGGGAGTTCTTCGCGGACAGTTCGCCGCTGCCCGCCAGGACCACCGTGGTGGCGCAGCTCGTGCGCGAGGGCGTGCTCGTCGAGATCGACGCGGTGGCGGAAGTCTGAGCGGGGACGGTGCTCGGCGACGCGCTGCGCCGCATGGGCGCGTTCCGCCTGACCGGTCTGCACGCACGGGCGCCGCTCCGCCTCGCCCCCGACAGCCTGCCCCATCTGGCCGGCGCGGCGGACTGGTTCGCCCTCGCCGACCCCGACGGCGCCGTGGAGTTCACGGTGGTCTCGGCGAGGGAAGCGGTCTCACGGTCGAGGGTCCCTGGACGCCGCCGTCGGGGCCACCGAGATCGTGATCGACGCGCTACGGGCGGCGGGAGCGACCGAGCCGGTCCTCATCACGGTCTCGGGTCCCACCGCTGGCTGACCATTGGTCACTTCACACGCGCAGTTCGAGTGGGAAGCCGGTCCAGCACAGGTCGGCGGGGAGGTGGGACATGTCGTTGTAGAAGAGGACGGAGGAGAGCCGACCGGGGGCGTAGCGGATGACCGTCAGGGCCGCGTTGGCGTGGTTGAGGCCGAGCCAGCGCCAGTCGGGGGCGTCCAGGGCGGCGCGGACGAGCCAGCCGATGAGGAAGTTGTGGGTGACGACCAGTTCGTGGCGCGGCTCGTCGCCGGGCACCGGGCCGGTGAAGAGGGCCTGGGCCTCGCGGGCGAGTGCCGGGCCGTGGTCGCGCGCTTCCGGGGGGAATTGGGCGAGGAAGCCGAGGAGGGCGTCGGCGGTGTCCGCGGGTAGTTCGCTCCGGTCGGGGACGTACGGGAGGTAGTCCCCGGCCGGTTCGGAGGGGTGGAGGGGGACTTCGGGGGCCTCCTGAGCCTCGGGGCGTTCGGTGAGCTGCTCGGCGATCAGGTGGGCGGTCTGGGCGGCGCGGGGGAGCGGGCTGTGATGGATGGCGGATATGGGGTGGCCGCGCAGCCGCTCGCCGAGCAGTACGGCCTGGCGGCGCCCGTTCGCCGTCAGCTCGGTCTCGTCGGGTGAGGCCTCGCCGTGGCGGGTGAGGTAGAGGTAGCGCGCGGCCGTTGTGGTCATCTCGTACGGGTGTCCTTTGCGGGGTTGCGTTGGGGCACTCCTGGGGACGTCCTCGGCTCGGTCGGGGTTGCGTGTTCCACGGGTCCGTCTCGCCGCGGGGGCGGTGGCGGGGGCGGCAGTAGGACGGTCGAGCCGCTGAACTCTCGGTGAAGTTTGCCCCGGGTGAGTTCAGGAGAAGTTCAGCGAGTATCCGGCGCCGCGCATTCACCTGCGCATATGTCTGTCGTCGCGGCGGATTGGCTCTGTAATGTCCCGTTCTTCCCTCGTTCCAGGGCCCGGAACAAGATCATCCGGTTCGGCTAGTCTGCGATCGCCAAGCTGATGGAGTGACGGGGGAAAGGCCATGAGCGGTTCCAGCTATCTGGACGGTCTCAATTACCACGACATGGTCGAAATCGACCTGGGGAAGCTCGGTGGTGCGGTCGCGGACTGGAAGTCGGCTGTTGACGGTTTGAAAAAGCTGATGGAGGACGCGAGTTCCGGCTTGTTGAAGAAGTCGGAGGGGGCTCGGTGGGTCGGGCTCAACGCGGATGTCACGCGTGAATTTGTCAAGAAGGCGGCTAAAGAGCTCGCGGATCTGCACCAAGAAGCCAACGCCGTCTGGAGCGTCCTCGACGACGCGCATTCTCAGCTCACCGAGATCCAGTCCAATATCAAGTCGATCGTCGAGCAGGCGAAAGAAGTCAAGCTTCAGGTCACCGACAACTGGGACGGCACCGTCAAGTTCGTCTACCCGTTTGAGATGGACCCCGACCAGCACGACCGGGACGTCCAGCACGAGTACAACCGCCGCGTCAACGCGAAGATGGCCAGGGCCATCCAGATCGACGGCCTGGTCAAGGGCGCGCTGGCCAAGATGCACGGCGGCGACCCCTACGACGCCGGGCACACGCAGTACGACTCGCTCGACGACGTCGCGCTCGACCGGGCGATGGCGCTCGCCTCGCTCGGCAAGGACGTGAACCCCGAGCAGCGGGCCGAGCTGCGGAAGCTCTGGGACGTGCTCAGCCCGGAGCTGCGCGGCCAACTGTGGGATGCCGACAGGGTAAAGCTGATGGATGCCGGGGTCATCTCCCCGAAGTACAAGTGGAAATCCACGGTCAAGGGTGACCCGGGGTGGGCATGGAGAGATCCGACGGCAGGCGATCGCTGGACCCTGTTCGAGGCAAAAAGCAAGGTGGCGTGGGACAAACTGAACGGTCTCAGCCGCGGTGGCCAGAATCTGGAGCACTACCTCTCGAACACGGGAACCCCTGTGGATTTGGACGTCGACAGCATGCTGCGCGACGACAAACCCATGTACGAAGATGTCGAGTGGGCCATCGTCGACCATCAGGAAAAGTGGGCGGAACAGGCGCGCAAGGAGCTGGAGAAGTCCGGGGCGCAGACCGTCACCGTTCCGGTGGAAACGAAGGGCAAGTATTTCGGTTTTGGCGACCAGGACTGGCGCGACGCCGTCGGCACCGCAACGTTCAACGTCTCCGGCGCGATGACGGCGAAGCTCAACGAATATGGGAAGCCCGAGTATTACCTCGACTATCAGGTGAATGTCTGGGATCGATACAGCCATAACGAGAGCGAGCTCAACCTCACGGATCCCCCCGACCCGGACCTGGCCAAACTGCAGGAAGCGGGGCTGGCCGAGGACTTCGATATGCGCGGCAGCAGTTCGGTGACGCACTACGACTTCCGGCAGCCGGGGCCGGACGGCGTGTACGACGGGCCGGGGCCCAAGGTCTAGGACCCGGCGCCCCCGGCCCGGGGAGGCGCTTGTCCGGCCGTAGCCGGAGTGATGTCATCCGATTCAGCTACCATGCGTTTTGATCTGCGCTGTGGTGCGGTGTGGCCAGGGGAGGAACGGGCGCGGCACCGGATGCGCGGATGTCCTCTACAGGAGGTAACGGGGAATGTCATTCGACAGCGAGTGGTCTCAACTCAAGGCGGACGCGGCCGGGCAGCAGAGCGCCCATACCCGGCTCAACCAGCTTCCCGCGGAGGGCGGTGGCGGCGGAGGCGCGTCGGCCACGAGCGGCGGCGGGGGCTCCGATCTGGTCGTGCACCAGGACGACTTGGGCGCCGTCGGCCATGAGGCATTCGTCCTGCACGGAGAGTTGCAGAAGGTCGCCGATATCGCCGGGGCCGGGGCCAACAAGCAGGGCGTGGGGTCGTCCATGCAGGCGGCCAAGGCGCTGAGCGACCACAACTTCACCATGGGCAGCGCGCTGAGCACCACGGTGTCCGTCTGGAGTTCCCAGGTGAAGACCGTGCTCCAGATGTGCGCCCATATCTCCAATCACCTGGACTACTCGAAGAAGGCGCACGGGAACGACGACGCGCAGATCGCGGCCTCGTTGCGCAACCGGGACGGGTCGGCCGTGAGTGTTTCTGAGATATCCAAGATGGTGAAGTAGCGGAAACGGCGGGGGAAAGACGATGGGGGCTCTCACCTACGCGGATCTCATCGGCGTTGATCTGGGGAAGCTCGGCACTGCGGTCACGGACTGGAAGTGCGCCGTCGATGGCTTGAAGAGGCTGATGAATGATGCGCGTTCGGGCCTGCAGAAGAAGTCGGAGGGGGCGCGGTGGGCCGGACTCAACGCGGACGTCACACGTGAATTCGTCGGCAAGACCGCGAAGGAGTTCGCGGATCTGCACAAAGAAGCCAGCAGCATCTGGAGCGTCCTCGACGACGCGCACTCACAGCTGACCGAGATTCAGGCCGGCGTCAAGTCGATCGTCGCGCAGGCGCAGGACGACGGGCTCCGGCTCTCCGACAATTTCGACGGCACCGTGCGCTTTCTCTACCCCCATACGCCGGGGGACGACGGGGTACGGACGCAAGCGCAGTTGGACACTCAGGAGGCGTACGCCAACCGCGTCAACCGGCAGCTCGCCCGGGCCGTCGAGGTCGACGGCATCGTCAAGGGCGCGCTGGCCAAGAGCCACGGCGGCGACCCGTACAACGCGGGCCATGCCCAATACCACTCGCTGAAGGACGCCCAGATCGACCGGGCCATCGACCTCGCCGCGCTGGGCCAGGGGGTGAACCCCGAGCAGCGTGCCGAACTGCGCAAGATTTGGGACGGTCTCAGCCCGGAACAGCGCGGCCGGGTCTGGGAGGCCGACGCGCTGGGGCTGGTGGCGGCCGGGATCACGGACCCGCAGTACAAGTGGAAGCCAGCGGATGTGGGATCCGGGAAGTTCCACTCGCGCGATCCTGGCTACAAGGACTATCTGTTCCAGCTCGAGGCGAAGGCCATGGCGAAGGGCGGCCGGCTGGCGGGCTACGACCAGGGGGCCCGCGCGTTGGCCCACTACCTCGGAGGGTCCGGAAAGCCGCTGGATCTGGATATCAACCGCATGTGGGACGAGGACGAGGGATTCCGGAAGGCCGCCACGGAGAACCTCTCCAAGTATGAGGACGAGTGGCGGGAAAAGGCCCTGAAGGCGTTCGAGAAGTCGGGCGGCCGGCCGGTGGCCATTCCGGTGGAGACGAAGGCGCAGGGGTACGAGCAGGGCGACCGTGACTGGAATTTCGCCGTCGGCCACGCAATGGTGAACCATTCGGGAGTCGTGAGTGTGGAGCCCGGACCGCACGGCGGGAAGCCCAAGGTGTCCCTCGACTACCAGGTGAACGTCTGGGACCGATACAACTGGGATGACAATACGTCCTTCGATATCGCGGGCGTCACCGTCACCGGCAAGCAGATGCAAGGGCTCCACCAGACCGGCCTCGCCCAGGAATTCAATATGCACGGCAGCAGCTCGACTCACTGGCGCGAGCTGAAGTAGGCGCGGGAGCCGAAGTAGGCACGGGAGTCGAAGAGGGCCGGGGCCGAAGAGAGCCGGGGGCCGAAGAGCTGACCGCTACGGGGAGTCCGGCGGCCGCTCGCCGTGGCGCGGCGGCGGCCACTGCCGTAGTACGTCACCCGGCGCCAGCCGGACCACCACCTCGGCGAGCTGGGTGCAGATCAGCTCGATCTGCTGGCGGGTACGGTTCCGCTCGGCGATGATGGCCGACAGCAGCAGCGCGGTCAGCGTGGTGGAGCCGTTGAACGCCTGCAGGATGACCATCCGCGCCAGCAGCGTATGTCCCGCGAACGGGCCGACCCCCGCCGCCGTCGCCTGGATCGCGCACACCGACACGATGAGCGAGCACGGCGCGGCCCCCGCGAGCTGGAAGCGCAGCGCGGCCCAGATCAGAAAGGGGAAGACGAGGAAGAGCAGGCTGCCGACCGAGTGCGTGGCGAACAGCGCGACGGCCGTGGTGACCACCAACAGCAGCCCCGCCTCGGCCCACCGGTAGGGGTGCACGCCACGCGGCAGCCGGGCCCTGCTCAGCACCAGCAGCAGCGGTGTGACCACCAGGACCCCCATCGCGTCCCCCGTCCACCACACCGACCAGGTCGGCCAGAAGGCCTCGACCGGGAGCGCGCCCTCCAGGACGAGCACACCGGTGCCCACCGTGGAGCTGATCAGCATGCCGGCCAGCGCGCCGAGGAAGACCAGCGACAGCGCGTCCCGCAGCCGGTTCAGCTCCGTATGGAACCCCATGTGCCGCAGCAGCAGATACGAGCACACCGGGGACAGGGTGTTGCCCGCCACGATCGCGACGACCGCGGGGGCCGTCGGGCCGATCGGCGCGTTGACCAGGAGGGCGCCCAGCGTGATGCCCGGCCAGGTGCGCAGGCCGAGCAGGAGCAGACAGGCCAGGGCGATACCGGTGGGCGGCCAGAGCGGGGTGACCTGCCCGCGCACCAGCTCCTGCAGCAGCCCGATCCGGGCCGCGACGTAGTAGGCCGCCGTGACGGCGACGATCCGCAGGCCCGTGGCACCGTATCGCCGGATCCAGTCATCGCCTGCCACAGCGGCCATCAGACAACGTCGTCGCAGTTCGGTGCGGGTGACACGCAGAGCCGCGGCGCGGCGTCCGCCGCACGGAGGAACCGGGGCGCCGTCGGATGTACGGCGGCACGCCGGGTGCGCCGAGCAGGCTGAGCGCTTACGGCCGTACGCCGTCGTGGCGGAGCACGAGTACGGCCGCGTCGTCGCAGTGGCCGGTCCGGTCGGCGACCTCGCTCACCCGCGCGGCCAGCTCCTCCGCGTCCGCGTCATAGCCCGCGCCGACCAGCCGCGACACCTCGGCCAGCCCCCGGTCGATCGGGAAGGACGGCCCTTCCACCACCCCGTCCGTGATCAGCACGAAGGCTCCCGTCCGCGTCAGCGGGTGCCGGGTCACCGGATAGGTCTCGCCGCTCTGGATCCCCAGCGGCAGGCCCCCGGGGTCCCAGACGATCTCGGGCGGGGAGTCGGCCGAGGCCTGTATGGCCGGGACATGGCCCGCTCGGGAGCAGGCAAGCTCGCCCGCGACCGGGTCGAAGCGGACGAAGGAGCAGGTGGTGAACAGATCGCTGCCCATCGAGATGAGCAGTTCGTTGACCCCGCGCAGCACCTCGCCCGGGTCGCAGGTGGTGGTGCAGACGGCGCGCAGCCCCGTGCGGACCTGGCCCATGAAGGCCGCCGCCTCCACGTCATGGCCCTGGACGTCGCCGATGGCGAAGCCGACCGAGGTGGTGCCGGGCAGCGGGAAGGCGTCGTACCAGTCGCCGCCGACGTCCAGCCCGTCCCGCGAGGGTGTGTAGCGGGCCGCGGCCCGCAGACCGGGGAGCGCGGGCAGTTCGGCGGGCAGCATCTGCCGCTGCAGGGCCACGGCCAGCTCCACCCGCGCCTGCTGCAGCTTGATCCGCTCGAGGATCTGAGCGGTCAGCCGCCCCAGGGAACGCAGCGCCTCTTCGGCGGATTCGTGCGGGGTGCTTCGGCGGCGGTTCATCGGTGCTCCGAGTGGTACCTCCAGCGCCTGCTGGGGGAGCTGTGACCCGCGTCTTATGGTACGCGCGGTCACGGGGGAAGGGGCGGGAGAAGGGAGGGGGAGAAGGGAGGGGGAGAAGGGCCATTCGATACGCGGCTGCCGCCGCACGGCGCGGTCGTAGCCGTCCGCGCCCAGGTCCGCACCGTACGCGCCCATGTCCGCACCGTACGTGAGCGGGTCGGCGCCGTACGTGAGCGGGCGAGCCGCGTCCCACCCCCGCTGCCGGTCAGATCACGGTCAGGCTTCGCTCGCATATGCGCAGCGGCCTTGCCGAGGCCGCCGGTTGACGACACCGTTGTCCGGCAACGGGCACGCGCGCCGCGCGCCCGTCTTCGACTGGGACCGGAGGTGCCATGGGACCGATCGTTCCACCCCTCGTTCCACCGTTCGAGCTCGTCGGCGAAGGGCCGCACCGGGTCGTGGCCATACACGGCTGGTTCTCGGACCGCGCCGCCTTCGCGGCCATGATGCCGCATATCGACCGTCGGGCCTTCACCTACGCACTCCCCGATCTGCGCGGCTACGGGGAGGCGCGGGACATCCGCGGCGAGTACACCACCGGCGAGGCGGGCCGCGATCTGCTCGCGCTCGCCGATCACCTCGGCTGGCAGCGGTTCTCGCTCCTCGGGCACTCGATGGGCGGCGCCGTCGCGCAGCGCGTCGTGGCCGCCGTCCCCGACCGGGTGGGGCGGCTGGTCGGGGTCGCCCCCGTGCCCGCGAGCGGGATGCCGATGGAGGGTGAGCAGTGGGAGCTGTTCACCTCCGCCGCCGAACGCCCCGAGAGCCGGCGGGCGATCATCGACTACACCACCGGCGGCCGCCACCCCGCCGCCTGGCTCGACATGATGGTCCGGCACTCGCTGGAGCACAGCGACGCCAAGGCGTTCCGGGCCTGGCTGGACTCCTGGGCCCTGGAGGACTTCCACGAGGACATCCTGGGCTCCCGGGTGCCGGTCCGGGTGGTGGTCGGGGCGCAGGATCCGGCGCTGACGGCGGAGCTGATGCGGCAGACCTGGCTGCGCTGGTATCCGCGCGCCGAACTCGTCGAACTGCCCGGTGCCGGGCACTACCCCGCCGACGAGTCGCCGCTCGAACTCGTACGCGCCGTCGAGGACTTCATCGCGGCGGACGCGTGATCACGGACCGGAGAGGCCGGAGTCGGCGGCTTTGAGGGCCGCGTCGGACGGGGCGGAATCGGAGGGGCGTGAGACGCGAGCAGAAGGGCGCGCCGAGTGCTCCGCCGCGTACTTCTCCTCGCTCTCGCGGTACTGGGGGAGCAGCGTGTTCAGGATGCGGTCCACGTACTCACGGGTCTCGGCGATCCTCGGGATCCCGCGGGCCTTGAGGACCGCGGTCGGACCGGCGTTGTACGCGGCCAGCGCCAGCTTGGTCGGGTTGCCGGGCAGGGATTTCACCATGCCGTACAGATGACACATATAGCGGGCCTGCGAGGGGATGGCGTCCTTGGGCTCCCAGACGTCGGCCTTTCCGTCGCCGTCCCCGTCGCGGCCCCACTCGGCCCAGGTCTCCGGGGTGAACTGCGAGATGCCCTGCGCATGCCCGGAGTCCGCGTCCGCCCGCCAGCCGCTCTCCGCGTGGATCTGCGCGGCCAGCAGTGGCACGTTCACCTTGGGGCAGGCGCGGGCGGCCGCCTCGACCACCGGGCGCTCGGCCGCGGGGATGGTCGGAAGCTCGGGCTCCGAGGGGGTGGTGAAGTGCCGTACGACGAGGATCGCGGCGGCGAGCACCAGGACGGTGCCGACCAGGGTGGCGGTGGTACGGCTTCGGCGGGTCACCATGCGGGCGCCGGAGGGACGGGGATGCGCATGAGGGGACGGTAGCCGGAATTCCGGGCCGGACCCGGAATTCGCGCGTTCCGTGAGCGGGTCCGCGGGATCAGGGCTTCCGGCCGGGGCCGCGGGGCAAGGTCTTCTCGTGACATCGAGCGGCGTCGTGCGGTGTCGTGTGACATCGAGTGGGGTGGCATCGAGTGGCGTCGGGTCGGTTGACGTCGGCTCTGCCTACGCCTGTCCGGCTCCGCTCACTGCCGGCTGCGCCGCCGGGAGCGGCTGCTCCTCGTCGACGGGGCGCTTCATCACGTACGCCGCGCCCGCACCGGCCGCGAAGAGCGCGAGCACCGAGACCGCCGTGCCCAGCCAGGTGGCGCCGAGCCACTGGCCGCCCACGTAACCCAGGCTCACGCTGTAGGCGGCCCAGGCCAGTCCGGCAACCGCCGACCAGGGCAGGAACTCCTTGGCCCGGCGGTGCGCCGCGCCCGCGCCGAGGCTGACGACGGATCGTCCGGCGGGCGCGAAGCGGGCTATGACGACCAGCGCGCCGCCGCCCTTGACCAGCGCCGTGCCCAACTTCTCCTGGGCGGAGGTCAGCCGGCGGGAGCGGGCGATGGCGCGGTCGAGGCGGTCGCTGCCGCGCCAGGCCAGCCGGTAGGCGACCATGTCGCCGAGGACGGAGGCGCTGGCGGCGCACAGCATGAGGGCGAACATCTGAGAGAAGTCGGCGGCGCCCGCCTGGACGCGTACGACGCCCACCGCGTCCACGGTGGTTCCGGCGGCGGCGGTGGCCGCCGTGATGACGAGGACACCGCTTGGCAGGACGGGGAGGAACACGTCAAGGAGAACGGACATGCCGACAACCGCGTAAATCCATGGGGTGTTGGTCAGCGACCCCAAATGTTCCAACAACGTTTCTCCCGATCCGGTTCCCCCCGGCCGCGTCGCCGCCGGGGAGCGGCGGATGCGGCCTTTCACAGCCATACAGCGTACGCCTGTGACGGGTGAGGATATCGGCAAGGAGGTGATGATGTTGTTCGAATCACGTCACACGGGGGTTTCCTCCCCGATGACGAAAGGGAGGTACCCCCGCATAACGTGATCTGCGGCTTGGAGCGGACGTTCAGGCAGATGCTCGGGCGACTGCTCGGGCGACGGTTCAGACCGCGGTCGGCTGACGGTGTGTCTCGGGGGCGGTGACGGTCTGGCGCGCCGAGCCGAGGAAGCGGTCGAGGGCCCAGGGACCGGGGCCGGTGAAGACGATGAGCAGGAACGCCCAGCAGAACATCGCGGCCGCCTCGCCGCCGTTCTGGATGGGCCACAGCTTCTCGGGCTGGTGCTCGTGGAAGTACGCGTACGCCATCGAGCCGGAGCAGATGAACGCCGCGCTGCGGGTGCCCAGGCCGAGCAGCACCAGGCCGCCGCCGACGAGCTGGATCACGGCCGCGTACCAGCCGGGCCAGGTGCCGGCGTCGACGGTCTTGCCGGTGCCCATGAGGCCGCCGAACCAGCCCAGCAGCGAGGAGGCGCCGTGGCAGAAGAAGAGCAGGCCGACGACTATGCGGAAGAGCGAGAGGACATACGGTCTCGTGCCGTCCAGGCGATCGGCGAGACCTTGGGGGGTGGCGGACGGGGACATGGGGACTGCTCCTTGTTCCGGGGACGGGAAACAATGGGACAGTCAGGTTAGGTTCCCCTTATCTTTTGTTGCAAGTTCAAGTTCCGCCAAATTTGCCTCCGCCGCGCGCAGCGCCGCACGGGCCACCGCATCGGTGTCGCACAAGGTCACCGAGTTGACCCCGGGCCGCGCACCCGCCGCTGTCACCCAGTGCACGCCCTCCGTCGGCACCCCGATCGCAAAGCGCCGGGGATGGGGTCGCCCCTCCGCGTCCACCAGGCGATATGGGCTCGGGGTGACATCCAGACCGCCCGTCTCGTAGCCCTCCACCCGGTGTGGACGGCACCCCCCGGTGCGCAGCAGCCGGTCCAGCAGCGGGTCCGCCGTCCGCCGCAGATCGGGCTCCGGCAGCCGCGCCTCGATCAGCGTCGTCGCGATCACCACAGGGCCCGGCACCCGCGCCGAGTGCCCCCCGAAACCGGGGGTTCCACCCGGCTCCGCGGCGGTCACTTCGGTCACCTCCAGATGCGGACCGAGAACGTCCAGCACCCCCGCCTCGATCAGCGCGGCCATCTCCTCGATGCGGCGGCGCGGCGGGCCGATCGACAAAAAGGCGTTGAGCGGGGTGTACCAGCGATCGAGATGGGACCGCCGGGACAGCCCCGACAGACCGCCGTGGTCGACGATTTGCCGCAGCTCATTGCGCAGATCACGAAATACGTCGAGGGCCGCCTTGACGGGGCCGGACACATTCCCGAGCCGGGCGTGGGCCACGTCCTCGCGCGCGTATCCCAACAGCCACCGCCGGAAGTCCTCCCGCCCGGTGAAGTCCCGGCCCCGGTGCGGATGGGCCACCGAATCCCAGCACCATCGGTCGGCCGGTGCGACGCCGAAATCGTCCAGCACCGCCGCCTCTTCCGCCCCGCCGTGCTCGGTGGCCAGAAAACGCCCCCTGAAGCTCGTGGGGCCCGTAGATCCCTGGCGTCCCGGCCGACTCTGCTGGCTCGATTCACCCGGCTGCCCCTGCCGGCCCGGCACGTTCGAGGAGTCCGGGCGGTCCGAGCGGCCCGGCCGTTCCGAGTGGCCCAGCAGCGCCTCGTAATAGACCGTCTCGGCCTCTTTGGCGACCAGCGGCCAGACCTCGGTGAGGAAGTCCGGCGGATCGCCGGATTCCGCGCGCTTGCGGAAGTGGCTGATCACCTCGGGCGTCAGCAGCAGCGGATGGTGGCGCCCGTGGGCACCCTTCGCGTTGTCGCCCCGCGCGTGGTACGGAATGCCGCGCCGGGAGCCCGCGTACAGCCGTGGCTCACGGCCCGAGGGGCGATACACCAGCTTGCCGCCCTCGCTGTCGCCGTCGCTCGGTGCGAAGCTGCCGCCGCGGCCGGCCGTCAGCAGCGCCATGTGGTCGAAGAAGTTGAGGCCCAGGCCGCGCAGCAGTACGGGCTCGCCGGGCGCGATGGGCGACAGGTCGACGTCGGCCGGGTTGGCGGGCGGGTAGTAGCGCAGCCCGTGGCGCTCGGCATGGGCGGCGAACCGTTCCTCCGCCGCGTCCGCCACCGTCGGCAGATGGCCCTGGGCGAGCACGACCGCCCGCAGCCCGTCGAGCCGGCTGCCGTCCTCCAGGGTCAGCACCTGCTCGCCGTCCGGGCGTTCCTCGAGGCGTACGGCGCGCGCGGCGTGCACCTGGACGGTCACCGTGTCCGGCGCGCCCCGCACCACCTCCCCGAACACCCACTCCAGATAGCGGCCGTAGAGCGCGCGGCTGGGGTAGTCGTCCGGGCCGAGGGCCGGGTCGAGCCCGCGGGCGGCGACCCACTCGTGCAGGCTCGGCCCGGTGCGGACCGGCCCCTCGCATTCGACGCTGGCGTCGGTGAAGAGGGTGACCTGTGAGGCCACGGTGTTCATCAGCAACTCGCCCGGCTGGGCCGTACGCCACACTCGGCCGGCGCCGGGCGGGGACGGATCCACCATGTGGACGGTGAGCCGCGCGTGGGGCGCGAGTTCTGGGGCCGAGGCGCATAGCCGCTCGAGCACGCTGGTGCCGCGGGGACCGGCACCGACGACGGCTATGGCGTGGGGGTCTCCGGCCAAGATTGTGTCTCCCGGGGCAGATGTGACTCAGGGTTCGCCCATCATGCCGCTCGGCTCCCGGGAATCGCGCCGAGGCAGGGAACTCCGGCCTCCGTTGTGGGAGGGATCACGCCGGGTTGGTGTTTCGACGCACGGCCACAATTCGACTGCGGGAGGCGCTGATCGACGGCGGGGGTGTGGGTCAGCCCTCTGGCCAGTCCGCTTCCAGGGCCGTGACCAGCCGCGCCCCGCCGCCCGACGGATCGGGCTGTGCCTGGTCGAGCCGCAGCCGCGCGGAACGCCCGCGCAGCGTCAGCGTCATCAGCTGGTTGCCGAACCACGGGCCGCCCGTCTTGCGCCAGTCGAGGCGGCTCGGGGTGACTCGTCCGTGCCGGGCGAAGGCGCGGCCGAGCCGGCGGCCCGCCCGGCTCCAGCCGAACCGGAAACCGAGCCGGATCGAGGCGTAAGTGCGGTTGTGCACGGGCGAACACGTCAGCTGCCGCACCTGGCTGTCCGGCGGCTGCGGCCAGCGCGACCAGTCGGGCTCGGCGACATACGCATGGTGCACATCGCCGGACAGCACACTGATCGTCGCCGGCGCCGCGGGCCCGCCGCCGACCTTCGCGATCAGCTCGGTCAGCGCGTCGAAGGACGCAGGGAAGGCGGCCCAGTGCTCCAAGTCGCCGCGCTGCCGCAGGTCTTCCGCGATCCGCGCCCAGCGCGGGCCGCGCTTGCCGCGGCACACCGCGGCGTTCCACGCCTCCACGTCATGGACGAAGTGCGGCAGCAGCCAGGGCAGTGAGGTGCCGATCAGGAGGTGGTCGTACGGCCCGGCGCGGCCGCTCGTGGCATAGCTGTCCGTGCCCTCCAGCGCCTGCTCGCGCAGCCACGCCAGCTCGGGCTCGGCGACCATCGCCCGCGCGCCCTCCTCCAGCACCCGCGCGGCCCGGGTGTCGACCATCAGCAGCCGCACCCGCCCGAAGTCGCGGCGGTAGCTCCAGCGGGCGTACGTGGGGTCGGCGTCGGCGCGGGCGGCGAACTCCCGCAGCAGATCCGTGCCGTCGCCCTCGGGCGCGGCCCGCACCGCCGCGTACAACTCGTCGGCGGCCAACTCGGCGGGGGAGAGGTTGCCCAGGTGCTGATGGACCCAGTACGACATCAGGCCGCTGAGGATCCGCTCCTGCCACCACGGGGTGGCGCGCATCTCCCGCTGCCATGCCTCACTGGTGTTCCAGTCGTCGATGACGTCATGGTCGTCGAAGATCATGCAGCTGGGGACGGTGGACAGCAGCCAGCGCACCTCGGGGTCCAGCCAGGACTCGTAGTAGAGCCGGGTGTACTCCTCGTAGTCGGCGACCTGCTGCCACGGGGGCTGGGTCACATCGCGCCGCGCGGCGAGCCAGCGGCGGGTCTCCTCGGAGGTCTCGTCCGCGTAGACCTGGTCGCCCAGCAAAACGAGCACGTCGGGGCGCTCGGCCCCGGGGGTGTGGGCGAGGGTGTGCGCCAGGGTGTCCAGGGCGTCGGGGCCCATCGGATCGGCCGAGGCGTCGGCGGGCGGCGCGGCCCACCGGCAGGAGCCGAACGCGACGCGCACGGCGTCGGGGGCGGCGTCAGGGTCCGTGGCGGAGCCGGTATCGGCATCGGAGGCGGAGGCGGAGGGCCGGGCGGGGGTGCGGATCGTGGAATCCGGGAAGCGGGAGTCGGGCAGCGGCCACACCTGCTCGCCGTCCAGCAGCACGCGGTAGGCCGTCTCGCCGCCCGGACGCAGCCCGGTGACCGGGATCAGCGCGTAGTGGTGGCCGGCGATCGACCAGGTGCGGGCCGCGCCACCCGCGCCGCCGGCGCAGCGCACCTCGGCCTCGCAAGGCCGGTCGGCCTCGATCCAGACCGTCGCGCTGGTGCCGGTTTCCCAGTCGACATGGCGCAGCAGCGGTCCCAGGCGCAACCCGGCCATCCGGCCCTCCTCCGTCGCTTGGTGGCGTGCAAGGCCTTACGGTACGGAACGACGAAGGAGGGCGCGGTGGTTCCGGTGCGGAGCCTTCAGCACCCGTTCGGGTCGTGCGGGACGTTGTCCGGACGGGGCCTCAGCAGCCGTTGAGGATGGAGCTGAGGGCGCTCTTCTCGGCGGAGTCGACCGACAGGCCGTAGTAGTACTTCACCTGCACCCAGGCGCGGGCGTAGGTGCAGCGGTACGAGGTGACCGGCGGCAGCCACTCGGCCGGGTCCTGGTCGCCCTTCGCCTGGTTCACGTTGTCCGTGACGGCGATCAGCTGCGGACGGGTCAGGTCGTTGGCGAACGACTGGCGGCGGGCGGTGGTCCACCCGCTCGCGCCGGAGTCCCAGGCCTCGGCGAGCGGGACGAGGTGGTCGATGTCCAGGTCGGAGGCGGCGGTCCAGGTGGCGTTGTCGTAGACGGAGCGCCAGGTGCCGCTGACGGCGGCGCAGCTGGAGTCCTGCTGCACGTTGGTGCCGTCGCGCTTGAGGACGACCTCACGGGTGTTGCAGGCGCCGCTCTGGGTGATCCAGTGGGGGAAGAGATCACGGTCGTAGCCCGTGCGGTCCTCCGTCGCCACGGTCAGCGAGGCGAGGTAGGTGCGGGCGGTGGCGGCGCTTACGGGGGTGGGCAGTGCCGCCTGGGCGGCCGGGCCGTTGAAGAGGCCCGCCAGGGCCATCAGACCGGTGGCCGCGGCCAGTACGCTCAGCCGTCGACGCGCGTAGAAGCCGCGCCGGGCGAAGGCGTTGCGTATTCGGGACATGCGAACTCCCTTGGAGTGGGGGACGGTTCGGCCCGGTGAGAGCCGGGTAACGCGGAGTTAATGCTGTCGCCGGAACGTTTCTCTCCGGAGTGCGACAGGTAACAGATTGGCGACATGGACACGTCATGTCGAGGGGTTCGGGCCCAGAGATTCCCTCGGGCCGGGCCCGCTCCCGGCCTCCCCGGGCCCCGCTCCCGGCCTCCCGGCCCCCTGGCTCCCGCACCGGGCGCGTCGCGTATCCTTGCGAACAGCAGAAGGGGAGTAGCTCTTCGCCGGACCGTCGACATACTGCCCGCCCCTCGTGGTGCGGGCCGGCGCCCGGAGCGTATGGCACCCGTCCCGATGGGGAGGTGCGTACGCCAGCGAGACCTTCGGCCGCAGTGTCCGACGCTGCCGTGCCGAAGCGACCCCTCCCCAAGGGCCCCTCTCGGTGCGGCCCGAGCCCCTTGAGGTAACCCCTGTGATCAGTCTCACCATCGCCGCCGTCGTCTTCGGCGTCGTCTTCCTGGCTGAGCTGCCCGACAAGACCGCCCTCGCCGGGCTGATGCTCGGCACCCGCTACCGCGCCTCGTACGTCTTCGTCGGGGTCGCCGCCGCCTTCGCGGTCCACGTCGTACTCGCGATCGCGGCGGGCAGCGTGCTCGGGCTGCTCCCGCACCGCCTCGTCCAGACGGTCGTCGGAGTGCTGTTCCTCGGGGGCGCGGCGATGCTGCTGCTGAAGAAGGACGACGGGGAGGAAGAGATCCGCACCCCCGCCGACCAGAGCTTCTGGAAGGTCTCGGGGGCGGGGTTCATGCTCATCCTGGTCGCGGAGTTCGGCGACCTGACCCAGATCATGACGGCCAACCTGGCCGCCCGCTACGACGACCCGCTGTCGGTCGGCCTCGGCGCCGTGCTGGCCCTGTGGGCGGTCGCGGGGCTCGGCATCCTGGGCGGCCGCACGCTGATGCGGTACGTACCGCTGCGGCTGATCACGAAGGTGGCGGCGCTGGTGATGCTGGCGCTGGCGGGGTTCAGCCTGTACGAGGCGGCGGCGGGCTGACGGCTCGCCGTACCCCGGCCCGTACGCCACAGCGTGAGACCCCCGGCCCGGCCGGGGGTCTCACGCTGTGCTGACCGGGCTGTGTTGTCAGTCCGCGAAGTGCAGGCGCAGGGTGCCCTCCGGCAGCGCCTCGACGCGGATCTGCTCCAGGTCCCGTACGTGTGCGTCAGGGGCGTGGCCCGCGGCTCGGGGGCCGACCCCGACGACCCGCATACCTGCCGCCCGGCCCGCCGCGATGCCCGCCTCGGAGTCCTCGAAGACGACGCAGTCCTCGGGGTCGAAGCCCAGCTCGGCCGCCCCCTTGAGGAAGCCCTCCGGGTCCGGCTTGCTCGCCCCGACGCACTCCGCCGTGACCCGCACGCTCGGCATCGGCAGCCCCGCCGCGTCCATCCGGGCGCGGGCCAGCCCCTCGTCGGCGGAGGTGACCAGGGCGTGCGGCAGGTCCGCGAGCGAGGCCAGGAAGGCGGGGGCGCCGGGGATGGGCACGACGCCGTCGACGTCCGAGGTCTCCCACTCCAGCATCCGCCGGTTGTCCGCCAGGTTCTCCTCCATGGGCCGCTCGGGGAGCAGCACCGCCATGGTGGCGTGCCCCTGCCGCCCGTGTACGACCTTGAGCATGCTCTCCGCGTCGAGCCCGTGCTCGGCGGCCCAGCGGCGCCAGCAGCGCTCCACCACGGCGTCGGAGTTCACGAGGGTGCCGTCCATGTCGAGGAGAAGGGCGCGGGCGGTGAACGGGGCGGTGGCCGGCATCGGCGTACTCCAAGGCGCGGTAAAAGAGACAAGTGGCTCCGCCCGCCGGTCAGGGAGTGCGGGCGGAACCACTTTGTTCCTCTACGATACAAAGACCTTGGCCGGTGCGCCAGTGGCACCGGCGGGGCCTTCGCGTTTTACGGTTCGTCGGTTCGCGACTCCAGAGCACGGCGCGTATTGGGCCCGTAGACCCCCTTCGGGTCGCCCTCCACCCCGTAGGTGTTCTGGAAGCTGGTCACCGCGTTCCGTACGCCGTCGTCGTACTCGCCGTCCGACGACCCCAGGTAGAGCAGCAGCTGGCCCAGCCGCTTCTGGAGCTCGACCACCTCGGAGCCGCTGTCGCCCTCCTGCAGCACGGGCGGGCCGGTGGGGGTCGGGGTCTCGGTCGGGCCGGGGGAGACGCTGCCGGTCGCGTCGGTCGCCGAGGGGGTGGGTGAGGTGGCCGACTTGGAGGGTGCCTTCGACTTCGAGGCCGACGGCGAGTGGCTGGGTCGCGGGCTCGCGCTCTCCTTCTTGGCGGCGGAAGGCGTCGTGGCGGGGGTGGTGGACGACGCCGAGGGCGAGGGCTTCTTGTCGGGCGACTTGTCGTCCTTGGTCGACGGGTCGTCGTCCGGTGCGCTGGAGCTCGGGTCCGACAGCGTCCGGTCGGCTTCCTGGTCGTGCTTCTTGTCCCCGCCCAGTAAGCCGGTGCCGAAGGCCAGCGTGCTCGCCACCGCCACCGCCGCGGCCCCCGAGAGCACCGCCACCACCGGGCCTCTGCGGCTCTTCCGGTGGCGCCCGGTGCCGGGCCCGGCACCGCCCCCGGCGGGAGCGGACGCGTCGGCCTCGGTCCGCGCGGCCTCGGCCGCCCCGATCCGGTCGGTCCGGTTGACCGGGCTGATCCGGTCGATGGGCTGCGTGACGGGCTCGAACGCCTGGGTCACCGCGGCGGCCCCCGCGGCCGCGGCGGTTCTGTGGTCTCTGCCCGCGTCTCTGCGCGCTCTGCCCGCTCCGGCCGCTGCTCCGTCCGCGCCGTCCGCTCTCCCGGCCTGGTCTCTCCCCGTCTGTTCGAGTTCCGCGTCCGCATCGTGGGCGTCGTGGTCCTCGCGGGCGGATCTACGGGTCGTCATGCGCTCGAACAGCCGTATGTCGCGGAGCTCGGGGCCCTTGCGGCGCTCTTCGCCGGCGAACGTGACGTACGGGCGTGGGCCCATGGGGTCGTCGCGTATCTCGTCGTCGAAGCCGTCGCGCGTGTCCTCACGCATGCTCTCGCGCATGCCCTCGCGCGTGTTCTCACGCAGGCTGTCGCGTATGCCGTCGCGGTCGTCGCGTATGTGGTCCTCGCTGTCGCCCGCCGCCGCGGCAGCCGCGGCGGCGCGCGCTGCACACGCGCAACCGGGGCGGCCGTTGTCGCGCGCCGGCGCGAAGCAGTGCGGGCAGAGGTCTGCCGTCACGGGTCTTTCCCTTCCTGGAGTCGCAGCGATTATGCAGAGCCTGTCATGTTCCGCGCAGCGCTTCCCAGTGAGTGTGGGCCTTCTCAGCAGGCCGTAACGAGACATAAAGGCGAGGATGGGGGTGAAGAACGCGGACCGGGACGAAGGCGACGAGTCAGGGACGAGTCGGCGGCTGGTCGAGGACGGAGCGCGGAGGCCCGCGCGCGGGCTGCCGCGCGCTGACAAGGTACGGAGTCACCCATGGCGCAGGACGCGAGCCCCTCGACCCCGGCCCCGGGCCCCGTGGCGCTCGGCCCGGGGGAGGACCGTACGAAGCGTACGGTCCTCGTGGCGATCGGCGCCCTGCTGCTCGGACTGCTGCTCGCCGCGCTCGACCAGACGATCGTCGCCACCGCCCTGCCCACGATCGTCAGCGATCTCGGCGGACTGTCGCATCTGTCCTGGGTCGTCACCGCGTATCTGCTCGCCTCGACCGCCGCCACCCCGCTGTGGGGCAAACTCGGCGACCAATACGGGCGCAAGAAGCTCTTCCAGGCCGCCATCGTCATCTTCCTCATCGGCTCGGCGCTGTGCGGGCTCGCCCGGAACATGCCGGAGCTGATCGTCTTCCGCGGGCTCCAGGGGCTGGGCGGCGGCGGGCTGATCGTGCTGTCGATGGCGATCGTCGGCGACATCGTCCCGCCCCGCGAACGCGGCCGCTACCAGGGGCTCTTCGGCGCGGTCTTCGGCGCCACGAGCGTCCTCGGGCCGCTGCTCGGCGGGCTCTTCGTCGACCACCTCAGCTGGCGCTGGGTCTTCTACATCAACATCCCCCTCGGCATCATCGCCCTCGCCGTCATCGCGACCGTGCTGCACATCCCGGTCCGCGGCGCCCGCCACACCATCGACTACCTCGGTACCCTCCTCATCGCCTCCGTCGCCGCTGCGCTGGTGCTGATGACCTCCCTCGGCGGCGTGACCTACCCCTGGGGCTCCTGGCAGATCGTCGGGCTCGCGCTGCTGGGGCTGGTGCTGCTGGTGGCCTTCGTACGGGTGGAGGGGCGCGCCGCCGAACCCGTGCTGCCGCTGTACCTCTTCCGCAGCCGCTCCTTCGCGGTCTGCTCGGTCATCGGCTTCGTGGTCGGCTTCGCGATGTTCGGCAGCATGACCTACCTGCCGACGTTCTTGCAGGTCGTACAGGGCGTCAGCCCGACCCTGTCCGGCGTCCACATGCTGCCGATGGTCTTCGGCATGCTGCTCGCCTCCACCGGCTCCGGCCAGGTCGTCAGCCGTACCGGCCACTACAAGGTCTTCCCGATCCTCGGCACCGGCGTCACCGCCGTCGGCCTGCTGCTTCTGCACCAGCTGCGGCCGTCCACCGGCGTGGCCGAGACCAGCGTGTACTTCTTCGTCTTCGGCTTCGGGCTCGGCCTGGTCATGCAGGTCCTGGTGACCATCGTGCAGAACTCCGTCCGCTACCAGGACCTCGGCGTCGCCACCTCCGGCAACACCTTCTTCCGCTCCATCGGCGGCTCCTTCGGCGTCTCCGTCTTCGGCACGATCTTCGCCAACAGCCTCGCCCCCCACCTCGCCAATGTGCTGGCCGGACAGCGGCTGCCGCCCGGCGTCGACCCCAGCGCGCTGAGTGCCGACCCCCGCGGGGTCCGGCTGCTGCCGGCGGCGCTGCGGGCGAGGGTGCTGGACGCGTACTCCGTCTCCATCACCGATGTGTTCCTGTACGCGGCGCCGTTCGTGCTGATCGCCTTCGTCCTGGCCTGGTTCCTGCACGAGGAGCCGCTGCGGGCCAGCGTCACCGCGCCCGAGGCCAGCGAGGTGGTCGCCAGCAACCCCGTCGAGCGCTCCTCGCACGACGAGGTCGCCCGCGCCCTCTCGCTGCTGGGCAGCCGCGAGGGCCGCAAACAGGTCTACGAGGACATCGCCAAGCGCGCCGGCCTCGACCTCAGACCGGCCGCGAGCTGGATGCTGCTGCGGATGACCCACTACGGCGCGGTCGAGCCCTACCTGCTGGCCGAGCGCTCGACCGCGCCGCCGTGGGTCATCACCGAAGCGGCCCGGCAGATCGAGGAGCGGGGGCTGGGCGCGCGCGACGGGGTGTCGCTCGTGCCGACCGAGGAAGGACGAAGGGTGGCGGAACGGCTCTACCGCGCCCGGGGGGAGTCGCTGGCGGAGCTCCTGGGCGACTGGTGGTCCCCGGACCGCCCGACCGATCTGATGGAGCTGGTGCGGGTGCTGAACCGGGAGCTGTGCGGCTCGGACGCGGAACAGCCGGGCGACGGCGGCGACGCACACCGCCCGGGACCGCCGCGGACGGCGTAGGCGGGATCGCGTAGCGGCTGCGCCGGGCGGACACCCCCGCCGGGTCGTCACCTCGCCGGGTCGTCACCTCGCCGGGTGGGCCCCCGCCGGGTGGGCGCCCCCGCCGGGTCGCGGCCTTGGCGGGTGGGCACCCCCGCCGAGTGGGCCCCCGCCGGGTCGCCGCGCTGGCGGTCAGCCGGCGACGCGGTTGCCGAGCTCCTTGCCTGCCTCCCTGTTCGCCTCCCTGTCCAGCTCCTTGCCCAGCCAGACCTCCGAGTACGGACCCTCGCAGAACGGCGGCACGTCCGCGTACCCGTGCCGTGCGTACAGGGCCCGCGCCTCGCGCAGATCCAGCCGCGTCTCCAGCACGATCCGCCCGGCGCCCAGCTCACGCGCGGCCGCCTCGGCCGCCGCGAGCAGCACGCCGCCCGCGCCCAGGCCGCGCTTGGCCGGCCGTACGAACATCCGCTTGAGCTCCGCCGTACGGCCGAGCCCCGGCTCCGCCGTACCGCCGCCCTCCAGCAGCCGTACGCCCGCGCAGCCTGCGAGCTCGCCGTCGTGGTGGGCCACCAGGAACACACCGTGCAGCGGGGCGAGGTCGTCGCTCGGCATCTCGGCGAGATGCTTGTCGATCTCCTCGGGGGTCGTGGAGCGCCCCTCGTACAGCTCGTACCAGCGGTCGGCGACATCGACGAGGTAGTCGCGCAGCAGACCGGCCGAGACCGGGTCGTCGACCGGGCGCGGGGCGACCGTCAAGGGCGCGCGGGGGCGGGGCGTGCTGGTGCTCATGGCAGGCATCGTGACAGCTGCCACCGGGACCCCGCACCCGAGTTACCGCCGGCCGCCCGAGGCGCCCGCTCCGCACGCCTGCCGAGACCCGTGAGTTTGAAGGCGGTGAAGGGGGCAACCCGGCGGACAACAGCCCCCGGACGGAAGGGGGCACGGGCGGAAGGCAGAAGCAGACCATGTCAACTGGCGTGAGTATCACCGTGGTTGTCGTCGCCGTCGTCCTCGTTGCCGCGCTCGCCGCGGGATTCATCCGAGCGCGCGACGGAGGTCGGAACCGTGCTCTGCGACGCCGCTTCGGGCCCGAGTACGACCTGACCGTCGCCCGCCACGCGGGCGATACGAGAGCGGCGGAGCGGGAGCTCGACGAGCGGCTGCGGCGGCACGGCCGCCTCAAGACCCGGCCGCTCTCCGGCGAGCTGCGCGAGCGGTACGTGGCCGAATGGGCCCGGGTGCAGGAGGAGTTCATCGAGCAGCCGGCCCGCGCCACGGCCGACGCCGACCAACTGCTGGCCCGGCTCGCCCACGACCGCGGCTTCCCCTCCGACCGCTACGACGAGCAGGTCGCGGCCCTGTCGGTGCACCACGCGGACAGCGTGCAGGGCTACCGCCAGGTCCACGCCGCCGCCCTGCGGGCCCGTGAGGGCCGGGCGGACACCGAGGAGCTGCGCGAGGCCGTGGTGCACGCCCGGGTCCTCTTCGAGGACCTGGTCAAGCCCCCGCACCACGGCGGCGACGGCACGCGGCCGCATGCGCATAGGCAAACGCACGCGCCGTGGGCGATGCGCGGCGGGAACCTGGGACGGGGTGACATCTGATGGCCGAGACCCACGATGCGACCCCGGCTCCACGCGCCGCAAGCGCCACGAGAGCCAAGGGGGCTGCGGGCACCACGGGGGCTTCGGGGGCCATTCCCGAGGTCCCCAACGGCCCCACCTTCCCGGTCCTCCCGCCGAGCGAGCAGGACGAGCTGGCCCGCCGCCTGAGGCAGGCGGTCAGCGGCTTCGTGGACGCCCCGCGCGACGCCGTGGAAGAGGCCGATCTGCTCCTCGACGAGCTGTCCGGCCGCCTCGCCGACCTCCTCGCCGACCGCCGCCGTACGCTCAAAGACGCCTGGCGGGAGAACGAGTCGGGCACCGTACGGACGGAAGACCTGCGGCTGGCCATGCGCGGCTACCGCAACGTCCTGGACCGGCTGCTGAGCATCTGAACGGGCTGGATCACGGGGCGAAGCGGGCCACGAAGCGGCGCTGCCAGGGGGTCTCGACGGCGCGCGGCGCGTAGTGCTCCCTGACGTAGCCGACCGCCTCGTGGCCCGGGACCCCGTCCAGCACGGCGAGGCAGGCCAGCGCCGTGCCGGTGCGGCCGACCCCGCCGCCGCAGGCGACCTCGACGCGTTCGCCCGCGGCGCGCTCCCACGCCTCGCGCAGCGCCTCCCCGGCCGCGGCACGGTCGGACGGCAGCCGGAAGTCCGGCCAGCGGACCCAGCGCGCCTCCCAGGAGACGGCGGGCGGCTCCTTGCCCAGCAGATACAGCGCGAAGCCGGGCTCCGGCCCGGCCGGCAGGGGGTGGCGCAGCCCCCTGCCCCGTACGAGTCGACCCGAAGGCAGCCGCAGTACGCCCGCCGCCGTGGGCTCCCAAGTAGTGATCATCCGAGCGAGCGTAGCCTCCGCGTCAGGCCGACGCGTCGATTGTGACGATGCCGACCGACTCGGCTCCGACAAGCAGCAGACAGGCCTGGAAGCCGTAGTCCTCATCCGAGACGTCGACCGGAAGGCCGATCCCGTACGCCGGCGGAGCCACACGGCCGGAGCCGTCAGTGACCTGCGCGGTGACGGTGTCGAACACGTCCCGGCCGAGGAAGACCACCAGCTGGTCGCCTGGGAAGCGGGGCTGAGGGTCGTCGTCGATGTCGTAGTCGTCGATGTCCCCCATGGCCCAGGCGCCGGTCCTGGCCTGCTCCAGATTGTGCTCGTCGAAGTCCGTCAGGACCCTCGCCAGAGTCTCGTCGTCCAGCCGGCGGAGATCGGCTTCGTCCTCCTCCCACCACTCGTCGTCCACCAGCTCCGCCCAGCGGTCCGACTTCGGCCACCACGCGCGGAACGCGGCGGGGGCGCGGCGATCTCGCCGTCCAGCACCCGGGAAGGGTCCGGCCACAGCCCATCGGAGGGCGGCGGGGCGGCCGAGGGGGCTATGGACAGCCGGAACGTGTCCCCGCCGAGATCTCGGCCGAGCAGATGCAGCTCATCGCCGAGCGGTTGGCCATCCGGCTCCGCGGCGACCGTGACACGTACCAGATCGCGAAAGCCTCCCGCCAGTTCCCTGGTCAGTGCGGCGATCAGCTCGCGAGCCCGTTCATCCAGCGTTTCGGATCCCGAAGAGAGTGCGTCGGTCAGCAGCCGGTGGACCTCTTCGGCCACTTCTCCGTCGGGGCGCGCGCTCGTCCATGGCACTCCCGGGTGCCCGATCGCATGGTTCAGCACCTCGACGGCCACCGGATGACGGTGCCCCGATGTCCCCTCGCCCGGGAACGCACCCGGGAACCGGCCGTACTCGGCAATCTCCGGCGGCGTCGGCGACGAGTCCCACGGCCGCTCACTCGGCGACGGCGCGCTCCCCATGACCGGCATCGACCAGTACGCGGGATACCCGGTCGCGGGCGTTGGGCAGGGGCAGCGGGCCGGCACACACCGAACTTTGGACTTGCGGGTCCAATTTTGGACTCGCACAGTGGGCACTGCGCCCTGGCCGTCCAGGGCCCCGTCCGGCCGGAGGCGGCATGCGGTTCGGCCGCGCGGTTTCACGGTGGAGATTCAAGCAAGATCAAGCAACGGAGTGGACCATGTCGATGCGGCTTGCGGGCAAGACCGCGCTGGTGACCGGCGCGACCAGCAACATCGGGCGGGCGATCGCGGAGGCATTCGCCGCCGAGGGGGCACAAGTCATCGTCTCGGGCCGCAGCGCCGAGCGCGGTCAGGAGGTCGTCGACGGGATCCGCGTACGCGGCGGCCAGGCCGACTTCGTACGGGCCGACCTGGACGGAAGCGCCGCTGCCTCGCAGGCGCTGGCCCAGGAGGCGACGCGGGTCCTCGGCGGCCGTGTCGACGTCCTGGTCAACAACGCCGGCATCTACCCCGGTGACCCGACCGCGGCCACCGACGAGAAGACCTTCGACCGGGTCTACGCGGTCAACGTGAAGGCACCGTTCTTCTTGACCGCGGCCGTCGCCCCCGCCATGGCGGAGTCCGGCGGTGGAGCGATCATCAACCTGGGCTCCTGGATCGCCCGGCTGGGCGTTCCCGTCGGCGCCCTGTACAGCTCCACCAAGGGGGCCATGGAGACCCTGACCCGGGCCTGGGCGGCGGAGTTCGGGCCGCAGGGCATACGCGTGAACGCGATCTCCCCGGGCGTGGTGCTGGCGCCGGACGCCGGAGCGGCCCACGCCGCCGAGGTGATGATGAAGGGCACCCCAGCGGGCCGGATGGGCACCCCCGACGCCATCGCGAGCGCCGCGGTGTACCTGGCCGCTGACGAGTCCTCATTCGTGCACGGCATCGTGCTCGACGTCGACGGCGGCCGTACGACCGCCGCCGTCATCGCCGCCTGAGGGGGCGGGGGTGGGCGGTTTCGGTGAAACCGCCCACCCCCGTCTCATGCCCGACGACCGGACGGCAGATCACGCCGCGGCGCGGCCCGCGTGGCGCAGATCCGCGATCCCCTGATCGAGAGCGGCACGCAAATGGGTGGACTGCCCCGTCGACAGCAGGATCGACACGCCCCCTTGGATCGCGGCCAGCAGCGCCGCGGCCCGCGCGTCGACATCGACATCGGCGGGAAGCCTGCCGTTCGCCTGCAACGCCCGGATGCCCGCCGCCAGGCTCTCCTGCCAGCGACGCATCAGCTCGATCACGATCGCCCGTGTCCCGGGAGTCGAACGCCCGATCTGAAGGAACAGCGACCCCAGCGGACACTGGTCCCCCTGGGCCTCGTAGCGCGTGATCACCACGTTCCGCCACTGCTCCCAGGCATCCCAGGAGTCGAGACAGCCCAGATAGGGCTGCTGGTCCTCCAGGACCTGATCCGCCTCGAACTGGGCCACGGCGACGAGCAGTTCATCCTTCCCGGCCGGGAAGTAGTGGAACAGCTGGCCCTTGCTGGTGCTGGTCCGCGCCATGATGTCGTCCAGCGTCGCCGAAGCGACGCCCATCTCCCGCAGCACCGCCGCGGCCCCCTCGACGATCCGGCTCCGGGTCGCCTTCCCCTTCGCCGTCAGCTCCCCGCGCAACGACCCACCTCCTCACCGCACGCCCTAGGGGGCGGTCAGTCCTGCTTGGGTCCGGTCTGCTGCACGACCTCGAAGGACCACAGCGTCGACCCGGAAGCGGCAGGCTTCTGCTGCGGCGCGCCCTCCCCGCCACGCTGGTGGGCCGCCTTCATCGGGCCCTCCATCCACGCCTGGAAGTCCTCCTCGCTGCGCCAGCGCGTATAGACGAGGTACTGGTCGGTGCCCTCCACCGGCCGCAACAGTTCGAACCACTCGAACCCGTCCGAGTTCTCGACCGTCCCGGCCCGCGACGCGAAGCGCTTCTCCAGCACCTCGCGCTGCTCCTCGGGGACCGTCAGCACATTGATCTTCACGATGCTCATGGAGCCATCCTGCCTCAGCGCCCCACCGACCCCGGGTGGGACCCGGCCGGGGTCACACAGACCAGGAGTCGGCCGGGTCGTCCAGCCACCCCCGCTGTCCCTCTGGCGTGACCGTAAGACCAAACCGGGTGTGCTCCGGCCTGCCCCGGTCTTTCCACCACCGGTATGCCGCCTCCACCTCGTCCCACAACCGGCGCGGGCCCGACTGCCAGACGCGCGTTGTGCCCCCATCGCGGAACATCGCACACGCCCAGGAGCGGTCACTCAGCCCGTAGAACCACACAGGCCGTGCCCCGTTGCGCTTGTCGGCCACGGCTTGGGCGCAATTCCGTACCCGGAGCCCCAGGGCGAAGGGGAGCGCCGTGTACTGGCCGGTGACAAAATCGGACTCCGTCACGTCTGTGGTGGACGTATCGGCATGGTCGAAGCCGTCCGACGGAACGTAATCCCCATGATCCCGGGCAGGTAGGCGTTGTGCCCTCGTCTTCATGAATTCGACGGGCCGGACGAAGCGGCCCGACGCTGTCCCGCCCTTCACCACCAGTCGGGCCACGGCGTCGGCATGGGAGTAGTGGGTCCCCCACGGGGCCAGGATGATGCCACCCTGTCGGGTCTGCTCGACCCACGCCCCGGGGATCTCCCGGAGCCCGACCGTGGCCAGGACGCGGTCATACGGCGCGTTGCTGATGCAGCCCTTGATCCCGTCGCCCGCTATGACGTCGGGGTACAGCCCGGCCGCGCACAACCGTTCGCGGGCCCGCGTCGACACGGCGCGGTCCACCTCCACCGTGGTGACGTTACGACCGCCACAGCGGTGTGTCAGCGCCCCGGCCGTCTCGCCCGTGCCGGTGCCCACGTCGAGCACGCTCATGCGCTCGTGAATGTCCAGGGCTTGGAGCATCGCGTAGTTGACGGAAGGCATGGAGGAGGAACTGGTGGACAGCCTCCCCGGTGCGGTTCCGGTGTGCTTGCCGTCGTCCCACTGGGTGACGATGGGGACATTGCTGTCCACTGCGCCGTACCAGGCATCGGGGTCAGCGGCCCTGTCCACACTGACGCTCGTACCGGTGTCCATGTCGAACGGCCACATCAGGTCAGGCAGAAAGGCGGCTCGGTCGACCGCCGCGAAGGTCGGAGCCCAGTCTGGCGACATCGCACGCGTTTCAAGGAGGATCCGCCCCAGCTCCTCGCGGCTGGGGCGGTCCCGTCGTACGGAGTCGGGTGTCACTTGCGGTGCGTCCCATCGCCGGGCGGGGTGTCGCCGTCGGGCGATGGGGGCTCCTGCGGAGGCGTCCAGGGCTGGCCGGGGTGTCCGTCGTCTCCCTCTCCGCCGCCTCCGCCGTGCTGTCCGCCATCGGCAGCGGTGATGATCTGCATGTTGCTCATGTTGTGTGTCGTCCCTTCGACTGGATCGTTGTTACGTACTCCACGCCACCGGCCACCTATTGAGTAACGCTGTCGGCCGCCGGCAAAGCGGATCGGTTCGCGGCCGCGAACCGGGACGGGCACGACCTGCCGCCCCTCTGACGCACCTGACTGGGATTGGCTCATTCGCACGCCCCTCTAAGGCTCCAGATGGACCTGCGGGCCGTCGTGCGGCTCGCCGTTGGCTGAGGCAAGCCGTCCGCCCCGACTTTCGGCGACCCGCAGCGCGTCGCGCAGCGCCTCACACAGGCACTTCGCGAGGAACCGCAGCTCCCGCACGTCTGCCCTGTGATCGCAGAGCATTTCGCCCGCATGTCCGAGGAGTTGGGCCCCTGCCCTGAGCTGCATCGCCTCCATCTCATCGGCGAGTCTCGACAGACGACTGTCACCGTCGTCATCCGTCACGAGATAGCAGCGTTTCCCGGCCGAGTTCGGCCACGGCAGCAGGCGGGGCCGCTTGCTCATGTCGCCACCGCCTTCACACCGTGCCCGATGGTTCCGATATGGCGGCCGGGGGCGGGCAGCATCAGCCGCAAGAGCCCGTCCACGATTCGGGGGATATTCTTCTGCATGTTGACGCTCCTACACAGCGTTGGCCGTGCCCCCGGACCACGCCCGGTCGCGGGGGTCTGGCGTGTCTGCCAACTGTGCTTTCTTCCAACGGCACTGACTTCCCGACCGTGGGTATCCCCATCATGGGTAGGCTGACGTTCCGGGCATTGCGACACACTGTCACCAGCAGGCGCGACGGGGTACCTATGACCGTTTACCAACCACCGACAGCGCTACCGCGTGAACTGCTCAACCACGCGGAGATGCGGGCTGCGATCGTGGCTCACGACTTCGGTGCTGTCTTCTCACTGGCCCGTGACCTGGCCAAGATCAGCTATTCGAAGATCGCTGCTGAGTGTGACATCAAGCCCGAGCGAGTGGGCACCCTGGCACGTGGCCAGGGTCGCATTAGCTCATTCCAAAAGATCGCAACGATTGCCGATGCCTTACGTATCCCCGGACACCTACTCGGCCTTGCTCCCCGTGAATGGGAAGCAGTAAGCCCGTCTGAGTGGGCGGTTCGTAAGGCTATGTCCGTTTCCGGCTGGGGGTGGGCGCAAGGTCGCTGGTGGAGGTTCCGTCGGCTATTGCTTCCGGGTGAA